>NZ_JBIWOA010000038.1:0-107009 GCF_044767525.1 Streptomyces sp. NPDC101234 | reverse complement strand
ATTACGCAACACCGCGCGGTGGTTTGGGGGGGGGGGGCCCCCGCGGCCCCCCGGGGCGAGTTCGGGCACCCCCCCCGGTTTGGGGGCCCGGCCCGCCGCGGGGGGGGCCGGGCCCCCACTCCCGGGCCACCTGCCTCACTCCGCCGTGTGCGGCCCCCTGCTGCCCGCGGAGCACTCAACGGGAGGAAGACAGCCCCGCAATGAAGACCAGACGACGCACACGAACGGGCCTTCGGCCATGGCCCCGGGTGGCCATGGCCACGGCCGCTGTGCTGACCGCGACACTGCTGCAGGCGTCGGGAGTGCCCGCCGTCGCCCAGGGCTGGCGCAAGCCGGCGCTGCCGCAGGCCGAGTCGCCGGTCGCCGGCGGTCCGGTGGGCAAGGCGTTGCCCCGCAAGGTGATGAAGGGGCCCCGGACGCCCGCCGAGGCGCCGGCCACCGGCTGGCCGAAGGCGAGCACGGTGAAGGTGACGCTCCGTCATGAGCCCACCCCGGTCAAGGGACTCCCGCTCACCCTGGGCACCGAGGCGGAGCGGTCCGCGGCCGCCGGCGCCTACACCGTGAGCACACTGTCGCGCGGCGCGGCGCGGAAGACGGGTGTCGACGGACCGGTCTTCGCACTGACCCCCGGCCGCAGCGGTGGCACCCAGCGCGGCGGCAAGGTGCGCGCCGGGCTGGACTACTCCTCGTTCGCCGGCCTGTACGGCGGCGGTTATGCGTCCCGGCTGACCCTCGTCCGGCTGCCCGCGTGTGCACTGACGACCCCGCAGAAGAAGCAGTGCCGTACGACCCGGCCGGTGGCGACGGTCAACGACACCGAGAAGCAGACGCTGACCGCGAACTCGGTCACCCTCAGCGCGAGCACGGCGACCGTCCTCGCGGCGACCGCCTCGGCGAGCGGCGACAGGGGCGACTACAAGGCCACCTCCCTGTCCTCCTCGTCGACGTGGAGCACGGATCAGAGCAGCGGCTCGTTCGCGTGGTCGTACGACATGGCGGTGCCGCAGGTGCCCGGCGGGCTGACCCCGCAGGTCGGGCTCTCGTACTCCTCCGGTGGCGTCGACGGCCGTACCGGCAACACCAACAACCAGGCCTCGTGGGTCGGTGACGGGTTCGACCTGTCGCCCGGCTTCATCGAGCGCAGCTACAAGGGGTGCGCGGACGACGGCGCGACCAACGCCGACGGGAACAAGCCGGGCGACCTGTGCTGGGCGTACGACAACGCCACGCTGTCGCTGAACGGTTCGGGCGGGGAGTTGGTGCCGAACGGCACCAACTCCTTCAAGCTGCAGAACGACGACGGCACGAAGATCGACCGGATCTACGGCTCGTCGTCCGACGTGCGCTCCAACGGCGCCCGCAACGACGAGTACTGGCGGGTGACGACCCCCGACGGCACCCAGTACTACTTCGGCTACAACCGGCTGCCGGGCTGGGCGACCGGCAACGAGACCACCGACTCGACCTGGACGGTGCCGGTCTTCGGCAACAACACCGGCGAACCGTGCAACGCCTCGACGTTCGCGGCCTCCTGGTGCCAGCAGGGCTGGCGCTGGAACCTCGACTACGTCGTGGACCCGCACGGCAACGCGGTCGCGTACTACTACGACAAGGAGACCAACTCCTACGGCCGCAACCTGACCGCCGCCGACGACACGACGTACGTCCGCGGCGGGACGGTGGACCGCATCGAGTACGGGCTGAAGAACACGGCCATGTACTCGGCGAAGGCGCTGGCCAAGGTCAACTTCACCAGCAGTGAGCGGTGCATCCCCGACAGTTCGACCACGTGCTCGTCCATCTCCACGGACTCCCAGTACTGGTACGACACCCCGTGGGACCTGAACTGCGAAGCGGGCACTGACTGCGACAACGGCCGCTACTCCCCGGCGTTCTTCACCCGCAAGCGGCTGACCGGTGTCACCACCCAGGTACTGGTGTCCGGTTCCTACAGCAACGTCGACGGCTGGAAGCTCACCCACCGGTGGGGGATGGCCGACACCGACTACCAGTTGCTGCTGGACTCCGTCCAGCGCACCGGCTACGACGGCACCAGCTCGGTCACCCTGCCGAAGGTCACCCTCGCCTACACCCAGCTCGCCAACCGGCTGGACAAGATCGGCGACGGCTACGCCCCGTACATCAAGTCCCGGCTGTCCACCGTCGCCGACGAGTCCGGCGGCCAGATCGACGTCGGCTACTCGGCCCCGGTCTGTGACGCGGCCGCGCTGCCCACGCCGCAGACCAACACGACCCGCTGCTTCCCGCAGTACATCGGCGGCAGTACGACCGACGACCCGGACCGGCAGTGGTTCAACAAGTACGTGGTCGACACGGTCACGTCGACCGACCGCACCGGCGGCGCGCCCGACCAGGTCACCATGTACGACTACCTGGACGGCGCCGCCTGGCACTACGACGATGACGACGGGATGACCAAGGAGAAGTCCAAGACCTGGTCGCAGTGGCGCGGTTACGGCCATGTACGGGTGCGCACCGGCGGGCAGGGCGGCGCGTCGGCGATGAAGTCGCAGACGGACACGTACTTCCTGCGCGGTATGGACGGCGACCGGCAGAGTTCCTCCGGCGGCACCAAGAGCGTGTCGGTCACCCTGGACTCCGGCGAGGGCGACCCGATCACCGACCACGAGTCGCAGGCGGGGTTCGCCTACAAGACCGTCACCTACTCCGGTCCCGGCGGCAAGGTGCTCTCCAAGACGGTGAGCCGGCCCTGGTACCAGCAGACCGCGAAGAAGGTCCGGGACTGGGGCACCGTCACCGCCAACCTCACCGGCTCCGCCTCCACCAGGTCCTGGACCTCGCTGGACGACGGCGCGGGCGTCAAGTGGCGGACCACCGCGGGCTCCGACACCCATGACACCACCACCGGCCTGGTCACCCAGAGCGAGGACCTGGGCGACACCACGACCGCGGCCGACGACCAGTGCACCCGCACCACCTACGTCTCCGGCAGCGTCCCTGTCGACGCCCCCGTGCGGGTCGAGACGGTCGCCAAGGCCTGCGACGCCACCACCAGCCGCCCGGCCGACGTGCTCTCCGACGTCCGCACCGCCTACGACGGCGGGGCGTACGGTGCCGCAGCGACGAAGGGCGACGCCACCAGGACCGCGAAACTCAAGGCGTACAGCGGCACCACCGCGGCCTATCTGGAGTCCGCCTCCACCTACGACGGCTACGGACGGGCGCTGACCACCACCGACCTGACCGCCGACGTCACGGTCACCTCCGGCGGCACGCTCACCCGCACCGCGCGTTCGGACGGCCGTACCACCACCACCGCGTACACCCCGACCACCGGATTCCCGACGAGCAGCACGGTGACCACCCCGCCCGCCACGGCCGGGGACAGCACGACCGCCCAGACGTCGACCACCGCCTACGAGGCGCTGCGCGGGCAGCCGCTCACCGAGACCGACACCAACGGCAAGGTCACGACGTACGCGTACGACCCGCTGGGCCGTTCCATCAAGGTGTGGCTGGCCGACCGCACCACGAGCCAGACCCCGAGCTACGAGTTCACGTACACCATCACCGACGCCAAGCCGGTCGCCGTCGGCACGAAGACCATCGGCAACTCCGGCACCCAGGACACCTCGTACGCCTTCTACGACGGCTTCCTGCGCCCCCGCCAGACCCAGGCGCCCGGCCCGAACGGCGGAACGCTGCTCGCGGACACCTTCTACGACGAACGCGGCCAGGTGACCAAGGAGTTCGCCACCTACTACACCGACACCACCGCGCCCTCCACGACGATGTTCAAGCCCGAGAACGCGCTGAGCGTGGAGACCCAGAACCGCTACACCTACGACGGTCTGGGCCGGCCGACCGAGCTGCGGCAGATCGCCGGCAACGGCGACGGCGGCACGGTCCTCGGCATCACGAAGACCCTCTACGGCGGCGACCGCACCACCGTCATCCCGCCGGTAGGCGGCACGGCCCAGACCACCGTCACCGACGCCCGCGGCAACACCACCGAACTGCGTGAGCTGCGCTCCCGTGACGCCGACGCCGCCTACGACACCACGTCCTACGGCTACTCGCCGCGCGGTGAGCTGACCAGGGTCACCGACCCGGCGGGCAACGCCTGGACCTGGACGTACGACCTGATGGGCCGGCTCACCGACACCACGGACCCCGACAAGGGCGCCACCCACAACGAGTACGACGACCGCGCCCAGCTGACCAGCACCAAGGACGCCCGAGGCACCGTCCTCGCCACCGCCTACGACGGTCTGGGCCGCAGGACCGAGCTGCGGGACACCTCCTCCACTGGCACCCTGCGCGCCAAGTGGGTCTACGACACGATCAGCGGCGCCAAGGGCCGGCTCGCGTCCAGCTCGCGCTACAGCGGCGGCCAGGAGTACAAGTCCAGCGTCGTCGCCTACGACCGGCTGTACCGGCCCCTGCGCACCTCGGTGACGATCCCGTCGACCGAGGGCGCGCTGCAGGGCACCTATCTGTCGACGACCACCTACAACGCGTCGGGCACGGTGCAGGGCGTCGGCTACCCGAAGGCCGGCGACCTGGCCGCCAACACCGTCGCCTACACCTACGAGGACGGCACGCTGCGGCCCGTCAAGGTCAGCGGCCCGCAGAACCTCACCGGGACCACCTCCTACAGCTCCGTCGGCAAGCCGCTGCAGTACTCGCTGGCCGCGAACGGCGGAAAGGCCACGTACGAGACCAACACCTACCAGTGGGGCACCCAGAGGCTGGCCACCACACGGGTGGACCGCCAGGACGTCTCGGGCGTCGACCAGTACAACACCTACTCCTACGACGAGGCGGGCAACGTCCTGTCCGTCTCGGACACCTCACGCTCCGGCACCGACAACCAGTGCTTCACCTATGACTATCTGGGCCGGCTGACCGAGGCGTGGGCCCAGTCGACCACCGGCTGTGTCACCACCCCCACCGCCGCGACGCCGGGCGGCCCGGCCCCGTACTGGACCTCCTACACCTACGACAAGGTCGGCAACCGGCTCACCGAGACCCAGCACGCCACCACGAGCGGTGCCTCGGACACCCAGCGCAGCTACCACTACCCCGACGCGGGTGCGGTCCGGCCGCACACGCTGGGCTCCGTGGACACCACCACCGGCACGGTGAAGTCCACCGACAGCTTCACCTACGACGTCGCGGGCAACACCCACACCCGTCTGCTGGGCAACGGCACCTCCCAGACCCTGGACTGGGACGCCGAGGGCCACCTCGCCAAGGTCACGCAGCCGGTGGAGGGCGGCAGCGACAAGGTCACCGAGTACCTGTACGACGCCGACGGCAACCGCCTGATCGGCCGCACCCCGACCGAGACCACGCTCTACCTCGGTGCGACCGAGATCACCCTGGCGACGGGCGCCACGACGGCCAAGGGCACCCGCTACTTCGACCTCGGCGGCGGCCACCAGGCCGTGCAGGCCAATGACGGCACCGTCTCCTTCACCCTGGCCGACCACCACGGCACCGCCCAGCTGTCCGTCAACGCCGACACGCAGGCGCTGACCCAGCGCCGGAGCCTGCCGTTCGGCGGGCTGCGCGGCACCGTGCCGAGCACCTGGACCGGCACCAGGGGCTTCGTCGGCGGCACCAACGACACCGCGACGGGCCTGACCCATCTCGGCGCGCGCGAGTACGACCCGGCGACCGGCCGCTTCCTGTCGGTCGACCCGGTCTTCACGGCCACCGACCCGCAGCAGATGCACGGCTACACGTACGCCGACAACAACCCGCTGACCTACTCCGACCCGGCGGGCACGGAGATCGGCTCCAAGCCCAACTCCTGCCAGTACGACATCAAGTACTGCAGCAAGCACGAGCAGGAGGAAGTCGGCTACGACGCCAGGACCGGCACGTCCGACTACCACCGGGGCAACATCTACAAGCGCTCCCAGGCGGCGAAGAAGCACTGGGTGGCGTCGAACACCCCCGTCACCAACGACATCGACAAGCTGGCGGACAACTTCTGGTCCCCCCGGATGAACGGGGAGTTCACGGACGACTTCTGGTACAACCCGGCCTACGAGTCGTCCACGGCGGGCTCCGCCTGCTACGGCCGCGAGGGATGCCGCCAGGCCTACCTCTACGTGCTGCACGGCGGCAAGGACGTAGCGAAGGCCAAGGAGATCGCGGCGACCTACTGCGTCTACCACGCCGACCAGTGCGCGGACGAGGCCAAGGAGGTCGCCCGGGGCAAGGTCATCGAGGGCATCACCAGTGAGGTGTTCCTGGCCTATCTCGGCGGTGCGCGGGGAATCGAGGACGACGGGACGCCCTGCAACAGCTTCGCCCCCGGTACCGGAGTCCTGCTGGCCGACGGCACCACCAAGCCGATCGAGGAGATCAGGACCGGCGACAAGGTCCGCACCACCGACCCGAAGACCGGCCGCACCAGCGTCAAGACGGTCACCGCCGAGATCACCGGCAAGGGCCTGAAGCACCTTGTGAGGATCACCCTGTCCGTCGACGGCGAGAAGCGGAAGGTCTCGCTCACCGCGACGGACGGCCACCCCTTCTGGGTGCCGGAGCTGGGCAAGTGGATCGACGCCACCCACCTCGTCCCCGGCGAGTGGCTGCTCGCCGCCGACGGGACCACGGTCCGGGTGACGGGGATCGACCGCTGGACCGGCTTGGCCACCGTGCACAACCTCACTGTCGCCGATGTGCATGCGTACTATGTGCTCGCCGGGTCCACGCCGGTGCTCGTGCACAACTGCCCCAGGAGGGTGTCGCCGGGCAACGCCGTTCCGGAGACCCCCAAAATCGTCCACGAGGGCGTCGCGGACATCCAGCTCAACGGACGCCCGCAGCGGCTGGACGAGAACGGGGACCCCGACTTCTTCACGGTGCGCAAGACCACGCCGCTGCGGATCGCCCGAAAGTGGGGCGGAGCCAAGATCTACGACATCCCGAACGGCGGTAACAACTACCGGGTGCTGATCAACAGTCACGGTGACATCGGCTGGGTCAGGAACCACAACTACAACGCGATCTACCCCTACACCCCTCCGGGGACGTAAAGGGTCCTGAAGGTATCCGCCGCGTGCGTCGTGGCGCGTCAGGTCGCCGGGGAGGCAGGATTCTCCCCGGCGACCGGCTTCATGTCGGCTCAAGGAGCCTTGAGATGGGTGAGAAAGGTTGCCCCCCGTGAAAGAAGCAGAGTTCGCGGCGTCGCTCGCGGATGCGGGCTTGCAGTGGTGCGCGGCGGAAGGTGCAGACGGCACACTGCCCGTCGCGGCCGCCTGGCTCGCCACGAGCTGCCGCCGGGAGGACGGACGGCGCGACGAGACCGTGCGCAGGGACGATCCGCGGCTGATCGAGAAAGCGAACGACGGATGGTTCCGGCTGGCGCTCGACTACGGGTTCCTCGGAGACGACCGGGAGTTCCTGCTGGGAGTGAACCACGCCGACGACGACTCGGTGCCGATCCTGCGCTGGGCGCGCGTCCGGCTCCGCGAGGAGTGGGACATCATGGGGGCCGGTGCCGCGACCGGAGTGCTGGGATCGGCGGCGGGCTCTCCCGAGTTCGCCATGCTCTCGCTCGACGGCAACGTCATCCTGCGAGGCACCACATGGCAGGAGTCCATCGGCTCCCTGGTGGTTCCCGACCCGCATCGGGTGAAGGTCATCCGTGACTACGTGGAGCGGCGTTCCGCCAATCCGCGCACTCCTGCAGCGGAGCGCGCCGAGGGGGAGACCTGGCTCAGGAGGCATCCCCCGGAGCAAGTGCCCGAACAGGAGTAATGCCTCTGTGGGCGCGGCCGTAGGCGAAGAGCAGAGGCGTAACGGTGAAGGTCTTGCGCGGTGATTCGACCGGGGAGCTGGAGCTCTCCGGCACCCGCTCCGAACTGCGGTCCCTGGGACGTCAGTTGCGGAGCGGGCAGGGAGAGATTCTCCTGGAGTGGGTCTCTGATCCGTTCCCGTACAGCAGGTCGTTGTCACGGATGACATTCCGGCAGACGAGCGGGAAGATCACGATCTCGTCGTCCGGGGACAGCGGGTCCATGGATCTGCAGGGCGGCCCGGAGTCCTTTTCGCTCCTCGCCGAGAACATCGAGGGCTTCGCCGCGGAGGCGGATCAGGACGACCATCTGCACGTGGACTGCTTTCCGGACCACGGCTGTCTGGCCGAGGGATCGGGATCAGTGGTCGTCGCCATCGACGGCGATGTGATCCCGACGTCCTGAGGCAGAGAGCCCTCGGCCGAAGCACTGAGCCCGCCCCGTTCCCGACGGGGTGGGCTCACTCCGTCTCCGGGGATTCGCCGGAGATGTCCCCCGGGCCTTGTCGCGGTCCTAGAGTGGTGCTGCCACGCGGCGCAGGGTCCGGGAACGGATGGGGGCGGTCGCCATGGCCGAACGCTACGGCGTGGGCTGCGGGTTCGTGGGGCGTGGGGCGGAGCGGGTGCTGCTGCGGCGGCTGTACGAGGAGGCCGCGTCCGGGCGGCCGCGGGTGGTGGTGGTCGAAGGGGCCGCCGGGATCGGGAAGACCGCGCTGGTGCGGAGGTTTCTGGGGGAATCGGGCGCCGGGTGCGTGATCGGCGGCGGTGGTGCGGAGAGCGAGACCGCGCTGCCGTACGGGGTCCTGGCGCAGCTGCTGGGGGAGGGGCGGGAGTATCCGGATCCGCTGGCCGCCGGGTCCTGTCTGCTGGAGACGGTCGGGGAGTCGCAGGGCGGCCGTGGGGCCGTCGTGCTGTTCGTCGACGACCTGCACTGGGCGGACGCCCCGTCGTTGCACGCCCTGGCCTTCGTCCTCCGGCGGCTGCGCGCCGACCAGGTGCTGGCCGTGCTGACCGTCCGGGACACCGAGGCGACGCGATTACCGGAGAGCCTGCGCCGCGTGCTGGCAGAGGACTCCGTCGTGCGGCTGCGGCTGGGCGGGCTCACGCCGTCCGAACTCACCGAGCTCGGCGTCCGCACGGGGCTGGTGACCGCCCTGCCGGCGCGGGCGGCGCTCCGGCTGCACGCGCACACCGGGGGCAACCCGCTGCACTGCCGGGCCCTGCTCGAACGCCTGCCGCAGGAAGTGATCGGCGCGGACGACGCACCGCTGCCGGTTCCCGAGCCGTACGCCGCGATCGTGCTGCGCCGGCTTGCGCGCTGTGCCCGTCCCACGCGGGACCTCGTCATGGCGGCCGCCGTCCTCGGCACACCCTGCCCACTGGAGGCGGCGGCCCGGCTGGCGGACCTCGCCGAACTGCTCGAACCCCTCGAAGAGGCCTTTCGGGAAGGCTTGTTGACCGAGCTGCGGCACGGCTGCACCACGAAGGTCGACTTCCCGCACCCCCTCTCCCGCGCCGCTGTCTATCACGCGCTCGGGCCCGCGCGACGCACCGAACTGCACAGTCGGGCAGCCGAGTTGGCCGAGGGGGAGTTCGCCCGGTTACGGCACCGGGTGCGCGCAACGCACGGCCCGGACGACCGGCTCGCCGCCGAACTCGCCGACTGCGCCGGCCGGCGCGCCACGGACGGCCGGTGGGCGGACGTGGCAACCCTTCTGCACGACGCCTCACGACTGGCCCGCTCGGACACCGAGCGGGTCCGCCTGGGTGTCGAGGCGGTGGAGGCGCTGCTGCTGGACGGCCGCGTGGACGAGGCGAGCTGTCTGCTCGACGAACTGCCGCGCGGTACGGCGCCCGCGGCCCGGCGGTACGCGCAGGGATGTGTCGCCGCGACCCAGGCGCACAACACGCGGGCCACCGTGCTCTTCGAGGAGGCCTGGCGACTGCTCGGCGGGGGCCGGGACCCCGTGCTCGCCCATCGCACCGCGGCCCGGCTGGCGGCGATGGCGCTGCTGCGCGGGCGCGGGGAGGCAGCCCGGCAGTGGGCGGAGGCGGCGTTACGGCATGCGGGCACCGCTCCCGCCGTCCGCATGCTGCGCTACAGCCACCTCATGGCCCTCGGTCTGAGCGGCCGGGGCGACGAGGGGCTGGCCCGCACGGACGGCCTACCGGATCCGGCCCTGGTACCACCGCAGGACGTGGATCTGCTGATGGGGCGCGGCATGCTGCACCTGTGGCGGGATCGGCTCGCTCTGGCACACCGTGAGTTCGAGGCGGCGGCCGAGGCGTTGCGGCAGGGGCCCGTACCGCTGCGGGCGTTCGCGCTGTGTCTGGTGGGGGAGGCCGAACTGCGGCTCGGCCGGTGGGACGAGGCGGTGACACATCTGGAGTGCTCGGCCTCGATCGCCACCGACGGCAACCAGGTCTGGCTCACCTCACTGCCGCACGCGGCGGCCGCCGTCGTCCTCGCGGCACGGGGCGAGGACGAACGGTCCGCATGGCATGTGCACTGCGCGGCCACCGCGCCGGACCACACGGAACCCATCGACGCGGCGCACTGCCACACGGCGTGCGCCCGGGCGTTCCTGGCGACCGTGCGCGGCAGGCCCGCCGAGGTCGTCGCCGCGCTACGGCCGCTGCTCGCCTGCGACCGGGACCACGCGGCCAACCTGCCCGGGGTGCTCGCCTGGCGCGACCTGCTCGCGGACGCGCTCATCGCCGAGGGCCGTCTGGACGAGGCCGAAGCCGTGCTGGGGCCGTACGAGAACGTGGCGTTCGCGCACCGACAGCACTCGGACCTGGCGGCGGCCTGCCGGGTGCGCGGCAACCTGCATGCCGCCCGCCATGAGACGAAGGCCGCCGAGGAGGCGTACGAGACCGCCGTCGAGCACGCCGTGCGGGTCGGGCTGCCCTTCCACCGCGCCCGCGCGGAGAGCGACTTCGGTGTCTGGCTGCGCCGGGCCGGCCGGCGTGGTGCGGCCCGGGAGCATCTCACCGTGGCACGGACGCTGCTGGCGGAGCTGGGCGCCGTGCCCTTCGTGACGGTCTGCGACCGCGAGCTCAGCGCCTGCGGTGTCCGCCCTGGCGGAAGCGGCGGGAACGGCGGAAGCGGCGGCGGTGGGGTACGGGTGCCGGACGGGCTCACTCCGCAGGAGCACGCCGTGGCTCAGCTCGCGGCGACCGGGCTGACCAACCGCCAGATCGCCCGCGAGCTGATCCTGAGCGTCAAGACCGTCGAGTACCACCTCAGCCATGCCTACGCCAAGCTCGGCATCGGCTCTCGCATCGGTCTCGTCGCCCACTTCAGGGCTGGATCATGAAAAGGGGGCTGGTCGCGAGGGTCGCGCCGGATTCGTCGTCGTTGCCGTAGACGACCGAGCCGTACGCCTGGAGCAGGTGCTCCCTGCGGCCGCTCAGTTCGGTCGCGGGCACCAGGAAGGCAAAGGTCGCCGCGAGATGCTGCCAGTTGCTGTCCCTGAACCTGCCCACCACCTTGTTGGGCGTCGTGACGGTCTGCACGGTGGCGGGGATGAGGGTGCCGTCGCTGAGGTCCCTGATGACGAGTGTGACGAGGTAGTCCCCGCCCAACCCGTGCAGGGTGTGGCCGGCCTCCGCCTCCACCACGATCTCGGCGTTGCCGTTGGCCTTCAGCGTGAAGTCGGCGATCAGGCCCTTCTCCTCGCGGCTGAAGATGCGGACGATCTGCGCGTCGTTCGGTCCCATGTCGTGGTGCTCCTCCCGTTCGCGGCCGGTGGCCCCGGCCGGACGTTCCGGACACTAGGGACGGAGCGGCGGCCGGGCCTCCGGGGCCGCCCAGGGGAAAACCCCGGGGTGCGGGACCGCCCGAACACATGGGCGGGCTTCCAGTTCGTCCGGCACAAGGAAAATCACCGTAAAAGGGCTGCAAACTAAATGGAAGTCAGGAGTACCGGCGCACCTGGGGCAACATCTTGGTGAACGACGAGTGTCGCGCGGTCAGGGCGCGGGCACCGCCGTCGGCCGGATGGGGTGAGGGAGATGGCGGAGCCGAGGCTCGCGGTTGCCGTGGTGACCATGGGGAACCGGCCCGACGAAGTCGACGCCCTGCTCAGGTCCGTCGCCAAACAGGACCTCGCCCCGGCCCGCATCGTGATCGTCGGCAACGGCTGCCCGCTGCCCGAGTACGCCCGCCGCCTCGACCTCCCCGGCGAGGTCACCGTCATCGACGTCGAGGAGAACCTCGGCTGCCCCGGCGGCCGCAATGTCGCCCTCGCCAGGCTGCGTGAGTACGGCGACGTGGACGTCGTCGTCGAACTGGACGACGACGGGGTGCTCGTCGACGTCGAGGTGCTCCGGCACGTCCGCGACCTGTTCGCGGCCGAACCCCGTCTCGGCATCGTCGGCTTCCGGATCGCGGACGAACACGGCGAGACCCAGCGGCGGCACGTGCCGCGCGTGGGCAACGCCGACCCGATGCGCGGGGGTTACGTCACCAACTTCCTCGGCGGCGGCCACGCCCTGCGCATGACCATGCTCGCCGAGATCGGTGACTGGCCCGCCCAGTTCTTCTTCGCCCACGAGGAGACCGACCTCGCCTGGCGGGCCGCCGATGCCGACTGGAAGATCCGCTACGCGCCCGAACTGCTTCTCCAGCACCCCCGGACCTCGCCCGCGCGGCACGCCGTCTACTTCCGGGTCACCGCCCGCAACCGGGTCTGGCTGACCCGCCGGCGGCTGCCCCTGCCGCTGATCCCGGTCCATCTGGCCGTGTGGACGGCGATCACTCTGCTGCGCACCCGTTCGACGGGCGGGCTGCGGGCCTGGTTCGGGGGCTTCGTGGAGGGGATACGCGAACCCGCCGGCGAGCGTCGGCCCATGCGCTGGCGCACGGTCTGGCGGCTCACCCGGCTCGGCCGCCCGCCTGTCATCTGACCTGCGGGAAACGGCAATTCGCCCGGCAGGTGCGGAAAGCGGGACGAGGGTTCCGGTCGTTCACCTCCGACGGCCGGAACCCTCTCGCGTCCCCGGAGCCAGGCCTGCGGCGACACTCCCCCGAGTTACGCGACATACGCGCGCGCCGTCGGGCCCGCTCCGATGCGAAGATCACATCAAGGCTCGCCAACGGATCGCTAACATGTGGCCAGTGGTTCTCCCGGGGGGCACCAACCGGTTGGCGAGAAGTGGACGTTCGTCTCCGGGGGGCGGGCCGGAAACCCTGCGGATTCCGGCTCTGACCGGCACAGAGAAGATGGCGGGAATCCGTCCCCGACGGGGTGGGATTCCGCCAGCAGTCATGACATGCACCGGCGGGCGGACCCGCCGCGCGGCGCATTCGCCGTGACCGTGCGGGAAGGCGATGGGCGGAGCGATGCGGCGGTACGAGCTGCGGTTCGGACTGCTGGGCCCGCCGGTCCTCTACGACGCGGGCGACGTGCGCCCGATCGGCAGCCCCAAGGTGCGTGTGCTGCTCGCCGAGTTGCTGCTGGAGGCCGGGCGGGTCGTCTCCGTCGAGTCCCTCAAGGAGGCGCTGTGGGGCGGGGCGCCCCCGGTGTCGGCGCAGGCTTCGCTGCACAACCACGTGACCCGGCTGCGCCGGCTCCTCGACGACCCCGAGCGGCTTCGGGCCGTACCGCCCGGGTATGTGCTGCGGGTCGACGGCGGTGAGCTGGACGTCGACGTGTTCGACGCCCGGGTGGCGCAGGCGCGTACGGCGCACGGGCGGCGGGAGTGGGCGCCGGTGCTGCGTGCCTGCGCCGACGCGCTCACCCTGTGGCGCGGCACCCCGCTCGGCGGCCTCCCCGCCGACTTCGGCGGCTACGCCTTCGTGCAGCGTCTGGAGGAGGCGCGGCTGCTTCTGCTGGAGTGGCGCTACGACGCGGAGCTCGCCCTCGGCGGACCCCGAACCGGCGGCCTGGTACCGGAGTTGGCGGCGCTCGTCGCCGAGCACCCACTGCGCGAGGCCTACCACCGCCAGCTGATGCTGGCCCTGCACCGCACGGGCCGGCAGGCCGAGGCCCTCGCGGTCCACCGCGACCTGCGTGACCGCCTGAGAGAGGAACTGGGCATCGACCCGGGCCCGGCGGTCCGCGACGCACATGTGGAGGTGCTGCGGGCGAGTGGCGCGGTGGGGGAGGGCGTGCCGTACCTGGGCGTGCCGGACGGGCATGTGCCGGATGAGGGCGCGTCGGCCGAGGGTGCGCCGGAGGACGAGGTGGGTGAAGGCGGTGGGGCGGGTGCGGGCCGGTCGGGGCTGGTCGCGCAGTTCCCCGCGCCCCCAGGGGGCGCTTCTGCCGGTCGTCAGTTGAAAGCCGAAGGCGTTGAAGTGCCTGCGGAGGGTGTCCCCGTCACGGACCAACCCGTCGGCCCCCGTTCTACGCGCGACGACCCCCGGACGACGCCTCGGCCAGCCCAACTCCCGCCGATCCCAGCCCACTTCACCGGCCGCATCGCCGTGCGCGAGGCGCTGCACCGCGCCCTGACCCCTGCGGCGACCACCCCCGCCGTCGCCGTGGTCAGCGGGATGGCCGGGGTCGGCAAGAGCGCGCTCGCGCTGTATGCCGCCCATCAGCTGCGGGAACGTTTCCCCGACGGTCAGCTCTACGTCAACCTGCACGGTTCCACCCCCGGCGTGCCCCCGCTCGCCTCCGCGCAGGCGCTCGCCGCGCTGCTGCGGGACCTCGGCGCCGACCCCCGGCACATCCCCGAACACCCGGACGCGGCCGTCGCGTTGCTGCGCTCCCTGCTCGCGCCCACCCGCACCCTGCTGCTGCTCGACGACGCCGAGAGCGCTGCCCAGGTACGGCAGTTGCTCCCCGGCGGGGCCGGCTGTGCGGTGATCGTCACCAGCCGGTCGCCGCTCACCGCACTGGACGGCGCCCACCGTTTTCCGCTCGGACCGCTGACCGGCGAGGACAGCGCGGCACTGCTCCGTACGGTCAGCGGGCGGGCGGAGATCGGTGCCGGGCACCCGCTCGTCGGCCTCACCGGCCGGCTCCCGCTCGCCCTGCGCGTGGTCGCCGCCCGGCTGGCCGCCCGCCGTGTCCTCACCCCCGAGACGCTGGCCGGTCAACTGGCCGCCGCGGCCAGCAGACTGCACCACCTCGAGTACGACGACCTGAGCGTCCGACGCTCCCTCGCCGTCGCCCATGACGCCCTCGCCGCCTCCGCGCGCGCCCCCGACCGCGACGCCGCCCTCGCTCTCCGCCACCTCGGCGCGCTCGATCTGCCCACCTACGGCGCCCCGTTGATCGCGCGGCTCACCGGCACCGACGAGCGCCGAGCCGAGGCCGCTCTGGACCGGCTGGTCGAGGTGGCCCTCCTGGAGGAGACCGCGTACGGCCGCTACACTCCGCACGACCTGGTACGCGACTTCGCGCGGGAGCTGGCCGAGGGCACCGGCCGCACCGGCCCCGCAGACCGCGCCGAGGCCGCCCTCACCGCCCTGCGCTGGTTCGCCGCCGTCGCCGAACGCGCCCTTGTCGCCATCGTCGAACCCGGCCTCGACCAGGGCGACCGCCGCCGTCCCACCGACGCCCAGCCCCCCGAACACCAGGCGTACGCCGCCGCGTTGCCCTCCTTCGAGTGTGCCGAGCACGCTTTCGCCTGGGGCGATGTGGAGCTGGAGAACATCGTCGCCCTGGTGGACCGGTACGCCGACACGGCCGACCGGCGGATCAGCGCCTATCTCTCCACACTCGTCCGGCTCCTCTTCCCGTACGCCCTGCGCAGGGGACGGGTCGCCGAGATGGAGGTGCTCGGCACCGCCGCCCTGGCCGCCGCCCGGCACCTCGGCGACGAGCCCGCCGAGGCCTACGCCCTGGGCGACCTCTCCGGGCTGCGCTTCCTGACGGGCCGGCAGCGGGAGGCCCTCGCCCTGACCGACCGGGCCCACGCCATCTGGCGGCGGCTGGACGTGGCGTCCTGGATCCGGCGCAGCCTGAACAACCGGGGGCTGCTGCTGGAGGGGCTGGGCCGTTACGACGAGTCGGGTGAGGCGCTGCGGCAGAGCCTGGACTACTCCCGGCAGCTGAACGACCCCTACGGCGAGGCCGTCACCCACAGCCACCTCGGCAACCTGTACGAGCACACCGACCCGCGCGCCGCCATCGAGCAGCACCGGCGCTCACTGGCGATCGGGGACGCGATCGGCGCCGTCATCGTGCAGCATGCCGCGCACTGCAACATCGGCTACGCCCAGCTCACCCTCGGCGAACCGGCCGCCGCCGTCGGGCACTTCGAGGAGAGCCTGCGCATCCTCGGCCGCCACGGCGACTGGCACGGCGAGTCCCAGACCCGGCTCGGCCTGGTGCGCGCGCTGCGCGGCCTCGGCCGCACCGACCGCGCCCACCACGAGTGCGCCGAGCTCCTCCAGCGCGCCGACGCCCGCGCGGACCGCCACGCCGGCGGCCTCGCCCGCCATCAACTCGGTCTGCTCCTGCGGGAACAGGGGCGTACGGGCGAGGCGTACGACGTCTGGCGCGCGGCCCTGGCCGCCCTGGACGGCACGGACGAGCCCGACGTCCTCGCGGACCTGCGAGAGCTGTTGTCCGCCGACGGCTGACACGTGCCTCCGGTCACTTCGCGTCGGCGTAGCACTCCACCACCGCCGTCGTGAACGGGAATCTGACCGGGGTCTTTCCGAATGTCAGCCGTCCCGCCAGGTCGGCCGCCTCCCGGATCGCCGCCACGATCGCCTCGGTCTCCTCCTCGGGACAGTGCACGATCACCTCGTCGTGCTGGAAGAAGACCAGCTCGGCGGCCATGTCCGCGCAGGTCCGGCGAAGTGCCGCGAGCATCAGCAGAGCCCAGTCGGCGGCGCTGCCCTGGACGACGAAGTTGCGGGCGAAGCGGCCTCTGGCACGGGAGTTGCTGGAGGCGTACCCCGGCACCCAGCCGTCGGCGGGCTGCTCCTCCGGCTCCTCCTGGGGCATCCCCGCCTCCTCGGTGCCGTCGCCGGCCCCGGCCGCCGGCGGACAGGTCCGGCCCAGCCAGGTCCGCACCAGCCGGCCCTCCTCGCCGGCCCGCGCCGCGTCGTCGACGTACGCCACCGCCCGGGGGAAGCGGCGTCTGAGTGCGGCCAGGTTCTTCAGGCCGTCGCCGGAGGTCTGGCCGTAGACCGCGCCGAGGACGGCGAGCTTCGCCTGTGCGCGGTCGCCGGAGAACGCGCGGTCGGAGACGGACTGGTAGAGGTCGGTCTCCCGGCCCGCGACCTCCATCAGCCCGGGGTCGCGGGAGATCGCCGCGAGCACGCGCGGCTCCATCTGGTCGGCGTCGGCGACGACCAGCCGCCAGCCGGGGTCGGCGACCGCGGCCCGCCGGATGACCTTGGGGATCTGCAGGGCGCCGCCGCCGTTGGTCACCCAGCGCCCGGTGACCGTGCCGCCCGCGTGGAACTCGGGCCGGAACCGGCCGTCCCGCACCCAGTCCTGGAGCCAGGTCCAGCCGTGGGCCACCCAGATCCGGTACAGCTTCTTGTATTCGAGGAGCGGTTTCACGGCCGGGTGGTCGATGCCGGAGAGCTCCCAGCGGCGGGTGGACTTCACCTTGATCCCGGCCTGGGCGAAGGCCTTGATCACATCGGCCGGCAGGTCCGGGCGCACCCGCCTGCCGAACGCGGCCGACACCTCGTCCGCCAGCTCGGCCAGCCGGCGCGGTTCACCACCACCCGCGTACCGCTCGCCGAGCAGTTCGCGCAGCAGCTCGCGGTGGACCTCGGCGCTCCACGGCAGGCCCGCGCGGTTCATCTCGGCGGCGACCAGCATCCCCGCCGACTCCGACGCGGTCAGCAGCCGCATCCGGTCCGGGTGTTCGGCCCGGTCGTGGCGGCGCTGCTGCTCGGCGTAGACCGCCAGGATTTCGTCGAGCGTCAGACGGGCGCTGCCCTCCGGCTCGAAGAGCGGGGACTGCGCGCCCGGCTCGGCCGCCCGCTGTGGTGGATCGGGCGGTACGGGGCCGCCGCGGAGGCGGGCCAGGGCAGCGGCGGCCGAGCGTGGCTCACCCAGCCGTCCCTCGTGGCCCAGCAGCAGTGTCTCGGCGTCCTCGATGTCGTAACACCGCTCCACTCGCACCCCCGTGGCGAGCAGACGCGGATAGACCTCGGCGGTCGACCGCCACACCCAGCGCGTCACCTCCGGGCGGCCCCTGACCGCCCCGGCGAGATCGGGCTCCCGCCGCACCGGCCCGACGGGCAGCCCGTCCGGACCGAGGGGGGCGACATCCACGCCGCCGTCCTCGGCCGGAGCGAGCGCCCACCGGTCGGTCATGCAGCGAGTCTGGCAGGCACCACTGACAATGGCCTTGACCTGCGAGTTTGCCGTTTCGAGCGGGCAGGTCGGGGCAGGTCCGGGCCGGTCGGGTCCGGACCTGCCCGGCTACTCCGGGTCCTCGGCCGCGCCCGCGGCTTCCGTCGCGGCCTTCTGCTGGTCCGCCCACAGGGCCAGCACCTTGGCGATGTACTTCTCGGTCGCGGGCTTGGTGATGCCGAGGCCGTTCAGGACGCCTTCGCCGTTCTCGTGTTCCAGGAGGGCCAGCAGCAGGTGCTCGGTGCCGACATAGTTGTGGCCGAGGCGCAGCGCCTCGCGGAAGGTGAGTTCGAGGGCCTTCTTGGCCTCGGGACCGTAGGGGACGAGGTCGGGGACGTCGTCCGCGGCCGGCGGGAGCGCGGCCGTCGCCGCCTGGCGCACGGTGTCGAGCAGGACGCCCTGCGCGAGGATCGCCTTCGCCGCGATGCCATCGGGCTCGGCCAGCAGCCCGAGCACCAGGTGTTCGGGGCGGCCCTCCGGGTTGCGCGCCGCGAGCGCCTCGTTGTGGGCCGCCATGACCACGTTCCGCGCGCGGGGGGTGTAGCGGCTGAAGCCCTGGTTGGGGTCGAGGTCGGCCGACTCCTTCGGCACGAACCGCTTCTGTGCCGCCTGCCGGGTCACGCCCATGCTCTTGCCGATGTCGGTCCAGGACGCGCCCGAGCGCCGCGCCTGGTCGACGAAGTGCCCGATCAGATGGTCGGCCACGTCGCCCAGGTGGTCGGCGGCGATCACCGCGTCCTGGAGCTGGTCGAGGGGTTCGGGGTGCACCTTCTTGATCGCCGCGATCAGGTCGTCGAGGCGTACGGATGCCGTGATGTTCGGGTTGGTCGCCATGTGTCAACCGTAGGTTGACACCCCGGTGGTGTCAACCTTGGGTTGACACATCTACTTCGGGGTCGCCGCCAGCCGTACCGCCAGGCCCGCGAACACCGTCCCGCTGAAGTAGTCCAGCCCCCTGGAAACGCGCCGGCTGCGGGCCAGCAGCGCGCCGAGCTTCCCGGAGAGGAGCCCGACCGAGCCGTCGACGAACACGCCCATGACCGTGATCGTGCTGCCCAGGACGAGGAACTGCTCGCGTATGTGGCCCAGTTCGGGGTTCACGAACTGCGGGAGGAAGGAGACGTTGAAAAGGATCACCTTCGGGTTGAGGAGATTGGTGACCGCGCCTCGCCAGAAGGCCCGCCGCCGCCCCGGGTCCGCCGTGGCGTCCGCCTCGACCGGGCCGCCGCCGCTGCGGAACGCCTTGACCGCGAGGTACAGCAGATAGGCCGCGCCCGCCCAGCGCAGCACGTGGTACAGCGTCGGCAGGGTCAGGAACAGAGCCGACAGACCGAGCGCGGCGGCGACCGAGTGCACGAACATCGCGCACGCGACCCCCACGGCGGCGGTCACCCCGGTCAGCGGGCCGCCCCGGGCGCCCACCGCCACGATGAACATCATGTCGGGTCCGGGGGTGACGCAGAGCGCGAAGGCGGCGACAAGGAAGGCCGCGTAGAGAGACGTGTCCACCATGCCCAGCATGCTTGGTGCCGCCTCACGCGCGTGCGAACGGATTTCGGCACCTGAGACGGAGTGGCGTCGGACAGTTGTCCACAGGGTGTGGACGGCCGCCGCGCGTTGTCGGCGGCGCATGGCACGATCGACGTGTGACCAGCACCGATCCCAGCACCGTCGACCGGGCCTTCCGGACGGCCCTGTACGACGACACCGACTCCGGCCTCGACACGGGCGCCTCCCTGCTCGCGGCCGACTCCGGCGCGGACGCGGAACTCGCGCGCCGGGGCCGGGAGTTCGTCGCGGCGGCCTGGCGGCGCGGCTGGCAGCCCGCCGACGTCGTACGGCTGGTGCGGCGCGAGCTGGACGATCCGCATGTGGGCCTCGCCGCGGGGCTGATCCGGGCGCAGGTGCCGGACGACCGGCCGCGCGGCCCGCGCTGGAAGGCCCAGCTCGACACGCTGCCGGACGGCCACGCGCGCGTGGGCGACCGTTTCTCGCACGCCACCGCAGTCCTGGAGCTGTACCGGCTGCTGCTGCGGCTGCCCGCCCTGGAGCCCCTCGACGAGCCCGGCCCCCGTGCGGACGCGCACCGGCCGGAGTCCCGCATGCTGACCCGGATACGCGCGCTGCTCGCCAAGGCAGAGGCGACCGGCTACCCGGAGGAGGCGGAGGCGCTCAGCGCCAAGGCGCAGGAGCTGATGGCACGGCACAGCGTCGACGAGGCGCTGCTCGCCGCCGGGGCGCCCGCGCCGGACTCGCCCGGAGCCTGCCGGCTGGGGGTCGAGCCGCCGTACGAGCAGGCCAAGGCGGTGCTGCTGGACGCGGTCGCCACGGCCAACCACTGCCGGGCGGTGTGGAACGAGCCGCTGGCCTTCTCCACGGTCGTCGGCTTCGAGGCGGACCTGGAGGCGGTCGAACTGCTCTACACCTCGCTGCTGGTGCAGGCCACGCACGCGATGACGAAGGCGGAGGCGGCGCAGCGCGCGGGCGGCCGCAGACGGACCAAGACCTTCCGCCAGTCGTTCCTGGCGGCCTACGCCCACCGCGTCGGCGACCGGTTGGCCGCCGCCGCGGAGTCGGCCGTGGCCGAGACCGGGGCGGCGGCGGATCTGCTCCCGGTACTGGCGAGCAGGGAGGTGGCCGTGACCGGCCGCATGGAGCAGATGTTCCCGGAGACGACCACGACCCGCCTGCGCGGGGTGACCGACGAGGCGGGCTGGACGGAGGGGACCAGGGCGGCGGACCAGGCGCAGGTCCGGTCCCGCACCCAACTGTCCTGAGGCTCCCCGCGCCAGGCCGGCGCCGACGTTCGGCCAGCCGAATCCCGGCCGAACCGCCCCTCAGCCCGGCCGAACCATCACTGAACCCGACCGAACCACCCCTGAATCAGTCGCCGGCCTGCTGGAACGCCCCCACCGACGCGTTCGGCTTCTCCGCCGAGCCCTTCCCCGCCAACGGCCCGTACTTCCACGGGAAGCTCTGCGCCGCGTCGCTCCCCGGCAGGGACACCGTCATCGACGTGGCCGCGAGGCTCGCCGCGTCCCCGTCCTTGCCCCGCACGTAGCTGATCGAGAACGTCGCGGAGTCGCCCTTGGCGAGCTTGAGCTTCTGGTTCTTCGCGCCGGACAGCGAGGAGAGGGAGGCGGACGTGCCGCCCGCCTTCAGCGTGACGCCGGCGAAACCGTCCAGTGTGCACGGCGCGCTCTGGTTCGTGATGCTCACGGGCACCTCGCCGCTGTCGCCCGCGGTCGGCGCGACGCTCGCGGAGCCGACCTGGACGGAGACCTTGCCGATCTCGCAGGTCGAGCCGTTCTTGCTGCTGGAGCTGCTGCTGTTACTGCCGCCGCTACTGCTGTTGCTGCAGGCGGTCAGGGCGAGAGCGGCGGCGAGGGCCGTGACGGTGAGCGGAATGGCGCGCATGAGATAGATCCCCATCGAGGTCGTGACGGTATCCCAGCATCATCACGCCCCCGCCCGGGTCCCGCTCGCCCGCCCCCGTTCTTGACCGCTTCACGGCGTGTTCCCAACGCTTCGTGTGCGTCGGCGGGAGCGGGCGACGATCACCGTGCGGCCCTATTGCCCAAGGCCTGCCGTCGGCAGCCCCGACGGCAGTTTGCCGCCCTCCGCCTTGGTGTAGGTCTCCTCGCCCGTCTTTCCGGACCAGGTGACCTTCATACCGCTCTTGTTGACCGAGTCGACCATTCCGGTGGCCCGGTTCTTGTTGCCGTCCGTGCAGCTGAGGTGGATCATCCGCATCCCGGCCTCCTCGCCTGCGGTACCGCTGCACACGGCGCCGCCGGTCTCGAAGAGCCCGGCGGACTTACCGGTGACCACCAGCGCGACGATCTTGCCGCCGCTCGTGGTGATCCAGCTGCCCTGCAGCACATCGGCCGAGGTCGTGGCACTCTCCGACCCGGCACTGGCGGTCGCGGCCGCGGACGTCGTCCGCGACGGGCTCGCCGAGGAGTCGCTGTCGGAGCCGCTGCACGCGGTCAGCGCGAGCGCGCCCACCAGCCCCGCCACGGCGGCTCCGATCCGTACGGGCATATGCCCGGTCGGCCGTACGCCCGGCCCCGCGGGCGCCAGGGCCGAGGCGCCGCGCACCTCGGTCGAAGCCGTCTCCGTACCTGCCGTAGCCGTAGCCGTAGTCACCGCAACGCTCCCAAGCTCTAGCCAGCCCTAGCCGGTCGGTCGCCCGGCCGCCCGAACGACAGCGGCAAGCTACCAGGACTCCCCAGGAGGATCTGCGTACGTCAGGTAGGCATCCGCTGTGGGCCTGGTGCTCGCGCGCCGGATGCGTAGGTGTTTCCCTACGTTTGACTGGTAGGGAAACACCTACCTATCCTCCTGTGCATGTCCACGCACATCACGCACGCCTCCTTCATCACCCTCCCCGTCGCCGACCAGGACCGCGCCCTGCGCTTCTACCGGGACGTCCTCGGTTTCGAGGTCGCCGCGGACCTGGAGACGCCCCCGGGGCGCTGGCTCCAGGTCGCGCCCAGGGGTGCGCAGACCGTCTTCACGCTCTCCGGCCCGGGGATGGGCGATTTCGAGCCCGGTTCGGCTCGGGGGATCATGTTGGTGACGACCGATGTCGACGCGGACTGCGCACGGCTCGCCGAGGCGGGCACCGACGTGCACGGTCCGGACGAGTTCCCGTGGGGCCGGATGGCCTCCTTCCGGGACCCGGACGGCAACGGTCTGATGCTGCTCACGGAGGACCTGCGATAGGGGAGGACCCGGCATGACCGCGACCGGCGCCGCCGAGGGGGTCGAGGACCGGGTCTTCGCCGCGCTCGCCAACGCCACCCGGCGTGAGGTGCTGCGACTGCTGCGCGACGGCGGGCCCCAGCCGGTCCAGGCCCTGGCCGACCACTTCGACATGCGCCGCCCCAGCCTCTCGGAACATCTGAAGGTGCTCCGGGCGGCCGGTCTCGTCTCCGAGCAGCGCTCCGGCCGGCAGCGTATCTACCGCCTGGAGCCGGCGCCCCTCGCCGACCTGCAGGACTGGCTCCACCCGTACGAGCGGTTCTGGCGCGACCGGTTGAAGGATCTCGGCGCGCTGCTCGACCGGATGCCGGACGATGAGCAGCCATGACGAACGAGCGCACCCCCGACGGTGACGGCCCCGGCGATGGCGGCCCCGGCGACGACGACCTGACCACCATCCGCGTGGACCAGTTCCTTCCGCATCCGCCCGCGAAGGTCTGGCGTGCCCTCACCGAACCGGAACTGCTCGTGCAGTGGCAGATGCCGGGTGCGGAGAACTTCCGTCTCGAGGTCGGCCACCGGTACCGGATGACCTCGGTCCCGCGTCCGGGCACCCGCTTCTCCGGTGTGGTCGACGTGCAGGTTCTCTCCTACGACCCGGAGCGGACGCTGTCCGTCCAGTGGTCCGATCCCGATCCGGCCAATCTCGCTCACTGGACCATCACATGGACGCTGGAACACGAGGGCCGCGGTACGCGTCTGTTCCTAGTACATGAGGGGTTCGATCCGGACGATCCTGCGCAGATGATCGCGCGCAAGATCATGGGCGGGGGCTGGCGATCGCATGTCATGCGAGCTCTGGGGCAGACGCTGGAACGGGTTGAGTAAAGCGGACGTCAAAGCTGTAACCGCAGGAACACCCCGCGTGCACGTGCATCTGCTCATGCATCTGCACATGAACAGGGTTATGATCCGGGTCAGTTGACCACGGCATCACTGGTCACATCAGCCAGTTAGTGCACCACCGGGGAGCGACCTGTGGACCTCGACGTTGACGGCGTGTACGAGGGGTTTGACGTGTACAACGGCATGGCTGCCACGCAGCTGGACGGAGTCGCCTGGCAGAAGAGCAGGCACAGCAACTCGCAGGGTTCCTGCGTCGAGTTCGCCCGGCTGCCGGGCGGTGACGTGGCGGTCCGCAACTCGCGCTTCCCGGAAGGGCCGGCGCTCGTCTACACGCGCGCCGAGATCGAGGCGATGCTGCTCGGTGTCAAGGACGGCGAGTTCGACCACCTGATCGTGAGCTGACGGCGGCCATACTCAGGGCAACACGGTGCATTCGCGGCACAACGCACGGTAACGCGCGTAGAAACCCGGCGTCCGAAGACGCCGGGTCGGCTACTCGCCGGGCTGGAGCCGGAACAGCGCCCACACGACCTTGCCGTTGAGGGTGCCGGCCAGCGGATGCCAGCCCCAGCTGTCGCTGAAGGACTCGACCAGGAACAGCCCGCGGCCCGACTCCGCCGAGAAGTCGTCCGAGTCACCGGGGGCCGGGGTCTCGTGGCTGGGGTCGCGCACCGCGCACACCAGCCGCTCCGTCCACCGCATCAGGTGCAGCCGCACGGCCGGTGCCTGCGGCGCGGCGAGGCAGTCGGTCTCACCGGGCACCGCGTGCCGCAGGGCGTTGGTGACGAGCTCCGACACGACGAGGCAGACGTCGTCGAAGCGGTCGCCGACGTCCCACTGGTCGAGGGTTCTGCGGGTGAACGACCGGGCTTCGCGCACCGCTTCGTAGCGGGCGGGCAGGGCGCAGGAGGCGGCGTTGGACACGGCCGCGGGATCAAGCGGCGGAAGGCCCTGCCGTAATGGCTTGAGCATGGTCGATCCATTCGTCCCCATGCGAGGCACTCCCGGGAATTCGCGGTCGTTGCGATGCAGCGGTGGCGCGAGACCATGGTTTCGGATGCGCACAGCAGATGCAAGGGCAGATGCACGTGCACGCGACCGAATTGGACCCTCCCGTACCGCTTGTTGGCCATTTTTTCCGCCAACTTTGCATCCTTGGCTTACTACCTGCTTGCAAGTTCCTGTGCTTAGACTTTGGCCTCTTTCCGTTTCCGTAACCGGACGAGTACTGCTCGAAGTGTTTTAGTGGCAGACTGCGGGCCCTGAAGACGGTTGGGGAGGCTGGCGAACGTGAGCGCGGGAGAGCCCGGATCGGTGGTGCGGCGAATGCTGCTCGGCTCGCAACTCAGGCGGCTGCGCGAGGCCCGGGGGATCACCCGCGAAGCCGCGGGGTACTCGATCCGCGCCTCCGAGTCCAAGATCAGCCGCATGGAGCTGGGCCGGGTGAGCTTCAAGACCAGGGACGTGGAAGACCTGCTGACGCTGTACGGCATCACCGACGAGGCGGAGCGCGAGCAGCTCCTCTCCCTCGCCCGGGAGGCCAACGTGGCTGGCTGGTGGCACAGTTACTCGGACGTCCTGCCGAGCTGGTTCCCCACCTATGTCGGCCTGGAGGGCGCGGCGCATCTGATCCGGGCCTACGAGGTGCAGTTCGTCCACGGCCTCCTCCAGACCGAGGACTACGCGCGAGCGGTGGTGCGCCGCGGTATGAAGGGTGCCAGCGAGGCCGATGTCGAACGCCGGGTCACGCTGCGCATGGAGCGGCAGAAGTACCTGGTGTCCGAAAACGCACCCGACTTCCACATCGTCCTGGACGAGGCCGCCCTGCGCCGGCCCTATGGCGACCGCGAGGTGATGCGCGGCCAGCTCCAGCATCTCGTCGAGATCTCCGAGCGGTCCAACGTACGGCTCCAGATCATGCCGTTCAGCTTCGGCGGCCACTCCGGGGAGGGCGGCGCCTTCACGATCCTGAGCTTCCCGGAGTCGGACCTCTCCGACGTGGTCTACCTGGAGCAGCTCACCAGCGCCCTCTATCTGGACAAGCGCGAGGACGTGGCCCAGTACGAGCACGCACTGAAGGAGCTCCAGCAGGACAGCCCGGGACCGGACGAGAGCCGGGACCTGCTGCGGGGGCTGTTGCAGCTGTCGTAGATATATCGATGCACCTGGGGATTCCCCTAGATCATCGAACTGATGCCCCAACTCCCTTGTGACGCCAGTAGCATGACGCGTGATCAGACCGTGATGTGGGTGTGGACCGGGTGTCCGCATCGACTGCCGTCGCAGCAGGGGATCGAGGGATCACATTGTCGTCCTATTTCACCGACCTGGCCCAGCAGTACATCGACGGTGAGTGGCGCCCGGGGACCGGTTCCTGGGACATCATCGACTTCAACCCGTACGACGGCGAGAAGCTGGCGTCGATCACCATAGCCGCGGTCGAGGAGATAGATCAGGCCTACCAGGCCGCCGCGCGCGCCCAGAAGGAGTGGGCCGCCACCAACCCCTACGCCCGCCGTGCCGTCTTCGAGAAGGCCCTGCGCCTCATCGAGGAGCGCGAGGCGGAGATCACCGAGGCGATCATCGCGGAGCTCGGCGGCACGCATCTGAAGGCCGGCTTCGAACTCCACCTCGCCAAGGAGTTCCTGCGCGAGTCGATCCAGTGGGCGCTGCGCCCCGAGGGCCGGATCCTGCCCTCGCCGGTGGACGGCAAGGAGAACCGCGTCTACCGCGTGCCGGTCGGTGTCGTGGGCGTGATCAGCCCCTTCAACTTCCCCTTCCTGCTGTCGATCAAGTCGGTCGCCCCGGCGCTCGCGGTCGGCAACGCCGTGGTCCTCAAGCCGCACCAGAACACCCCCATCGTGGGTGGCACCCTGGTCGCGAAGATCTTCGAGGACGCGGGTCTGCCGGGCGGACTGCTCAACGTGGTCGTCACCGACATCGCGGAGATCGGCGACGCCTTCATCGAGCACCCGATCCCCAAGGTCATCTCCTTCACCGGCTCCGACAAGGTCGGCCGGCACGTGGCCACCGTCTGCGCCTCGCTCTTCAAGCGCTCGGTGCTCGAACTGGGCGGCAACAGCGCGATCGTGGTCCTCGACGACGCCGACATCGACTACGCGGTCGACGCGGCGGTCTTCAGCCGGTACGTCCACCAGGGCCAGGTCTGCATGGCCGCCAACCGCGTGCTGGTGGACCGCTCGATCGCGGACGTCTTCACCGAGAAGTTCGTCGCCAAGGTGCGCACCCTCAAGTCCGGCGACCCGCGCGACCCGCAGACCATCATCGGCCCGGTGATCAACTCCCAGCAGGCGGAGTCGATTTCGGCCACCGTAGAGCAGGCCGTCGCCGAGGGCGGCACGGCCCTGCTGCACGGCACCACCACCGACAACCTGGTCGAGCCCTCGGTCCTCACCGGCGTCCCCGCCGGCTCCGACCTGCTCCGCCAGGAGGTCTTCGGCCCGGTCGCCTTCCTCATCCCCTTCGACGGCGAGGAGGAGGCCGTACGCATCGTCAACGACACCCCGTACGGCCTGAGCGGCGCCGTCCACACCGGGGACATCGAGCGGGGCGTGGCCTTCGCCAAGCAGATCGACACCGGCATGTTCCACGTCAACGACGGCACCGTCCACGACGAGCCCCTCGTCCCCTTCGGCGGCGAGAAGCACTCCGGCATCGGCCGCCTGAACGGCGAGACGACCCTGGAGGCCTTCACCACCCTGAAGTGGATCTCGGTACAGCACGGCCGGAGCGGCTTCCCGTTCTGACCGGGAAACCCGGTTCGGCGGCCCGGGCCCTTTAGGACGCCACCTGTCCTAAAGGGCCCGTAGCTTCGGTCGTGTCAGGGAAACACGACCCGAGGAAAGGCGGCCGACCATGGTCACCCACGTTCCCGCGGAAGCACAGGGCGACGAGCGCGGAGCACTGCTCTCCTTCATCGAGGAACAGCGCGGCGGTATCCGCCGGGCGCTGCTCGGCCTGACCGACGAGCAGGCGGCGAGCAAGCCCAGCGCGAGCGAGCTGTCACTGTCCGGCCTGCTCAAGCATGTCGCCGAGGTCGAGCAGAGCTGGATCGCCCGCGCCAAGCAGGAACCGCCGGCCACCGAGCGCGACCAGTCGAACTGGCACGAGACCTTCCAGCTGGTCGGCGACGAGACGGTGGCCTCCCAACTCGCCTACTGGGAGCAGGTCGCCGCCGAGACCGAGAAGTTCATCCGCTCGGTCCCCAGCCTCGATGACAGCTTCCCGCTCCCCAAGGCCCCCTGGTTCCCGGAGGGCAGCGTCTCCATGCGCTGGGTCTGCCTCCACCTGATCCGCGAGACCGCCCGGCACGCGGGCCACGCCGACATCATCCGCGAGTCCCTGGACGGCAAGACGGCCTTCGAGCTGGTGGAACTGGAGCGGGCCTCCTAGCGGCCCCTAGTGGTGGAAGCCGGTCGCCGCCTCCTTGTCCCGGATCAACGGATGCGGCTGGCGGCGCAGTTCGGGGAGCAGCCGGGTCAGGTCCGCCAGGAACAGCTCGGCCAGGTCCTTCGAGAAGCCGTTGCGGCACACCACCCGCAGCACGGACAGGTCCTCCCGGTTCGCCGGGAAGGTGTACGCGGGCACCAGCCAGCCGCTCTCGCGCAGCCGCCGGGAGACGTCGAAGACGTCGTACGACGTCACGTGGTCGGCGGTGGTGAAGGCGAACACGGGAAGCTCGTCGCCCCTGGTCAGCAGCCGGAAGTCGCCGAGAGCCCCGATGCGTTCGGCGAGCCCGGTGGCCACGTCCCGCGAGCACTGCTGCACCGCGCGGTAGCCGTCCCGGCCGAGCCGCAGGAACGTGTAGTACTGCGCGACCACCTGGGCGCCGGGGCGGGAGAAGTTGAGGGCGAAGGTGGGCATGTCGCCGCCCAGGTAGTTGACCCGGAAGACGAGTTCCTCGGGCAGCGCCTCCTTGTCCCGCCACAGCGCCCAGCCGACGCCCGGGTAGACCAGGCCGTACTTGTGCCCCGAGGTGTTGATCGACGACACGCGCGGGAGGCGGAAGTCCCACACCAGGTCCTCGTCGAGGAAGGGCGCGATCATCCCGCCCGAGGCGCCGTCCACATGGACCGGGACGTCGATCCCGGTGCGCTCCTGAAGGGCGTCCAGGGCCGCGCAGAGGTCGGCGATCGGCTCGTACGACCCGTCGAAGGTGGAGCCGAGGATGCCGACGACCCCGATGGTGTTCTCGTCGCACAGGTCGGCGGCGGCCTGCGGGTCGAGGTGGTAGCGGTCGCCGTCCATGGGGACGAACCGGGCCTCCACCTCCCAGAAGTTGCAGAACTTCTCCCAGCAGACCTGCACGTTGATGCCCATGATCAGGTTCGGGCGCGCAGAGCCCGGATAGCGGTCGGCGTTGCGCTGCATCCAGCGGCGCTTCAGCGCCATTCCGGCCAGCATGCAGGCCTCGCTGGAACCGGTCGTCGAACAGCCGATGGCGGCGGCCGGATCCGGCGCGTTCCACAGGTCGGCGAGCATCACCACACAGCGCCGCTCCAGTTCGGCGGTGCGCGGGTACTCGTCCTTGTCGATCATGTTCTTGTCCGTGCACTCCGCCATCAGGTGCCCGGCCTGCGGTTCCATCCAGGTGGTGACGAAGGTGGCCAGATTCAGCCGTGCGTTGCCGTCCAGCATCAGCTCGTCATGGACCAGTTGATACGCGGTCGTGGGCGGCAGCGGGGTGTCCGGCAGCCGGTGTGTGGGCGGGGCCTCGGCCATGCCGCCGACCGGGTTCGCCTCACCGAAGAACGGGTTGACGGACAGCGGTCGTTCCTGGTGCTTCTCGGAACCTTTGTGGAGCGGCATGAGTGGTGCCTCCTGGGAGTTTTCACAAGGGTCAGCGCAGGGCCGTACCGTCCGCCCGCAACTGCATCTTCGGCCGACCGGTCACCAGCAGCCAGGCCGGGAGCGACGCCGTGCACAGCAGGGCGAGCATCACCGGCGAGGCCACGAGCACCGCGGCCGTGAACAGGCTCACCCAGCCCTGCCGGGTGACGGCCAACAGCATGCCCAATACACCTGCCGCCACGCCCACCGAGGGCTGGACGGCGGGCACCAGGGCGTGGGCGCACAGCCCGAGGGCGGCGCCGATGAAAACCGAGGGAAAGATCCGGCCACCGCGGAAACCGCAGGCGGCGGCCACCAGCAGTGCGGTCAGTTTGACGACCGTCATCACGGCGAACTGCCCGGCCGTCCAGCCCTCCGGGTTCTTCGCCAGGTCCCCGACCTCGTCCAGCCCCTTGAAGAGCGTCAGGGGGCCGCCCAGTGCCCCCAGAAGGCCGAGGACGACCCCGCCGGCCGGAAGGATCAGCATGGGGTGCCTCAGGCGCCCGAAGGCTGAGTGGACGTACGGGAAGGCGTAGACCGCGCACATGCCGAGCAGCGCGGCCGCGGGGGCGATCACCAGGACCGACAGCAGGTCGGGCCAGCGGGTCCGGGTGAGCACGGGCAGACCGATGTCGAGGGACGGACGGGCCACCAGGGCGGTCGTCATCGAGCCCGCTCCGGCGGCCGCCAGCGGCCCGAAGAGGTTGTCCCACAGCGCTCCCTTCAGCGGCTTCCCGGCCAGCGCCTCGGAGATCACCAGGGCCGCCCCCACCGGTGTCCCGAACAGCGCGCCCAGCGTCGCCGCGTCGGCCAGCGCGGGCCACAGCGAGCCCGGCAGCCGGGGCATCGCGAGGCGCCCCAGCCACAGTGCGAGCCCGACGTTGACGGCGATCAGCGGGTTCTCGGGGCCGAGGCTCGGCCCGCCCGCCAGCATCAGTACGGTCGCCAGCACCAGGCCCGGCAGCACGGCCGGCGGCAGCGCCACCGCCTCCAGGCCCAGGGTGGCCGGATCGGGTCCCGCGTGCCCCGGCACCTTCCACACCACCAGCCCCACCGCGATCCCGGTCCCGGTCAGCATCACCAGCATCCACAGCACCGAGTACCGCCCGATGCCCAGCGCGTCCGGCAGGTTGTGCCACAGCACGTTCTGCAACCGTCCGGCCAGCGAGCTCACCAGCACGAACAGCAGGCTGCTGCAGACGCCGACGATCACGGAGGGCAGGATCAGCGGCAGCAGGGCACGCGCGGGGGCCGCGGGCGGGGTGGGGAGCGCCTGCTGCGCGGTGTCCTGGGCCACGGGCCCACCATAAGCGGGCAAAACAGACACAACATCCTGAAGGCTGCCGAGTGGAACGGGCTTGCACCTCACGCGGCGTGAGGCCCCAGGGTGGAGCGCGGAAAGGAGCGGAAGTGAGCTACTCCATAGGACAGGTCGCCGGATTCGCCGGGGTCACCGTGCGCACCCTGCACCACTACGACGAGATCGGCCTGCTGGTCCCGGGCGGGCGCAGCACCGCCGGGCACCGGCGCTACGGCGACGCCGACCTCGACCGGCTCCAGCGGATCCTGTTCTACCGGGAGCTCGGCTTCCCGCTCGACGAGGTCGCGGTCCTGCTCGACGATCCGGACGCGGACCCGCGCGCACACCTGCGCCGGCAGCACGACCTGCTGACCGCCCGGATCGAGAAGCTGCAGAAGATGGCCGAGGCCGTGGAGCACGCCATGGAGGCACGCAGAATGGGCATCAACCTCACCCCCGAGGAACGCTTCGAGGTCTTCGGCGACAAGGACCCGGACCAGTACGCCGAGGAGGCCGAGCAGCGCTGGGGCGGCACCGAGGCCTACGCCGAGTCGCAGCGCCGCGCGGCCCGCTACACCAAGGCCGACTGGCAGCGCATGAAGGCCGAGGTCGACGACTGGAGCGAGCGTTACGCCGCCCTGGTGGCCGAGGCCGAGCCGCCGGCCGGTGAACGGGCCATGGACATGGCCGAGGAACACCGCCTGCACATCTCGGCATGGTTCTACGACTGCCCGTACGACATGCACCGCGGCCTCGGCGAGATGTACATCGCCGACGAGCGTTTCAAGGCGTTCTACGACGCGATGGCACCGGGCCTGGCCGAGCACCTGAAGGAGGCCATCGACGCGAACGCCGCACGGCACACCGCCTGACCGGGCCCTCGGCTACTGCTTGTCGATGACGACGGCGGTGCCGTACGCGCACACCTCGGTCCCCGCGTCCGCCGCCTCGGTCACGTCGAACCGGAAGGCCAGCACGGCGTTGGCACCACGCGCGCGTGCCTGCTCGACCAGCCGCTCCATGGCCTGGTTGCGGGTCTGCACGAGCGTTTTCGTCAGGCCCCTCAGCTCACCGCCGATCATCGACTTCAGGCCCGCGCCGATCTGGCTGCCCAGGTGCCGGGAGCGCACGGTCAGCCCGAAGACCTCGCCGATGACCTCCCGCACCCGGTACCCGGGAACGTCGTTCGTGGTGACCACCAGCACATCGGACTGGGGTCCCTGACCGCCGCCGTACTCCTCGATGCCCATGTCCACAGCCTTTCCCCAGGCCGGCCACAGTGCATCCTGGATCCACCGGTGGAACCTGGGACGGACACATTCCGTTGATAGCTTTGTGCGCCCGCACAAGGAACGCGTAGTGCCCTCACCCCTCAGGAGCCCGGAACCGTGACGACCGGAACCGCGATGACGCTCGCCCTCGGCCCGAGCTGGATGGATCCGAACAACCTTCTCGACTCGTTCGGCATCTGGGGCCTGCTCCTGGTCGTCTTCGCCGAGTCCGGACTCCTGATCGGTTTCTTCCTCCCGGGTGACTCCCTCCTGTTCACCTGCGGCCTGCTGATCACCTCGCACCAGATGGACTTCCCCCTGTGGGGCGCCGTCGCCCTGATCTGCGTCGCCGCGGTCCTCGGCGACCAGGCGGGCTTCATGTTCGGCAAGAAGGTCGGCCCGTCGCTCTTCAACCGCCCGGACTCCCGCCTCTTCAAGCAGGAGAACGTCGAGAAAGCGCACGAGTTCTTCGAGAAGTACGGCCCGAAGTCCCTGGTCCTGGCCCGCTTCGTGCCCGTGATCCGCACGTTCACGCCGATCATCGCCGGCGTCAGCGGCATGAAGTACCGCTCGTTCCTGACGTTCAACGTCATCGGCGGTGTCCTCTGGGGCGCCGGCGTCACCCTGCTCGGCTCCTGGCTCGGCAAGATCGACTTCGTCAAGAACAACATCGAGGCGATCCTGATACTGATCGTCCTCGTCTCGGTCGTCCCGATCGCCATCGAGTTCCTGCGGGCCCGCTCGAAGAGCAAGAAGGCGGCGGCGCAGGAACCGCTCCAGCAGCACCCGACGCACCCGGCGCCCCCGGCTGCCCCGGTGATGGACGACGCGACGACCCAGCTCCGCAGGATCGAGCCGACCTACGAGCAGCCGCAGCAGCAGTACGTCCCGCAGCAGCCCCAGCAGCAGTACGGCCAGCAGCAGTACGGGCAGCAGCAACAGCAGTACGGGCAGCAGCAGCCGTACTACGGCCAGAACGGTTACGACCAGGGCGGCTACAGCCAGAACGGCTACGGCCAGCAGCAGTACCCGTACAACGAGGACCACTACCAAGCGCCGTGAGGTGACGCGCCCCTTCAGGGGCGCGCGGGGCTGTATTGAATTTGCGGCTACCGCCGCGTGGGCGCGAGCAACCACACACGACCCGCAGCCGCCGTCCCGGCCGAGGTCCCTGCCCAGTAGGCGCTCAGAAACCCCTCGTCCGCTTCGCGGCGCGCCGCTTCCCCGCCGACCCCACCCGCAGGGTCAACCGGGAGATCTCCGACCCCAGGTTGACCCCGATGGCGATCGCCATGGCCAAGGACGCCGCCTTGGCCAGCGACACCAGCCCCTTGTCGACCTCGTTCTGAGCCATCGACAGCAGCCCGAAATAGGTCGCCGACCCGGGCAGCAGCGGCCCGATCGCCGCCGTCGTGTACGGCAGTGCGGAAGCGAACCGGAACCGGGACAGCAGCTGCCCGAACAACCCCACGAGCCCCGCCGCGACGGCCGTGGAGGCGACCGGTGAGATACCCCCGGTGTAGTGCATCGCACCGTAGACCGACCACGCCACACCGCCGTTGAGGGTGACGGCCAGCACGGTGGATCGTTCCTGCTGGAGCAGCACCGCGAAGGTCAGCGACAGCACCATCGACGCGGCGATCTGGATCAGCGGACGCTCGGAGACGCCGAGCGCCACATCGGGGTTGAGGCTGCCGCCGAGCTTCACTCCGAAGTAAAGGATCGTCAGCACCCCGATGACGATGCCGACGAAGAAGTACATGACCTCCAGCAGCCGCGCGGACGCGGTGATGTAGAAGCCGGTCAGCCCGTCCTGGACACCCGCGACCAGCGCCCGTCCGGGCAGCAGCGCGAACAGCCCACCGGTGACGACGGCGGACGCCGCGACGTCGACGTGGGCGAGCGAGAACCCGACCCCGATCGCGGCCGGCGGCATCGCGGCGATCATGAACTGGTAGAACTCCGGCAGCCCCCGCCCCGCGCACAGCCACGCCAGCCGGTCGCCGAGCATCGCGCCGATCGCGGCCGCGACGAACACGAGGAAGTCACCGCCGACCAGCACGGAGGCGGCCCCGGCGAGCAGCCCGCTCGCGGCGGTCAGCGCCCAGCCGGGGTACGGGTGCCGGTTGCGGCGGATCACCGCGAGCCGCCGGTAGGCCTCCTCCAGGGAGACATGGGCCTCAGGGTCGGTGAGGTCGTCCACGAGCCGGAAGACGGCCGCGAGGCGCGTGTAGTCGGTCCCGCGCCGCCGCACCGTCCGGGACGCGGTCACGGGGTCTTCGACGAGCGAGGGCTGGTAGGAGATGGCGAGCAGCGTGAAGGTGACGTTCGGCTCGCACCGGTCGAGGCCGTAGGAGCGGCAGACCGCGAACATCGCGGCCTCCACGTCCTCCGCGCCCTCGCCGCCCGCCAGCAGCAACTCACCGATACGCAGCGTCAGGTCGAGCACGCGCGGGACGGCGGGACCGCCCTCCTCGGCCTTCGGCACCGGCTCCAGCGCCGGCCGCTCGGCCACCGGCATGCGCAGCATCGTGCGCATCCGGTCCTGCCAGGGCGCGTCCTTGACCAGACTGACGGCGGGAAACCCGGAGGCGGGCGTGAAGACGGGCGGGGCGTCGTGGGCGCTGTAGGTGCTCGGCACGCTGAACGCCGACCCCTCCGGTTCGCCCCCGACCGGCTGCGGCGCCGCCAGGCCCTTCGGCACGGCGAACTCGGACGTGGTCTCCGGCTCGGCGTCGCCCTCGGGGACCGCGATGCCCTCCGGAACGGCGAACTCGGACGTGATCTCCGGGTCGTACCGTGCCTCGTCCGACCGGGGCTTGCGGTCCTCCGCCTCCGTCACCGTCGTAACGCTCCCTGAACGACATCTCTACGTAGGGCTCAGTATGAGCATGGCCGCCCGGCGGACACGAAAAACGGGCCCCACGCGTGCGTGCGGCCCGTCTCCCGGTTACGGCATACCGGGGTGGTCTCAGTGACCGCCCTGCTCCTTGAAGCGCTTGTACGACCGCTCGATCTCGACCTCGGCGTCGGTGCGGCCCACCCAGTTGGCGCCCTCGACGGACTTGCCGGGCTCCAGGTCCTTGTAGACCTCGAAGAAGTGCTGGATCTCCAGGCGGTCGAACTCCGACACGTGGTGGATGTCGCGCAGGTGCTCCACCCGCGGGTCGGTGGCCGGAACGCACAGCAGCTTGTCGTCGCCGCCGGCCTCGTCCGTCATCCGGAACATGCCGATGGCGCGGCACTTGATCAGGCAGCCCGGGAACGTCGGCTCGTCCAGGATGACCAGCGCGTCCAGCGGGTCGCCGTCCTCGCCGAGAGTGTTCTCGACGAAGCCGTAGTCGGTCGGGTAGGCGGTCGAGGTGAAGAGACGACGGTCGAGGCGGATCCGACCGGTCTCGTGGTCCACCTCGTACTTGTTCCGCGAACCCTTCGGGATCTCGATCGTGACGTCGAACTCCACCGGTGGCTCCTCCATGATCAACACATAGTTCTGGTGGTTAAGTGTCCCTCACGCTGGTGTGTGATCGCGAAAGGGGCTGGTGGTCGTGCCAGAGCTGAGGCCGTGGCAGTCCGCGAAACCGCATATGCGGAAGATCGCGGGTGCCGTGCGACCGCGTCTGGCACGCCTTGCGACCGCCACGAAACCGCAGGTCAAACGGTTGAGTGGGGCAGTGGGGCCGCAGCTCGCACGCGTCACGCGCGCGACCGGACCCCGGCTGGCCACCCTGGTCCGCCTCCCTCGTGCCCCTCGCCCTCCTCGGCTTCGGACCCTCAGGACCTGGCAGTACACCGCGGGCGCCGCCACGGCCGGGCTCGCGCTGGCCGCCGGTGTGGTGACCGCGGCGGGCCCCTGGGACGCCGACGGTCAGCGTACGGCCGAGCGGGACCGGGCCGCCGCCCTGGAGCGGACGGGTGGCGCAGATCACGGCTCCGGTGCGGACTCCGTCACAGCCGACGGCGAGCCCAGCCCCGCCCCCAGCGCCGGATCCGTCCTGACGGGCCTGGGCGCGGCCATGAACACCGTGAAGTCGGCGCCCACCGGAACGGCCGCCGGAACCTCCGGAACGGCCCTCACGGGCGTTCTGGGGCCCCTCCTGGGCGCCTCGGCGCTCGGCACCACCCGTACCGCCGTGGTCGTCGACGTGGCCACCGGCAGGCGCCTCTACGGCACCGGCGCCGACACGCCCCTCACACCCGCCTCCACCACCAAGATCGCCACCGCCGTCGCCGCCCTCTCCGCCCTCGGCCCCGACCACCGCTTCACCACGCGCGTGGCCCTCGAACCCGGCACCAGGGAGGTCGTCCTGGTCGGCGGCGGCGACCCCACCCTCACCGCCCGCCAGAACGCGGACGGCTGGGCCGGTCTGCGCACTCTGGCCGCCCAGACGGCCAAAGCGCTGACCACGCGCGGCATCAGGCAGATCACGCTCTCGTACGACACCACGCTCTACACCGGCCCCGACCTGCACCCCATCGGCGTCAACGACAACCTCACGCGCGTGAGCCCCCTCATGGCCGACGAGGGCCGCACCGACGGCTCCAGCAACGGCCCGGCGGCCCGGGTGAGCGATCCGGCGGCCGACGCGGCGCAGAAGTTCGCGGGCTTCCTCGCGGACGCCGGCATCAAGACCTCGTCCCCCGGCACCTCCAAGGCGAGCGGCCGGGCCGCCACCCTCGCCACCGTCTCCTCGCCCCCGCTGTCCTCGATCGTCGAACGCATGCTGACCAACAGCGACAACGACATCGCCGAGGCCCTGGCCCGCCAGACCGCGCTGGCGAGCGGCCGGCCGGCGAGCTTCGACGGCGGAGCGGCCGCCATCGACGCCCAGCTCACCAGGCTGGGGCTGCCGATGACCGGCGCCGCCTTCCACGACGGCAGCGGCCTCAACCGCGACGACCGGCTCACGGCGGACCTCCTCACCGCCCTCCTCGCCAAGGCCGCCGACGCGGACCGGCCGGGCCTGCGCCCGGTCCTCACCGGACTCCCCGTGGCCGGCTTCACGGGCACCCTGACCAGCCGGTACACGAACGGCGCGGCAGGCTTCGTACGCGCCAAGACCGGCACCCTGACCGGCGTCAACACCCTTGCGGGCACCGTCGTCGACAAGGACGGCCGCCTGCTGGCCTTCGCTTTCCTGACGTCCAACACGACGAACCCGGAGGCGGCCCAGGAGGCACTGGACCGGACGGCGACGGCCCTGGCGGGCTGCGGCTGACGTACCGCCACGCGCCCCTCCCGCACCGCGAATCCCCATGGCCTGCCCCAAGTGGGACCGCTCACGTACGGTTGACGCATGACGAGCATCGGTGGCGCTGCTTCTTCAGGGATGGTCGACTGGAATCTCGCGGTGGCGACCGCGACCCGGCTCGTGCGGCCGGGCCCCGAGGTGAGCCGCGACGAGGCCCGGGCCATCGTCGCGGAGCTGCGACGGCACGCGAAGGCGTCGGAGGAGCACGTCCGGGGTTTCACCCGGATGGGGACCGACGACGTCCACGACACACCCGTCCTGGTGGTGGACAGGCCCGGCTGGGTGAAGGCGAACGTCGCCGGGTTCCGGGAACTCCTCAAACCGCTGCTCGACAAGATGCAGGAGCGGCGGGCCGGCACCCCGGGCGGCGCGGTCCTCGGCGCGGTCGGCGGCAAGGTCACCGGCGTGGAACTCGGCATGCTGCTGTCGTTCCTGTCCTCCCGGGTCCTCGGCCAGTACGAGACCTTCGCCCCAGCCTCCCGCGACCTCCCGGCGGACGAGCACGGCGGCGGCCGACTGCTGCTCGTCGCCCCGAACATCGTCCACGTGGAGCGCGAACTCGACGTCAAGCCCCACGACTTCCGCCTGTGGGTGTGCCTGCACGAGGAGACGCACCGCACCCAGTTCTCGGCGGTGCCCTGGCTGCGCGCCCACCTGGAGGGCGAGATCCAGTCGTTCCTGCAGGAGACCGACGTCGACCCGATGACCGTCCTGGAGCGCATCCGCGACGCCGCCCAGTCCCTCGCCGGGAGCCGCCCCGAGGCCGAGGAGGACGACGGCGGACGGTCGTTCGTCGAACTGGTGCAGACCCCCGCCCAGCGCGAGATCCTCGGCCGGCTCACCGCCGTCATGTCCCTCCTCGAGGGCCATGCCGACTTCGTCATGGACGGCGTGGGACCCGCGGTCGTACCGACCGTCGCCGAGATCCGCGAGAAGTTCCAGCAGCGGCGCGCCAAGGGTGCCTCCCGGCTGGACATGACCCTGCGCAAACTGCTCGGCCTGGACGCCAAACTCCGGCAGTACCGCGACGGGGAACGCTTCGTGCGGGCCGTCGTCGACCAGGTCGGCATGGACGGCTTCAACCGGGTGTGGACCTCCCCGAACACCCTGCCGACCAAGGCGGAGATCGCCAAACCGGCGGACTGGGTCGCGCGGGTGCACCGCAAGGCCGAGTCGTGAACCGGTCGAGCCGTGGTGGAACGTAATCCGGCCTACGGCAGGCGAACGCCCCGCCAATCACCCGTCCGAGGGACCGTGAGCGATGGGTAGGCGTGCAATGCTCGGGGAACGGCCCGTTTCTGTCACCATCGACACACTCTGAGTGACCGGCATCGGGCTCACCCCCCGAAAACTTCATGAAGGGAACCGGACATGGGTCCCCATCCTGCGGTCGCGGCGATACGCCTGGCGGTCCGCCGCGTACTCCACGACATCCTCACCGACCACAACCGCCACAGCCGCACCACCGGTGAACGCGCCGGTGGACGCATCGGCGGGCGCCTCGTACGCCCCATCGGAGACATCCCGGAGCAGACCCCGAACGAGCGGACCCCCTCCCCGCTCGTCCTCGTGGCGTGCTCGGGCGGCGCCGACTCCATGGCGCTCGCCTCCGCCCTCGCCTTCGAGGCCCCCAAGCTCGGCATCCGGGCGGGCGGCATCACCGTCGACCACGGGCTGCAGGCCGGTTCCGACCTGCGCGCCGAGGAGGTCGCCGTGCGGCTGCGTGAACTGGGTCTCGATCCGGTCGAGTCGATCACCGTGACCGTCGGCCGCGACGGCGGACCCGAGGCGGCCGCCCGCGACGCCCGCTACGCCGCCCTGGACGCCGCCCTCGAACGGCACGGCGGCGCCGCGATCCTGCTCGGCCACACCAGGGACGACCAGGCCGAGACCGTCCTGCTCGGCCTCGCCCGCGGCTCCGGTATCCGCTCCCTGTCCGGAATGGCCGCGGTCTCGGGGGCCGGCGGCCGTTACCGCCGCCCCTTCCTCCAGCTGGACCGGCAGACCGCCCGCAAGGCCTGCATGGTCCAGTCGCTCCCCGTCTGGGACGATCCTCACAACGCGGACCCCGCCTACACCCGCTCCCGGCTCCGCCACGAGGGCCTGCCCGCCCTGGAGAAGGCCCTGGGCAAGGGCGTCGTCGAGGCCCTCGCCCGCACCGCCCAGCTCTCCCGCGACGACGCCGACGCCCTCGACACCTGGGCCAGCCAGGCCGAGGCCTCCGTACGGGACGCCGCGGGCCTGCTGGAGTGCGCCAAGCTCTACGCCCTGCCCCCGGCCGTGCGCCGCCGGATCCTGCGCCGCGCCGCCATCGAGGCGGGCGCGCCGGCCGGTTCCCTGTTCGCCCGGCACATCGAGGAAGTCGACCGGCTGATCACCGGCTGGCGCGGCCAGGGAGCCATCAATCTCCCGGGCAAAGTCGTCGCCCAGCGTCAGGGTGGCAGACTGGTGATTCGGCAAGGCTGAATCCCGACCTCCCGGAGGGCTCCTCCGACGAGGTGGGTAGGCCGGTGGGACGACCGACCGAAAGTGATGCGGGTGGACGCGAAAGACATGGGTGCCGACCTCCAGGCGGTGCTCATCACCAAGGAAGAGATCGACGCGAAGCTGGTCGAGCTGGCCGCGAAGATCGACGCGGAGTACGCGGGCAAGGACCTGCTCATCGTCGGTGTCCTCAAGGGCGCCGTGATGGTCATGGCGGACCTCGCCCGGGCGCTGTCCACCCCCGTCACCATGGACTGGATGGCCGTGTCCTCCTACGGCGCGGGCACCCAGTCCTCCGGTGTGGTGCGGATCCTCAAGGACCTCGACACCGACATCAAGGGCCGGCACGTCCTGATCGTCGAGGACATCATCGACTCCGGCCTGACCCTGTCCTGGCTGATCAACAACCTCGGCTCCCGTGAGCCCGAGTCCCTGAAGATCTGCACCCTGCTGCGCAAGCCCGACGCGGCCAAGGTGGCCATCGACGTCGAGTGGGTCGGCTTCGACATCCCCAACGAGTTCGTCGTCGGCTACGGTCTCGACTACGCCGAGAAGTACCGCAATCTCCCGTTCGTCGGTACGCTCGCGCCTCACGTCTACGGCGGCTGAACCCCGGCTGATACGCCGGAGGGTCCACTTACGTAAGACGATCGGGAACCCCAGCGGGTTTCGCGCCGTTGGAGCATGCAGAGACGGGTTTTGCCAGCCGTCCGAGCCGCTCCGTGCGGCTTCGGGCACTCATGCTGGGGTACCGTCAGAAGAACTGTCTTATCAAACTCACTATGGCAGGAGGGACGGGGCGACACCGCTCCGTATGGATGGACGTGAAGCGATACTTCCGTGGGCCGGTCATGTGGATCGTGCTGGCCGTCCTTGCCGTGGTCGTGTTGATGCAGGTCGTCGGCTCGTCCGGCGGCTACAAGACGGTGGACACCGGCCAGGTCGTGGCGGCGATCAATGACAACAGGGTGGCATCGGCGAAGCTGACCACCGGTGACGAGCAGACCATCAAGGTCACGCTCAAGAGTGGCGAGAAGGTCGACGGCAGCTCGAAGATCCAGGCGAGCTACATCGGCGACCAGGGCGTGGCCATCGCCAACACGCTGCAGGGCAAGTTCCAGGACAAGCAGATCCCCGACGGTTACACCGTCTCGCCGACCAAGCAGAACGCTTTCGTCGGTGTCCTGCTCTCCCTGCTCCCCTTCGTCCTCATCGTGGTCGTCTTCCTGTTCCTGATGAATCAGATGCAGGGTGGCGGCTCCCGGGTCATGAACTTCGGCAAGTCCAAGGCGAAGCTCATCACCAAGGACACCCCGAAGACGACCTTCGCGGACGTCGCGGGCTGTGACGAGGCCGTCGAGGAGCTCCACGAGATCAAGGAATTCCTCCAGGAGCCGGCGAAGTTCCAGGCCGTCGGCGCCAAGATCCCCAAGGGCGTGCTCCTCTACGGCCGTCCCGGTACCGGCAAGACGCTGCTCGCGCGTGCCGTCGCCGGCGAGGCCGGAGTCCCCTTCTACTCGATCTCCGGTTCCGACTTCGTCGAGATGTTCGTCGGTGTCGGTGCCTCCCGTGTCCGCGACCTCTTCGAGCAGGCCAAGGCGAACGCCCCGGCGATCGTCTTCGTCGACGAGATCGACGCGGTCGGCCGCCACCGCGGCGCCGGCCTCGGCGGCGGTCACGACGAGCGCGAGCAGACACTGAACCAGCTGCTCGTCGAGATGGACGGCTTCGACGTCAAGGGCGGCGTGATCCTCATCGCCGCGACGAACCGGCCCGACATCCTCGACCCGGCCCTTCTGCGGCCCGGCCGCTTCGACCGCCAGATCGCGGTCGACCCGCCGGACCTGCAGGGCCGTCTGGAGATCCTCAAGGTCCACCAGAAGGGCAAGCCGGTCGCGCCCGACGTCGACCTCGCGGCGGTCGCCCGCCGCACGCCGGGCTTCACCGGCGCGGACCTGTCGAACGTGCTGAACGAGGCGGCGCTGCTCACGGCCCGCAGCGACCGCAAGCTCATCGACAACCAGATGCTCGACGAGGCGATCGACCGCGTGGTCGCGGGCCCGCAGAAGCGGACCCGGATCATGTCGGACAAGGAGAAGAAGATCACCGCGTACCACGAGGGCGGACACGCCCTGGTCGCGGCGGCCTCTCCGAACTCCGACCCGGTCCACAAGATCACGATCTTGTCCCGCGGCCGTGCCCTCGGCTACACGATGGTCCTGCCGGACGAGGACAAGTACTCGACCACGCGCAACGAGATGCTCGACCAGCTCGCCTACATGCTGGGCGGCCGCGCGGCCGAGGAACTGGTCTTCCACGACCCGACCACGGGTGCCGCGAACGACATCGAGAAGGCCACGACCACCGCTCGCGCGATGGTCACGCAGTACGGCATGACCGAGCGTCTCGGCGCGATCAAGTTCGGCGGCGACAACACCGAGCCCTTCCTCGGCCGTGAGATGTCCCACCAGCGTGACTACTCGGAAGAGGTCGCCGCTCTGGTGGACGAGGAAGTCAAGAAGCTCATCGAGAACGCGCACAACGAGGCCTGGGAGATCCTGGTCGAGAACCGCGACGTGCTCGACAACCTGGTGCTCCAGCTCCTGGAGAAGGAGACCCTGGGCAAGGAGGAGATCGCCGAGATCTTCTCGGCGCTCCACAAGCGGCCCGCACGGCCCGCCTGGACCGGCTCCTCCCGCCGCACGCCGTCCACCCGCCCGCCGGTGCTCTCCCCCAGGGAGCTCGCACTGACCAACGGGGCGAACGGCGCGACGCCGGCGATCAGCACGGTGAAGTCCACGGCGGCCGAGTCCGCCCCGGTGACCGAGACGGCCCCCGAGGACCGTCCCGAGAGCTGATCCCGCAGGCCTCACCAGGCCCGGAATGGATGCCGCGCCCCCCAGGATCTAGCCTGGGGGGCGCGGCATTTCGGTATGCCCGCATATGAGGCACGTGGTCCACACGCGCCCATCCGACGGAACGAGGCACCCAGATGACCGACCCCGTGACCCTGGACGGCGAGGGCACCATCGGCGAGTTCGACGAGAAGCGCGCCGAGAACGCCGTACGCGAACTCCTGATCGCGGTCGGCGAGGACCCGGACCGCGAGGGGCTCCGGGAGACTCCGGCGCGGGTGGCCCGGGCGTATCGCGAGCTGTTGGCCGGGAACTACCAGGAACCCGAAGAGGTCCTGACGACGACGTTCGATCTCGGGCATGACGAGATGGTCCTGGTGAAGGACATCGAAATCGTTTCGTTGTGTGAACATCACATGCTGCCGTTCCACGGCGTGGCCCATGTCGGCTACATCCCCGCGGAGACCGGCAAGATCACGGGCCTGTCGAAGCTCGCCCGGCTGGTCGAGGTGTTCGCCCGCCGTCTGCAGGTGCAGGAACGACTCACCACGCAGGTCGCGGACTCGCTCATGCGGATCCTGGAAGCCCGGGGCGTGATCGTCGTGGTGGAGGCCGAGCACATGTGCATGTCGGTGCGCGGGATCCGCAAGCCGGGCGCCAAGACGACGACGTCGGCGGTACGCGGCCAGCTCCGGGATGCCACGACCCGGGCCGAGGCGATGAGCCTGATACTGGCGCGCTGAGATCCCAGGGGGTCAGGCGACCGGCTCGGCCCCGCTGTGGTTGTCGTCGTCCTCCGGGAGTTTGCAGACGCGCTCCAGGAACATCGCCGCCGCTATGACGCCGATGCCGGCCACGACCGAGAACGCGGCGTAGAGGGCCTGGTCGCGGCGGGTGGGGAGGTCGAGGAGTTCCAGGAGGAAGACGCCCGTGCCGCCGTACATGCCGGCGACCAGAGCCGCGACCAGGGCGCTGGCCTGGCCGAAGACCACCGCGCGGGCGGCCATCAGAGGGTCGACGCCCTTCGCTCCCGGGCGGCGCTCGCGCTGGGCCTTGAGGCGGGCGCGCAGCGAGAGCGCCGTGGAGAGCAGGACCACGGCGATCAGGGCCAGCACGATGGGGGCGGCCACCGGCACATTGGGCAGGGTTCCCACCGAGTTCCACAGGCGGGCGGCCGCCCAGGACAGCACCCCGGCCACGACGAACACGCCGGCCAGCACCCTGATCCGCAGCTCTTTCACTGTGTTCCTTCAGCTCCCCCGCAGCGATGTGGTCGTGTCGACCTTAACGACTACTCGGGCAGTCGTAGTTCCAGGTCCGTGCGCGGCTCCACACCGTGCCGGGTGACGAACGCCAGCAACTCCGCCACCGAGCCGCGGCCGGGCAGCTGGGCCTCGGGGTCGACGTCGTACCAGGGGGCGAGCACGAAGGCACGCTCGTGGGCGCGCGGGTGCGGGAGGGTGAGCTGCGGGTCGGCGGAGACCACGTCGGCGTACGCGACGATGTCGACGTCGAGGGTGCGCGGGCCCCAGCGCTCGTCCCGCACCCGGTTGAAGGCCTCCTCGACCGCGTGTGCCCGCTCCAGCAGCGAGGACGGCGGGAGGGTGGTCTTCAGCACCACGACCGCGTTGTAGTACGTCGGCTGGCTGCCGGGCTCGACGCCCCACGGCTCCGTCTCGTACACCGGCGACACGGCCTTGATGCGGACGCCCGGGGTGTCCTCCAGGGCGTCGACGGCGCCCTGGAGGGTCTCCAGGCGGTTGCCGAGGTTGGAGCCGAGGGCGATCACGGCGCGTTTGGGGTTGGACAGGGTGGTGTCGGCGGCGTCGACCTGCTCGACGACGGAGGCGGGCACCGGCTGTACGGTCGGGTCGCTGGGACCCCGCAGGGAGGATGCGGTCATACTCGGCTCCGGGTGATGGTGACGGTGACGTCGTCGAAAGGGACGGTGATGGGCGCGTCGGGCTTGTGGACGCAGACCTCGACCTCTTGTACCCCCTCGTGCTTCAGGCAGGCCTGGGCGATCCGCTCGGCGAGCGTCTCGATCAGGTTCACCGGCTCCCCCTCGACCACGGCCACGACCTCTTCGGCCACGATGCCGTAGTGCACGGTCCTCGTGAGGTCGTCGTCGGCCGCCGCCGGACGGGTGTCCAGGCCAAGGGAGAGGTCCACGATGAAGGTCTGGCCCTCCTCGCGTTCCTTGGGGAAGACACCGTGGTGCCCGCGGGCCCTCAGGCCGCGCAGCGCGACACGATCCACGCGAATCACTCCTGCAATCGTCGGTAACGGCGGGGTCGCACCGCGTGCGGGCGATGGACCGGCCACAGACGAATCTACCTGCGGGCACTGACAGAGCCGGGTCACGAGGCGCGGCCCCCGGCCGGGGGCCGCAGGGTTCATCGCGCGTTTTCCCCGGAGAACCCGGCGGCTTCATGGGCTGGTAGCCGGACCTACCCGTCAGTTCGTGATTCCAACCACTCCTTGCTCCGCGAGTGGGCCGGAGGAGGCAGCAGGAGGCAAAAGGTGCTCGGGAGGAGGTGCTCAGGAGGAGGTGCTCAGGAGGGTGTGTCCTCGTCCTCGTCCTCGTCGGTCTCGGACAGTACGGGGGAGGCGTGGTGGGACCAGAGCTTCCAGCCGTCCGGGGTGCGCCGGAACACGTTCGTGGCGACGACCAGCTGCCCCACGAGCGGGCCGAGCTCCTGGCCGCCCTCGGGGGCCGGGCCGCCGCTCAGGATGTTCTCCGTGCAGGTCACCAGGGCGGTGTCGCCGGTGACGGAGACATGCACATCGGTGAGGAAGAACTGGATGTAGTCGGTGTTCGCCATGATCAGCGCGTACGACCTCAGGACCTCGCCGCGGCCGGTCAGCACCGGCCAGCCCGGGTGCACGCACGAGATCACTCCGGTGTCCGCCGGATCGTGGTACTCCTCGTCGACGCCCAGGTCGGCGGGGGTGAGCCAGAGGCCGGACACCGCCTCGAAGTCGCCGCGCTCCAGCGCCTCGTAGAAGGCGGTGTTGGCGGCCTCGACCTGCTCGACATCGGTGTGTGGGGCGCTCACCGGGCTCCTTCTGCGCCGTTCGGGGTCCGCGCGCCCGGCGCGGCACTCTTCTCGCGCGCTGCCTCTATGGCACGCGCGACCCGCACCGCGTCCGCCGTGGCGCGCACCTCGTGCACGCGCACCGCCCACGCTCCGGCGTGCGCCGCGAGCGCGGAGACGGCGGCCGTCGCCGCGTCGCGCTCCCGGGCCGGCGGGGGTGCCCCCTCGGGCCCGGCCAGGACCCGGCCGAGGAACCGTTTCCGGGAGGCGGCGACGAGCAGCGGGTGGCCCAGGGCGTGCAGCCGGTCGAGGTGGGAGAGGAGGGTGAGGTCGTGCTCGGAGTCCTTGGAGAAGCCGAGGCCGGGGTCGACGACGATCCGGTCGGGGGCGATGCCGCCGGCGAGGACGGCGTCCACGCGCGCGTGCAGTTCGTCGAGGACCTCGGCGACGACGTCGTCGTACACGCCCTTGACGTTGCCGCCCTCCAGGAAGCCGCGCCAGTGCATGACGACGAAGGGGGCGCCCGACTCGGCGACGACGGGGATCATGTCGGGGTCGGCGAGGCCGCCGCTGACGTCGTTGACGAGAGCGGCCCCGGCGGCGAGGGCCTGTGCGGCGACGGAGGCGCGCATGGTGTCGACGGAGACGACGACGCCTTCGGAGGCGAGGCCGCGCACGACGGGGATGACACGGCGCAGTTCCTCGTCCGCGTCGACGCGGGTGGCGCCGGGGCGGGTGGACTCGCCGCCGACGTCGACCAGGTCGGCGCCCTCGGCGACGAGGTCGAGGCCGTGCTTGACGGCGATCGTCGTGTCGAACCAGCGGCCGCCGTCGGAGAAGGAGTCGGGGGTGACGTTCACGACCCCCATGACCGCGCACCGGTCCCATCCCGGAAGCCCTGTCACCTGGCCACGTCCGCTGTGGTTGCTCATACGTTCAGCGTAGGCCCCGGGCCGGGGGCCGCGGTCGTGCGGCCCGAGCGGAGCCCCCGGGCTGGAGGGGGAGGGCGTCCGCTCGGGCCCGTCGGCGGGGTCAGGCCGCCCGTACCTCGTGCTCGGCCACCTGGTGCGGGCAGGGGCGGGGGGCCGGGGCGTTGCGGCGCAGGAAGCGCGGCAGCGGAAGGGCGAGGTTGACGAAGCCCTCGGCCTGCATGGCGGCCAGGCCGATGCGCGGGAGGTCGCCGGAGGCCCGGTAGACCACGAAGCGCGGCTCCCAGCGGGGCTGGAACTTGGCGTTGAACTTGTACAGGGACTCGATCTGGAACCAGCGGGACAGGAAGACCAGCAGTCCGCGCCAGGCGCGCAGCACCGGGCCCGCGCCGATCTTCTCGCCCCGTGCGAGCGCCGAGCGGAACATCGCGAAGTTGAGGGAGATCTTGGTGATGCCGAGCTTCGGGGACGCCTGGAGGGCGGCCACGATGAGCAGTTCGTTCATGCCGGGGTCGGCCGCGCGGTCCCGCCGCATCAGGTCCAGGGAGACACCGTCGGTGCCCCAGGGGACGAAGTGCAGGATCGCCTTGAGGTCGCCGTAGGGGCCGGGCTGGTCGTCGGCCTTGTGGGCGGTGGCGATCAGGCAGTCACCGTCGGCGGCGTCCCCTATGCGGCCCAGGGCCATCGAGAAGCCGCGCTCGGTGTCGGTGCCGCGCCAGTCCTCGGCGGCCCGCCGGATGCGGTCCAGCTCGGCCTCCCCGAGGTCACGGATACGCCGTACCCGGGTTTCGTAGCCGGCCCGCTCGATGCGCTTGACCATCTGGCGCACGTTGCGCATCGCGCGTCCGGCGAGTGAGAAATCCGCTACGTCCACCACCGCCTCGTCGCCCAGTTCGAGCGCGTCCAGGCCGGTCTCGCGGGTCCACACCTCGCCGCCCGTCTCCGAGCAGCCCATGACGGCGGGGGTCCAGGAGTGGGCCTTGGCCTCGTCCATGAAGCGTTCGATGGCGCCGGGCCAGGCCTCGACGTCGCCGATGGGGTCGCCGCTGGCGAGCATCACGCCGGAGACGACGCGGTAGGTGACCGCCGCCTTGCCGCTGGGCGAGAAGACGACCGCCTTGTCGCGGCGGAGCGCGAAGTGGCCGAGGGAGTCGCGGGCGCCGTGCTTCTCCAGCAGGGTGCGCAGCTGGGCCTCGTCCTCCTCGGTGAGGTGCGCGGCGGGGTGCTCGGGGCGGAAGGCCAGGTAGATGGTGGTGACCGCGGTGATCAGGCCGAGCGCGCCGAGCGAGAAGGCGACCGTCCAGGAGGCCGAGCCCTCGTAGTTGACGGGGCCCTCGAAGCCGAACAGGCCGTACAGCACGTGCGTGAGGCGGTCGGCCAGGCTCGGGTCGCCGATGGTGCGCTTCGGATGGGCGCTGACGATCACCAGTCCGAGCGCGAGCGAACCGGCGCTCATGAGTACGAAGTTGGTAAGAGCGCGCCACCGGCTGCGCGGGTCGGGCAGCGCCTTGAACTCGTCGCGGTGGAGCACGAGCGGCACGAACAGCGCCAGCGAGATGAGTGCTCCCACGACGGAGTGCCGGTACACGAACTCCGACACCGCACCGGCCGGCAGGAGCGCGACCGCGGCCCGCCACGCCCGGCGCTTGCGCCGCTTGAGCCCGTGCGCGAGCAGCAGCAACAGCACCCCGACGCTGAGCGAGAGCGCCGCGGCGAACGGCCCGAGCGAACCGGGCAGTACCTCGGCCATGGCGTGCATACGGCTGTGACGGAAGCGCGGGAACACACCCGCCGCGATGTCCAGGACGCCCACGACGGCGCATGCCCGGCCCACCAGAGCGGGAACGGCCTCCGGCCGCGGACCGCGGACTATGCGCCGCGCCCGGCCTGATCGGCTCGGAACCTCGCTCGACATTTCCCCATCTATCCTGACAGACATCGCATCCCGTAGTTCTGCGAGAGACCTTGAATCCGGTGCCGATCGGGCATCCGGCGACATTGCGCCCTCTAGGACGGTGTCTCGGGGGAAGAGGTTCACTCCCCACCGGAAAGCCGGGTCAAAGGCCAGGAAAAGCTCGGGGCAAGTCTCGCTGAAAGCGGTGCTCGCCACGGATGGAAGCGCAGGCAGGAAGCACCTCATGGGTCTCACGAGCAATAAAATGCTGGCGTTGGCGATGTTGTTCGCCGCACTGCTGTTCGTCGGCACGGTGTGGCTGTGGCCTCGCCTGGCCCGCAGAGGCTGGCGGGCCGTCAGCGGCCGTGTCGGTCTTCTGCTGGCCACCCAACTGGCGCTCTTCGCGTGCGTGGGGATAGCGGTCAACCAGGCCTTCGGTTTCTATGCGAGCTGGGGTGACCTGCTCGGTACGGAGACCGACCAGGGCGTCGTCGTCGACCACACACTGGGCGGCCCGCACAGCGGCCCCGTCCGGTTGGTCTCCACGTCCGAGGTGCACGGCATGGGCGGCTCGCTGCCCCGGACGGCCGGTCAGATCCAGCAGGTCGACATCGTCGGCCGTACCACCCACATCGCCACGCCCGCGTACGTGTACCTGCCGCCGGAGTACTTCCAGCCGCAGTACCGCACGCGTACGTTCCCGGTGACGGTCGTCCTCAGCGGCTACCCCGGCACCGCGCTGGCCCTGGTCGACAAGCTGCACTACCCGCGCACGGCGCAGCACCTGGCCAAAGCCGGACAGATGCGGCCGATGATCCTGGTGATGCTGCGGCCCACGGTCGCCCCGCCCCGGGACACCGAGTGCGTGGACGTCCCGCACGGCCCGCAGACCGAGACCTTCTTCGCCAAGGACCTGCCCGACGCCGTGCGTGCCCACTACCGGGTCGGCGGGAGACCGGGCCGTATGGGGATCGTCGGCGACTCGACGGGCGGGTACTGCGCGCTCAAGCTCGCGATGCACCACCCCGACGTGTACGCGGCCGGTGCCGGACTCTCCCCGTCGTACAAGGCACCCCTCGACCCCACGACCGGCGACCTCTTCCAGGGCGACCAGAAACTCAAGAACCGCGCGAACCTGTGGTGGTTCCTCGGGCACGAACCCGCTCCGAACACGTCCCTGCTGGTCAGCAGCAGCAAGATCGGAGAAAAGAACTACAAGGACACACTGAAATTCATAACGCGTGTGCAGGCCACGAACGTCACCCGGATCTCGTCGATCATCCTCGACAGCGGCGGCCACAACTTCAACACCTGGCGCCGTGAGATCCCCGCGACGCTCCAGTGGATCAGCGACCGACTGGGCGATCACTGAACCCCGGAACCGTCGATGCCATACGAAGACTTCGTCGTCGCTGTGTTTTTACGGCCCGGGGCACCACGATTCGCCTACGCGCGGTAAGTTTCTGGCCATGCCACGTGGACGTCACCGTCATTCCCCGCCCTTGCACAGGCTGTTGCCTCCTTCGGCGATCGCCGGTGTCTCCCTCGTCTGCGCTCTCGGCCCCTGGTTGTCCTCCCAACCGACGGTGCTGCGCACCCTGGCCGCGATAGCCGCGGCCACCGCCGCCGTCGGTGCCGCCGTCATGCGCCGCTGGGACAGCGACGCGGGCAAGCAGGTGGCCGACATGTCACGCGCGCGTGCGAGCGACGAGTGGCGTCACGAGGAGCGGATCGCCGAGCTGGAGACCGACCTCGAGGAGTCGCGGGAGCTGCGCACCAAGCTGGAGCAGCGGCTGCGCGCGAAGCGTGCGGAGCTGGCGGGGCTGCGCAACGAGCACGCGTCCCTGCTGCGCCGCTACGCCACCGCCGAGACCGAGCGGGCCAGCGCCCTGGAGGGCCGCCGCCTGCTGGAGATCGAGGCCGCCGAGCCGTCGAACGCGCTGCCGGCCGCCCCGGCCGCAGACGAGGTCGAGGAGGCCGTCGAGGAGCTGACGGTCGAGGAGACGACTCCCGCGGTCTTCTCCCCGGAGGGTTCCAAGCTGTTCCTGCGGGCCAAGGTGGCATTGGCCCGGTTCGACGAAGGCGACGCCCCGGAGGCGGACGCCGAGACCGAGGGCGTGACGGAGACGGCCGTCGAGTCCGAGGCGCCCAAGGGCGAGTCCACGCCGGAGGACGAGGAACAGGGGCAGCCCGAGGCGGCCGACGAGCATGAGCACGCGGCCGCCGTCACCACGGACGAGCCTGCGGACACGGCCCCGGAGGACACCGCGCCTGCGGACACCACCTCTGCGGACAGCGACCCGGCACCGGTGGAGCAGGGCACCCACCCCATGACGGCGCCGTCCGCCAACTCCGTCCAGCCCACGGGGCACTTCACGGTGCCGACCGCGGTGGCCGTGCTGCCGGCCGCGCCCATCCCGCGTCCGCTGGTCACCGGCGGGTTCGACTTCTTCGGCACGCAGAAGGGCGCTTCGTCCGGCGGCCTGGACTCCATGCACAACGAGGACCTCGCGGACGTCGTCGGCCAGGAGGCGCTCGCGCTCCACAAGGCCGAGTCCGAGTCCGAGTTCAAGCCCGCCGCCCCGGGGTCCCGGGGCATCGGCCAGGTCATCGACCTGACCGCACACGACGAGACCGAGCAGATCAACCTCGGCGGCCTGCGCAGCGCGGCGTCCTGAAGCGGCGGCGCGAGTCTGAAGCAGCGCCGCCCCCTGAACACGCGGCGATCCTGAGCCGGGGCACCTCACGGGTGCCCCGGCTCAGGCCGTTCCGGGGCAGGCGGGTCGTCGTCCGGGCGCGGCCGTGTGGGGGTCGGCCGCGCAGTTCCCCGCGCCGCTGAAGGGGCGCTTCACGCACCGGACCGACGGCCTGGCGGCCCCCCGAACGCGTGGCCGGGGGCGTCGCCGCGTCGGCCGTCAGGCCATCCAGCGGTCCGGCCGTGCCGACCGGCGCCCCGTCCGCGACCGCTCGGCCTGCTCCCGCAGCAGCGCCGCGGCCTCCTCCGCGCCCCGCAGGCGGGCCGTGACGGTCTTGTCGGCCCCCGTGTCCACATGAACGTCGGCGAGCCGCCACAACCGCTCCCAGGGCCCCTGCGTCAGCCGCACGCTCTGGACCTTGGCGTGCGGGACCAGCGACAGCTTCCGGCGCAGCAGCCCGTGCCGCGCGGCGAACACCCCGTCCGTGACCGCGAGCCCGTACCCGCGCCACCACAGCGGCACACACCAGCCGGCCCGCCGCAGCGGTCGCGACAACTCGGCCGGCACGGTCACCCCGGGCAGCACGCGCGCGACGACCGACTCGGCGACCGCGCGCGGGGCGACCGGCACCAGCACGGAGTTCTCGGACCCGGCCACGTCCAGTTCCACCCGCACCCAGCGCAGCGGCCGCCACATCAGCGGCTCCACTATCCGCACGGTCTGCACCCGCCCGGGCGGCACGGTCTCGTGCGTGCGGTCCAGGAGCCCGTGGTCGATGCGCAGCCCGTCCGGGGACTGCGCGAGTGTCCAGTCGTACTCGGCGACGAACCGCCCCACGCTGGTGGTGGCCGCCGCGCCGAGCAGCGGCAGGGCGGTGGCGAGGACCGTCCACACACTGTGGGTGGCCAGCCACAGCACCGGCGGTACGACGAGGGCGGCGGCCAGGGAGCCCCAGGTGGCGCCTGTCAGGACGAGGGAGAGGGCGAGCTTGCTCGGGGGCACGCGCATCAGCTCGTGCGCCGGTGCCTCGCCGACCTCGTGCGCCGTCTCGGGCGCGAAACCGGCGGCGCGCGCGAGCAGCTCCGCGCGAAGCGCCCGCGCCTCGCCCTCGCCCAGGAAGGCGAGTTCGTCCTTCTTGTCGGTGCCGACCACGTCTATGCGCAGCTTGGCGACGCCCGCCACGCGCGCGAGGAGCGGCTGGGTGACGTCGACGGCCTGGATCCGCTCCAGCCGGATGTGCGCGGTACGCCGGAACAACAGGCCGGTGCGTATGCGCAGTTCGCTCTCGGTCACCGAGAAGTGGGTGAACCACCAGGTGAGGAAGCCGTACAGGACGCCCGCGGTGACCAGGACGGCGAGTCCGCCCAGAAGCATCGTGGTGGTCAGCTTCGTCAGCTGTTCCTGGGCCTGGTTCGGGTCGTGGACGGCCCAGCCGGTGATCACCGCGACCGGTGCCCACGCCCGCCGGAACGGCGTGACGGGGTGCAGCCGCCGCTCGGCCATGGCCTTGCCCTCGCGCAGGGCGTCGTCGACGCCAGGCGTGGTCACAGGCCCGCCGATCGGGCCTCGCCGAGCTCGGTGAGCCGGTCGCGCAGCCGTTCCGCCTCGGCCGGGTCGAGGCCGGGGATGGTCGCGTCGGTGGCCGCGGCCGCGGTGTGCAGCTGCACGCTGGCCAGCCCGAAGTGCCGCTCGACGGGCCCCGAGGTCACCTCCACCAGCTGCATCCGCCCGTACGGCACCACGGTCTCCTCGCGCCACAGCACACCGCGGCTGATCAGCAGGTCGTCGGCGCGCTCGGCGTACCGCCAGGACCGCCAGTTACGGCCCAGCAGCACCCAGCCCCAGGCCAGCGCGGCCAGCGGCAGCAGCGCGAACGCCGCCCACACCGGCCCCGCCAGCAGGCCGAGCAGCAAGCCCAGGGCGAGGGCGAGCAGCCCCAGCCACACCACCAGCAGCAGCCGGCGCATCCGCAGCAGTCCGGGCGGCAGCCCCGTCCAGATCGGCTCGGTCCCCGTGGTCTCGGCGCCGGCCGCGCTCCCCGTTTCCATACGGCCAGCGTACGTAGGGCCGGTGCAGGTAGGAGAGACTGTGTCCATGACTCCTACGACGGAGACCACGGTCGGGGTCGGTGGCGCCGCGGAGAGCACCGACATGGTGCTCAACATCGGCCCCCAGCATCCCTCCACGCACGGCGTGCTGCGGCTGAAGCTCGTGCTGGACGGCGAGCGGATCGTCTCGGCGGAGCCGGTGATCGGCTATATGCACCGCGGTGCGGAGAAGCTCTTCGAGGCCCGCGACTACCGGCAGATCATCATGCTCGCCAACCGTCACGACTGGCTGTCGGCCTTCTCGAACGAGCTGGGCGTGGTCCTCGCCGTCGAGCGCATGCTCGGTATGGAGGTGCCCGCCCGCGCGGTGTGGACGCGCACGCTCCTCGCCGAGCTGAACCGGGTGCTCAACCACCTGATGTTCCTCGGCTCCTACCCGCTGGAGCTGGGCGGGATCACCCCGGTCTTCTACGCGTTCCGCGAGCGCGAGGTGCTCCAGAACGTCATGGAGGAGGTCTCCGGCGGGCGCATGCACTACATGTTCAACCGCGTCGGCGGCCTCAAGGAGGACCTCCCGGCCGGCTGGACCGCACGCGCGCGTGCCGCCGTCTCCGCGGTGCGCTCCCGCATGGACGTCTTCGACGACCTGGTCCTCGGCAACGAGATCTTCCGGGGCCGTACCCGGGACGTGGGCGTCCTCGCGCCGGAGGCCGTGCACGCGTACGGCGTCAGCGGGCCCATCGCGCGCGCCTCGGGCGTCGACTTCGACCTGCGCCGCGACGAGCCCTACCTGGCCTACGGCGAGCTCCAGGACACCCTCAAGGTGGTGTCCCGCACCGAGGGCGACTGCCTGGCCCGCTTCGAATGCCTCCTGGAGCAGACGCACAACGCCCTGGACCTGGCCGACGCCTGCCTGGACCGGTTCGCCGACCTGCCGCCGGGACCGATCAACCAGCGGCTCCCCAAGGTCCTCAAGGCACCCGAGGGCCACACCTACGCCTGGACCGAGAACCCCCTCGGCATCAACGGCTACTACCTCGTCAGCAAGGGCGAGAAGACCCCGTACCGGCTGAAGCTGCGCTCGGCGTCGTACAACAACATCCAGGCGCTCACCGAGTTGCTGCCGGGGACGCTGGTGGCGGACATGGTGGCGATCCTGGGGTCGATGTTCTTCGTGGTGGGAGACATCGACAAGTAGGGCGGGCGGGGCGAGCGGGTCGCGTGTGGTCAGAGCAGCGCGTCCTTGACGCCCACCGGCTGGAGCAGCCAGCCGAAGTCGCCGAGGCCGCCGGGGGCGACGAGTTCGGCGGCCTCGCCGGCGGTCGCTAGGGCGCGTACGTAGGCGGCGGGGTGGGTGGAGGCGAGCGTGAGCGGGGGGCGTGCGCTGATCAGGCCCAGAGCGCGCAGAGCGTCGCGCTGTGTGCACAGGAGCGGCTCGGGCAGCCTGAGCGCCGGGTCCAGCGCCGCGCACGCGTCCAGTGCGACATGTGCCGTGATGTCGCACGACCCGTCCGGCACGGGCGCCGTGGCGCGTCCCTCACGGAAGCCGGTGAGCGTCCCGAACGGGGGGCGTGTGTCCATGGTGTGCGCGTAGTCCACGGCCACCGCGAGCCCCCGCTGGATACTGGTGACGGCGGACGCCCAGGCCCGGTCCCGTGGCAGTCCGATCTCCGCGCGCAGCCCCGGCTCGGTGCCCAGCGGCCACCACCGCGCGAGCCACTCGGCGTCCGCGCCCCAGACCCGCTCCCCGAGGAGTTCGGTGCCGTCCCGCAGGACGTGCACCAGGCGGTGCACACCGGCCGGGTCCACCTCGGCGACGTCGACCGGGACGTTGTCGAGCCACTCGTTGGCGAAGAGCAGGCCGGTCACCGTGCGCGGGACCTCGGTCAGCCAGGTGATGCGGTCGGGGAGGCCCGGCGGGCGGTCGGCGAGATCGACGGCGTACGCACGCGCGCGTGCCGCCACGTCGGCGGGCAGCGCGGCCAGCACACCGGTGACCAGCTCGCCCCGGCCGGCGCCCATGTCGACGAAGTCCAGAGTCTCGGGACGCCCCAGGGCCTCGTCGACCCGGCACAGCAGCTCGGCGACGGCCTCGGCGAACAGCCCCGAGGCGTGTACCGACGTACGGAAGTGCCCGGCCGGCCCCTCCGGGCGGCGGTAGAAGCCGCCGGGGCCGTACAGGGCCGCCTCGGTGGCCGTACGCCAGCCACTGGCGCCATCGGCCGTCTCTCGCGTCGCCTCATCCGTCACCGGGCCAGACTAGGCGCACAGGTGATCACCTTCTCCACCTTGCGGAGTACACGTGCGGAACAGGGATCGGCCCTCCGGTTGACCCCTGCACCTATCACGCTTCCCTACGCTGGGTTACGTGCAGCGCCTCTATGACTTCCTCCGCAGGCACCCGACATGGGTCGACAGCTTCTTGGCCGTCGTCCTGTTCGGGATCTCCGGCGTGAGCGCCTGGAGGCTCGACCGGGGCGGGAGCGTGCACGGGTCGACCGCCGCCATGATGGCCGTGTCGGTCGTCATGGGCGTCGTCGTCGCGCTGCGCCGCCGGTTCCCGGAGCCGATGCTGCTGCTGGCCGCGGTCACCGGCCTGGCCCAGTTGGTGCTGGACGTGGAGACGACCGTCGCCAACTTCGCCATGCTCGTGATCGTCTGCACGGTGGCCGCGATCGGCGCCCGCTGGGCGTCCCGGTTCGCCCTCTACGGCGGACTGTGCGCGGCCCCCCTGGCGCAGATCCGGTGGCCGATCGGCGAGGCGGGTTTCGCGGGGCACGTCGCGATCGTCCTGTTCCAGACGGTGCCGTTCGTGCTCGCCTGGGTGCTCGGCGACTCCATGCGCACCCGCCGCGCCTACTTCGCGCAGCTGGAGGAGCGTGCCGCCAGGCTGGAGAAGGAGCGCGAGGCCCAGGCCAAGGTCGCGGTCGCCGCGGAACGCGCCCGGATCGCACGCGAGCTGCACGACGTCGTCGCGCACAACGTGTCGGTGATGGTGGTCCAGGCCGACGGCGCCGCCTATGTTCTCGACGCCGCCCCCGACCAGGCCAAGAAGGCCCTGGAGACGATCTCCTCCACCGGCCGCCAGGCCCTCGCCGAGATGCGCCGCCTGCTGGGCGTGCTGCGCACCGGCGAGCACAAGGAGGTCGGCGAGTACGTTCCGCAGCCCGACGTCGAGCAGATCGACGAGCTCATCGAGCAGTGCCGCACCTCCGGCCTGCCCGTCGACTTCAAGGTCGAGGGAACCCCGCGCCCGCTGCCCAGCGGCGTCGAGCTCACGGCGTACCGGATCGTGCAGGAGGCGCTCACCAACACCCGCAAGCACGGCGGCCCCAACACGGGCGCCAGCGTGCGGCTGGTCTACTTCGACGACGGACTCGGCCTGCTGGTCGAGGACGACGGCAAGGGCGCCCCGCACGAGATGTACGAGGAGGGCGGCGCCGACGGGCAGGGGCACGGCCTGATCGGCATGCGCGAGCGGGTCGGTATGGTCGGCGGCACGCTCGACGCGGGGCCCCGGCCCGGCGGAGGATTCCGCATCAGTGCCCTGCTGCCGCTCAAACCGGCGCACTGACGCAGACGCACGCCCCCGGTTGACACCTGTCACGCCCCCGGAACGGACCGGGACAGGCGAGCGGGACGACCCGCAACAGGCAAACGGACGAACGGAAACGGAAGAGGACCCGATGACGATCCGCGTGATGCTCGTCGACGACCAGGTGCTGCTGCGCACCGGGTTCCGGATGGTGCTCGCGGCACAGCCGGACATGGAGGTCGTCGCGGAGGCGGGCGACGGCGTCGAGGCCCTTCAGGTGCTGAGATCCACCGATGTGGACGTGGTGCTGATGGACGTGCGCATGCCCAAGCTGGACGGTGTGGAGACCACCCGCCGTATCTGCATGGAGCCCGACGCGCCCAAGGTGCTCATCCTGACCACCTTCGACCTCGACGAGTACGCCTTCTCGGGGCTGAAGGCGGGCGCCTCCGGCTTCATGCTCAAGGACGTGCCGCCCGGCGAGCTGCTGGCCGCCATCCGCTCCGTGCACAGCGGCGACGCCGTCGTCGCCCCCTCCACCACCCGGCGGCTGCTCGACCGCTTCGCACCGATGCTGCCCTCGGCCGGCAAGGGGCCCCAGCACCAGGAGCTGGAACGGCTCACCGACCGTGAGCGCGAGGTCATGGTGCTGGTCGCCCAGGGGCTGTCGAACGGCGAGATCGCGAGCCGGCTGGTGCTCTCCGAGGCGACCGTGAAGACCCATGTGGGCCGCATACTCACCAAGCTCGGGCTGCGGGACCGCGTACAGGTGGTCGTGCTGGCCTACGAGACGGGGCTGGTGCGTGCGGGCGGCGGCCACGGCTGACGCACGGCATGCGCGGTATTCACGGCATGTACGGCCGGTGCGGGAGACGACGGCCGGTGGCGGCTAGCGGAGTATCCCCTCCAGGAAGTCGCTGCCCAGCCGGGCGACGACCGTGACGTCCAGCTGGTGCAGTACGTACCGTCCGCGGCGGCGTGTCGTGACCAGGCCCGCCTTCTTGAGCACGCCCAGGTGCCGGGACACCTCGGGCGCCGACAGGCCGTGCGCCTGCGCCAGCTCGCCGGTGGTGTACGCGCTGCGCGCCAGATACCGGCACAGCCGCATCCGGACGGGATGGGACAGCGCCGCCATCCGCAGGGTGAGCTCCTCCACCGACGCGGGTGCGGCGAGCTCCGGCGAGCCGACGGGGTAGTGCAGCACCGGCTGCCAGCCGTACCGGTGCAGCACCATCAGATGCGGCCGGCCGAGGCTCGTGGGCACCATCACGAGGCCGTCGGCGTCGACGACGGCGTGACCGTCGGTGAGCTTGTCCACGGTGATCCGCGCGCCCGCCTCGTCGAGCGTCACGGCCGGCGAGACCGCCGCCAGCGCCTCGGCCAGCCCCTTGTGCCGCAGCAGTTCCGTCTTGTGCCGGGCGTCGGCCGCCAGCTGGTGGCGCAGCCGCGACCAGGCCTCGTCGAAGAACGCCTCCGCGCAGTCCTCCAGGAACCGGCGCAGCCACGCGCGCACGCCCGGCGGATCATCGAGCAGCCGCCGGGCGAACCGGACCTGCTGCGGCCCCCGCGAGACGGCCAGCTCCAGCGCCCGCCGACGCGCGGCCGGGTCCGACAGGAGAGCCGGTGCCTCGGTGCCGTACGACAGCGCGCACGTGAACTCCAGTGCCGCGTCCACGAACTGTTCGTCCGTCAGCTTGTCCAGCTGGTCGAGCTCGTCGGCGAGCGTGCCGCCCGGGACGGCGCCCGGGACGGCCGCGTACGGCAGGAACAGGTCCGAGAACGTCGTCCGCCACAGGAAGTCCGCCTCGCACATCCGGTCGGCCAGATGCGGCTCCAGCCGGGCGGTCACGCCGGTCACCCAGGCCTGGAGCCCCGGATGGTGACCCGGCTCGGACAGCGCGTGCAGCGCCATGCCGAGCTCGGCCAGCGGCGAGGGCACGACGGAGACCCTCTCCGGCCGCAGCCCCGCGATGTCGATACGTACGCTCATGTCCCCATCGTGCACCCCGCCACCGACAACGCCCCCGCCGGTCGGCGGCCGCCGTCGATCAGGACAGAGGCCTCCCGGGCAACCGCGTCACGAAGTCCGCGACCGCCGCCCGCACATCCTCGGCCGTCCACTCCAGGCCCGCCTGTGCCACCGTCACCTCGTGCATGGCCAGGCCCGGGCCCTTCGCCTCCCAGTAGCCGGCGAAAAGGTAGGTGCCGGTCTCCTCGGCCTGGCGTACCGCCGCTTCCGACAGCACCTCGGGGTCGTACGGCAGCCAGACCTGGAACTGGTGGGTGTGCGGCTCCTCGGGGTGCACGCGGGTCCATGGGAGCCCCGCCGCGGCGAAGCCCTCGCGCAGGGCCGCGGCGACCACGCGCGCGTGGCGGACGTAGTCCGGGAGACGGGGCAGTTCGCGCTCCAGGCCGGTCAGGGCCGCCAGGGCCGTCGGGAACTGCTGGAAGACCATGCCGCCGTAGCGGTGGCGCCAGGTCTTGGCCTCCTCGATCAGGTGTTTCGGGCCGGCCAGTGCGGCGCCGCCGAAGCCGTCGAGCGACTTGTAGAACGACACGTAGACGCTGTCCGCGAGGTCCGCGATCTCGTGCAGGGGGCGGCCGAAATGGACGGTGGTCTCCCACAGGCGCGCACCGTCGAAGTGCACCACCGCGTCGCGCTCCCGCGCCGCCTCCACCACCTCCGTCAGCTCCTCCCAGGAGGGCAGTACGAAGCCGGCGTCCCTGAGAGGCAGTTCCAGCATCAGCGCCCCGAAGGGCTCCTCGAAGCCGCGTATCTCCTGGGCGGTGGGGAGCCGGGGCTCACCGGTGACACGGACCGTGCGCAGACCGGCGACCTCGCGGAAGGCGTTGCGTTCGTGCAGCTCGGGGTGGGCGAGGGCGTGCAGGGCGACCGTGGGGTTGCCGGTCCGGGCCGCCCAGCAGCGCAGGGCCACCTGCTGCGCCATCGTGCCGGTCGGGAAGAACGCGGCGGCCTCCGTGCCCAGCAGGGCCGCGACCCGCTCCTCCAGGGACTCGACGATCCCGTTGCCGTAGATGTCCGCGGGTTCGTCCAGGTCGTAGACGTCGGGTGCCGCTTCCTGGAGCCGCGCGAGCCGTTCGCGGAGGGAGGCGCGCATGCCCATGCGCGCGAGGACGCGGTCGGCCTTCCGGTAGGCGGCCGCGCGCCGCTCCCGCATCCGCTGTTCGGCCGACCGGGGTTCGTCCGACTGCTCGTCCTGGGTGGGCCTCGCCGTATCGCTCATGCCGTGGATGATGCCGTGGCGGCGGGGCGGAGGCCTCGCATTTTCCGTTCGGGGCCGTCGCCCTGCGGATGTGACCGGTCACCCACAGCCTGTGGACAACCAACTGGGGCCGAACCCGATAGCGTTAACATGACGAGAAATCGTCCGGTACCCAGAGCGGACTGGAACGGGAAGGCCACCCTCGCGTGAGTACAGTCCAACAGCCAGAACCCGGCGACCGCCCCGCGCGGCTCGCCGTCGGCGTCGTCGGCGCCGGCCGCGTCGGCCCCGCGCTGGCCGCGTCCCTGCAGCTCGCCGGGCACCGCCCGGTGGCCCTCTCCGGGGTCTCCGACACCTCCCGGCGGCGCGCCGAGGCGATGCTCCCCGGCATTCCGCTGGTACCCCCCGCCGAGGTCCTCCAGCGCGCCGACCTGGTCCTGCTGACCGTCCCCGACGACGCCCTGCCCGGCCTGGTCACGGGCCTCGCCGAGACCGGTGCCGTACGGCCGGGCCAGCTGCTCGTGCACACCTCCGGACGGTACGGCGCCAAGGTCCTGGACCCGGCCCTGCGCGCGGGTGCGCTGCCGCTGGCCCTGCACCCGGCGATGACGTTCACCGGGACGCCGGTGGACGTGCAGCGGCTGGCGGGCTGCTCGTTCGGGGTCACCGCGCCCGAGGAGCTGCGGCTGGCCGCCGAGGCGCTCGTCATCGAGATGGGCGGCGAGCCGGAGTGGATCTCCGAGGAGAACCGCCCGCTCTACCACGCGGCCCTCGCCCTCGGCGCCAACCACCTGGTCACCCTGGTCGCCCAGTCCATGGAGCTGCTGCGCACCGCCGGCGTCGAGGCCCCCGACCGGATGCTCGGCCCGCTGCTCGGCGCCGCCCTCGACAACGCCCTGCGCTCCGGCGACGCGGCACTGACCGGGCCGGTCATGCGCGGGGACGCGGGCACCGTCGCCGCGCACGTCACGGAGCTGCGCCGGCACGCCCCGCAGGCCGTCGACGGCTATCTGGCGATGGCCCGCGCGACGGCCGACCGGGCGCTCGCGCACGGCCTGCTGAAGCCGGAACTCGCCGAGGACCTCCTGGGCGTTCTCGCGAACGGCTCCGACGGCTCCGACGGCACCGACGGCACCAACGGCACCGAGGGGAACGCCCGATGACGACCGCCCTGCTGAGCACCGCCGACGAACTGCACGCGCGCGTGCGCCGCGGCCGCCGCGCCGTCGTGATGACCATGGGCGCCCTGCACGAGGGCCACGCCACGCTGATCCGCACCGCGCGCGAGATCGCCGGCCCGGACGGCGAGGTCGTCGTCACGGTCTTCGTCAACCCGCTCCAGTTCGGCGCCGGCGAGGACCTCGACCGCTATCCGCGCACCCTGGAAGCCGACCTGAAGATCGCCGAGCAGGCCGGCGCGGACGCCGTGTTCGCCCCCTCCGCCGACGAGGTCTACCCGGGCGGGCAGCCCCAGGTCCGCGTCACCGCGGGCCCCATGGGCACCCTCCTGGAGGGCGCCTCCCGGCCCGGGCACTTCGACGGCGTCCTCACGGTCGTCGCCAAGCTGCTCCACCTCACCCGCCCCGACGTGGCCCTGTTCGGGCAGAAGGACGCCCAGCAGCTGGCCGTGATCCGGCGCATGGTGCGGGACCTCAACTTCGGCATCGAGATCGTCGGCGTACCGACCGTGCGCGAGACCGACGGGCTCGCGCTGTCCAGCCGCAACCGCTATCTGTCGGCCGACGAGCGGCGTACGGCGCTGGCGCTGTCCCGCGCGCTGTTCGCCGGGCGCGACCGGCACGCGGCACAGGAGGCGCTGCGCGCGCGGGCCCGCGAGGTGCCGTCCACACGGGCGCGCGCCGAGGCGCTCAGCGCCATAGGGGAGTCCCGTGCGGCCGCCGACGCGCACGCCGTCGCCAAGGCCGTGCCGAACGCCGCTGCCGCCGTCCGCGCGGCCGCGCGGACCGTCCTGGACGAGGCCGTCCACTACGACCCGCCGCTCGCGCTGGACTACCTCGTCCTGGTCGACCCCTCCGACTTCACCGAGATCGACGACGACTTCACCGGAGAAGCCGTCCTCGCCGTCGCCGCCCGGGTCGGGACGACCCGGCTGATCGACAACATCCCCCTCACCTTCGCCGCCACCGGAGCCGCCTCGTGACCAGCACAGGCATACGACTGCACGCGCCCGCCCCCGGGTGGTCCATCGCCGCCGACGTGGTGGTCGTCGGCTCCGGCGTGGCCGGGCTGACCGCCGCCCTGCGCTGCGAGGCCGCGGGACTGACCACGGTCGTCGTCACCAAGGCGCTCCTCGACGACGGCTCCACGCGCTGGGCGCAGGGCGGTGTCGCCGCGGCCCTGGGCGAGGGCGACACCCCCGAGCAGCACCTGGACGACACCCTGGTCGCGGGCGCGGGCCTGTGTGACGAGGACGCCGTCCGCATCCTCGTCACCGAGGGGCCGGACGCGGTACGGCGGCTGATCTCGACCGGCGCCCACTTCGACACCGACGCCGACGGCGACATCGAGCTCACGCGCGAGGGCGGCCACCACCGGCGCCGGATCGCGCACGCGGGCGGCGACGCGACCGGCGCGGAGATCTCGCGCGCGCTGGTGGAAGCGGCTCGCGCGCAGGGCGTGCGGATGATCGAGAACGCACTGGTGCTCGACCTGCTCACGGACGCCGAGGGGCGTACGGCGGGTGTGACCCTGCATGTGATGGGCGAGGGCCAGCACGACGGCGTGGGCGCCGTGCACGCCCCCGCGGTCGTCCTCGCGACCGGCGGCATGGGCCAGGTGTTCTCCGCGACCACCAACCCGTCGGTGTCCACCGGAGACGGCGTGGCGCTCGCACTGCGCGCCGGCGCCGAGGTCTCCGACCTCGAGTTCGTCCAGTTCCACCCGACCGTGCTGTTCCTCGGCGCCGACGCGGAGGGACAGCAGCCGCTGGTCTCCGAGGCGGTGCGCGGCGAGGGAGCGCACCTGGTCGACGCCGACGGCGTGCGCTTCATGGTCGGGCAGCACGAGCTGGCCGAGCTCGCGCCCCGGGACATCGTCGCCAAGGGCATCATGCGGCGCATGCAGGAGCAGGACGCCGAGCACATGTTCCTGGACGCCCGGCACTTCGGCGCCGACATGTGGGAACACCGTTTCCCGACCATCCTGGCCGCCTGCCGGGCGCACGGCATCGACCCGGTCACCGAGCCCATCCCGATAGCGCCGGCCGCCCACTACGCCTCCGGGGGCGTGCGCACCGACGCGCGCGGGCGCACCACCGTGCGCGGGCTCTACGCGTGCGGCGAGGTCGCGTGCACCGGCGTGCACGGCGCGAACCGGCTCGCGTCCAACTCCCTCCTGGAGGGCCTGGTCTACGCCGAGCGCATCGTCGCCGACATCGTGGAACGGCACGCGGTGGACCGCCTGCACGCGCGCGTGCCCGAGCCGGTCCCGCACCCCCAGAAGCCCGCGCACCCGTTGCAGGCCGCCGAGGCGCGGTTCGCGATCCAGCGGATCATGACCGAGGGCGCCGGCGTCCTGCGCTCCGACGAGTCCCTCACCAAAGCCGCCGAGCAGCTCCAGCGTCTGCACACCGAGGCCCGCGACGCCCTGGACGAGAATGGCAAGACCGCCGAGCCCGGCGTCGACACCTGGGAGGCCACCAACCTCCTGTGCGTCGCACGCGTGCTCGTCGAGGCGGCCAGGCGGCGCGAGGAGACCCGCGGCTGCCACTGGCGCGAGGACCACGCCGACCGCGACGACGCCACCTGGCGTCGGCACATCGTCGTACGGCTGAATCCGGACCGTTCGCTGGCCGTAGGCACCACCGACACCGCAGACTTCCCCCCTACCCGGCCGCACCAGCCATTCCAGGAGCAGTGACAGACGTGAGCACCAACGACCTTCCCCTCGCCGACGGCGGCGGCTGCGGCGACGGCTGTGCATGTGGCGCCGAGGGCGACGAGGAGTACCTGGAGTGCGGGCTCGACCCCGCGCTCGCCGAACTCCTCGCCGCCGCCGGACTCGACCCCATCGAGGTCGAGGACATCGCCAACGTGTCCGTCCAGGAGGACCTGGCGGGCGGCCTGGACGTGACGACCGTCGCGACGATCCCCGAGGAGGCCGTGGCGACCGCCGACTTCGTCGCGCGCGAGGCGGGCGTCGTCGCGGGGCTCCGGGTCGCCGAGGCCGTGGTCTCCGTGGTCTGCACCGACGAGTTCGAGGTCGAACGGCACGTCGAGGACGGCGACCGGGTCGAGGCCGGGCAGAAGCTGCTGTCGATCACCACGCGCACCCGAGACCTGCTCACCGCCGAGCGCAGCGCGCTGAACATCCTGTGCCGCCTGTCCGGCATCGCGACGGCCACGCGCGCGTGGGCGGACGCGCTGGAGGGCACGCAGGCACGCGTGCGTGACACCCGGAAGACCACCCCGGGGCTGCGTTCCCTGGAGAAGTTCGCCGTGCGCAGCGGCGGCGGCGTCAACCACCGGATGTCGCTCTCCGACGCGGCTCTGGTCAAGGACAACCACGTGGTCGCCGCCGGCGGTGTCGCCCAGGCCTTCAAGGCCGTGCGCGAGGCGTTCCCGGACCTGGCGATCGAGGTCGAGGTCGACACCCTCCACCAGCTGCGCGAGGTCGTCGACGCGGGCGCCGACCTGATCCTGCTGGACAACTTCACGCCCATGGAGTGCGAGGAGGCCGTCGCGATCGTCGACGGTCGCGCGCTCCTGGAGGCGTCCGGGCGGCTCACGCTGGAGAACGCGCGGGCGTACGCCGACACGGGCGTGGACTTCCTGGCCGTCGGCGCCCTGACCCACTCCTCGCCGATCCTGGACATCGGCCTGGATCTGCGCGAGGCGGAGTGAACCCATGCTCCTCACGATCGACGTCGGCAACACACACACCGTCCTCGGCCTCTTCGACGGCGAGGACATCGTCGAGCACTGGCGCATCTCCACGGACGCCCGCCGTACGGCCGACGAGCTGGCGGTGCTCCTCCAGGGCCTGATGGGCATGCACCCGCTCCTGGGCGACGAGCTCGGCGACGGCATCGACGGCATCGCGATCTGCGCGACCGTGCCGTCCGTGCTGCACGAGCTGCGCGAGGTGACGCGGCGCTACTACGGCGATGTCCCGGCGGTACTGGTCGAGCCCGGCGTGAAGACCGGCGTGCCGATCCTGACCGACAACCCCAAGGAGGTCGGCGCGGACCGGATCATCAACGCGGTCGCCGCGGTCGAACTGTTCGGCGGGCCCGCGATCGTCGTCGACTTCGGTACGGCCACCACCTTCGACGCGGTGTCCGCGCGCGGGGAGTACGTCGGCGGTGTGATCGCGCCCGGTATCGAGATCTCCGTGGAGGCACTGGGCGTCAAGGGCGCGCAGCTGCGGAAGATCGAGGTGGCGCGGCCGCGGAGCGTGATCGGGAAGAACACGGTCGAGGCCATGCAGGCGGGCATCGTGTACGGGTTCGCCGGGCAGGTCGACGGGGTGGTCGGCCGGATGGCCCGGGAGCTGGCGGACGATCCGGACGATGTGACGGTGATCGCGACGGGCGGGCTGGCGCCGATGGTGCTGGGGGAGTCCTCGGTGATCGACGAGCACGAGCCGTGGCTGACGCTGGTGGGGCTGCGGCTGGTCTACGAGCGGAACGTGTCCCGGATGTAGGGCCCGGTGGGGGCGGGCGTGGGGGCTTTCTCGCCCCCGCCGCCCCTACCCGTCCCATCACCAGGGGGCCGCGCCCCCCTTCGCCCCCGCCGGGTGGGCCCCGTCCTGGGGGCTGCCGCCCCTGGGGGCTGCCGCCCCCAGCCCCCCCGCTTCGGCCTGAACGGCCTCGTCCTCAAACGCGGGACGGGCTGGAGGGGGTGTGGACCGGCCTTCGTCGTCGAACGCCGGACGGGCTGGGGGATGCGGGTCGGGCCTTCGTCCTTGAACGCCGGACGGGCTGAGGGGTGCGGTCCTGCCTTCGTCGTCGAACGCCGGACGGGTTGGAGGGGGTGTGGTCCGGCCTTCGTCCGCGAACTCCCCCGGAGGGGGTGCCTCAGGACGGGCTGGGTATGGCTGAGCGCCGTTGTCGGTGATCGAGCGGTGGTGGGTGTTCATGGTCGCCGCCAGGTGGGTGGCCCTGTCGCGCCACACTTGACCCCTATGCCGAGTTTGTCTGATTTACGCGTATCTTCGGTCCATGCCCACGCCATACGGATCCCGCGGCGGCATGGCGTTCGGTGCGGAGGAGCTGCGTGTGCTCCGCCGTGCTCTCGCCCTCGCCCTTCACCCCGGTCCCGCCTCCGCCGAGGACGTCAAGGACTGTCATCGGCTCGCCGAGTCGCTCGACGAGGCGATGTGCGAGGGGGCCCGGCTGCGTGCCTTCCTGGTGGCCGATCTCGCCCGGTACCGCGCCGCCCTGCCGGGTACCGTCACCGGTTACCTCACCCTTCTGGAGGAGGCGCTGGGCGCCGGACACCGTCCGGCCCCGGACGATCTCGCGGCGCTGCGCGCGCTGCGGGGCAACCCCGGCGCCGCCGCGCTGCTCGACCGGTGCCAGGATCTCGCCGAGCGCGACGTACGGGCCCGCTTCGCGCAGGGGGCCCGGAAGGTACCGGCGCCCGCCGTTCCGGCCTCCAGGGCCCGCCTGACGGCCCTGCCGGGCGGTGTGGCCGAGGAGCCGGAGAAGAAGCCGAAGGAGAAGCCCGCCGAGCGGCCCGCCCCGCAGCCCGCGGCCCCCGAGCCCGCCGTGCCCAAGCGCCCCATTCCGACCCCGGGGGAGGTCTTCCCCCGGCGCCGCCCCGCCCCGCCGCCCACCGCGCAGCCCCCGCAGCAGCTCGCCGTCGGCTGAGCCGGCCGAGAAGGCACAGCTCGCGGACGTTGCGCGGCGGTTCGCCCACCCCGCCCCTTTCGCCCGATCCCGCATGGCTACTCTGGACACATGGAATACGTCTCCGCGCTCCTGCCTCCAGTCGTCATGGCCGTCTTCTTCATCGGCCTGGTCCGGGTGATCGTGAAGACCCAGGGCGGGGCCGCCAAGGCCAAGGAGGACGCCGCCGTCGACGCCGCCCTCGAGCGCGCGGCCGGCGCCCGCCAGGCCGCCGCCGCCCCCAACGGCGACGCCTGACCGCGAAGAGCGCCGCCACGGGCGTACGACTTGCCGCACGGTCCTGCCCGTGCTTTCCGAGTCGTACGCCCTTTTTGTTCGCCTTTGTTGGCGAAAGCGCACGTCCGGCACGCCATTGGCGGGATCTCCCACTATTGTTCTGAGCTGTGCCTCGCCCATTGGGAGAACTCGAAGACGCGGTCATGACGCGGGTGTGGAAGTGGAACCGCCCGGTGACCGTTCGAGAAGTCCTGGAAGACCTTCAGCAGGAACGGTCCATCGCGTACACCACGGTGATGACCGTTTTGGACAATCTCCATCAGAAGGGCTGGGTGCGGCGGGAGGCCGAAGGGCGCGCCTATCGATATGAGGCCGTCTCCACGAGGGCCGCCTACGCCGCCGCCCTGATGAACGACGCCTGGTCGCAGAGCGACAACCCGGCGGCCGCTCTCGTCGCCTTCTTCGGGATGATGAGCGACGAACAGCGGCAGGCCCTGCGGGACGCCGTACGCATCGTGCAGGGCCCCGATACCGCGGAACGGCACGAAGAACGCGAAGGCCGGGAAGCCCGCCAAGAGGAGAACCCCGGCTCCGTGGCGGACCGCGGCGGGCGATAGCGTCCGCTCATGTCAGCGATGCGCCCCGAAGTCACCGCAAAAGCCATCACCGTCCGGCGGGCCCGGACCGGCGATGTCGCGGCCGTACGCCACCTCCTTGACGCGTACGTCCGTGACCGCATCCTGCTCGACAAAGCCATGGTGACTCTTTACGAGGACATCCAGGAGTTCTGGGTCGCCGAACGCGACGACAACGCCGAGGTGGTCGGCTGCGGTGCGCTGCACGTGATGTGGGAAGACCTCGCGGAAGTGCGCACTCTCGCGGTGAAGCCGGGCCTCAAGGGTGCCGGTGTCGGTCATCAGTTGCTGGAGAAGTTGCTGGAGACCGCGCGTTGGCTTGGTGTTCGCCGCGTTTTCTGTCTGACCTTCGAAGTCGAGTTCTTCGGGAAGCACGGCTTCGTGGAGATCGGCGAGACGCCCGTCGACACCGATGTGTACACGGAGCTGTTGCGCTCCTATGACGAGGGTGTCGCGGAGTTCCTCGGACTCGAACGAGTGAAACCGAACACCTTGGGCAACAGCCGGATGCTTCTGCATCTGTGATCGCCAAGGGGGCCGCTATTCCCGGCGCCCCACCTTGCCCAGGTGCCCTATGTCCGAAACGCGCATGTTTCCGGACGGGAGCGGGCCCCTTGGTCTCTCCCAGGGGTTTGTGTTTTTCCCTCAAAAGCGGTTTGCTTTCCGACGTACTGCAGTACTGCATATAACAGGGGGGCGGCGAAACGGCGGACGCCGCACACCCCCGGCCCTCAAGTTATCGATGAAAGGAAATCCGGTGGCACAGAAGGTTCAGGTCCTTCTTGTCGACGACCTCGACGGCGGCGAGGCGGACGAGACCGTGACGTTCGCGCTGGACGGCAAGACATACGAGATCGACCTCACGACCGCCAATGCGGACAAGCTGCGCGGCCTTCTCGACGCCTACGTCAAGGGCGGTCGTCGTACCGGTGGCCGTGCTTCGGGCGGACGCGGAAAGACCCGTGCGGCTTCCGGCGGCAGCCAGGACACCGCGCAGATTCGCGCGTGGGCCAAGGAGAACGGCTACGAGGTCAATGACCGCGGCCGTGTTCCGGCGACGATTCGCCAGGCCTACGAGGACGCCAACAGCTGACTGTTCTCCGACCCGCGGCCCGCGCGCCGCAGCCGGATGCGGTGGCACTCGGTGGCCACCGTGTCCAGCAGTCGTACGAGATCGGGGGCGCCTCCGACGCCCCCCATGGCCGACAGCGTCGGCAGCGAGGCCTCGACCTCGCACCCCGACGCGGGGGGCCGCAACCAGACGGCGGCCCCCTGCACGGGTTCAGCGCGGCCTTCCGCAGGGCCGGGAGGCGGCCGGACTCCGGTGGAAGCCGGCTCGGGCCGTGCCGGAGCGTCCATCCGGCCCCGATCGCCCAGCGCCCGCAGATCCAGGGCCAGCGCGCCCCACTCCAGCCACTCCAGCAGCCCCGGCAGCTCCTCCGCGCCGCCCGCGGCCACCAGTAGCCGCATCCGGCCGCCCTGAAGGGCCACCGGAGAGCCCGGCCCCAGATGCCTGAGTGCCTTCGCGCCCGCCTCCGCAGGCACGTCCAGCACATCGAAACGCACGCCCGTGACCAGTCGCAACGGCTCTCCGGGCGGCGCGGGCACTGTTGCCCAGCCCAGATCGTTCTCGTACCAGTGCCGGAGTCGGGCCGCCCGCCCGTCCGGCGCCACGGCAGCGCCGGGACCAGCACCGGAACCGGAACCGAGCGGACGACGGGGGTGAGGGACCGTGGGAGCAGTCGGAGGGACTGTGCCAGCCATGCCAAGTCCAACGGTCCCGACCCCGCCCGAGTTACGCTGGGTGCGCGAGGGAATGCGCAGAGTGCCGCGCGAGGGGGTTCCCGGGGGTCCGGAGGGACGCAAGGTTGTTCGCCCGTAGCGGAGGGACCGGGGGCCCACGGCATGGACTGTCAGTCCGAACGGGTAAGACATCCCTAGTGGGAGGGGGGCGACACGCATGCGAGGCCGTCTCACGTTCGCCATCGGCGTACTGGGGGAAGGGGTAACTGCCTGGCCTGCGGGAACATCGTCTCGCACCATCGGGTTGGAGCAGATGTCGGCGTTCGGGGTCAGGAGGCCATCGACGGTGTCGGCAGTTGGAATGAGCGGTCCCCGCTTGCGGGACTAAGCTGCGGAAGGACAGAGAGGGGAAGTTCCCCCCACTGCCTGACCGCTCTGAGGAGCGATTAACGATGTTCGAGAGGTTCACCGACCGCGCGCGGCGGGTTGTCGTCCTGGCTCAGGAAGAAGCCCGGATGCTCAACCACAACTACATCGGCACCGAGCACATCCTCCTGGGCCTGATCCACGAGGGTGAGGGTGTCGCCGCCAAGGCCCTTGAGAGCCTCGGGATTTCGCTCGAGGCGGTCCGCCAGCAGGTGGAGGAGATCATCGGCCAGGGCCAGCAGGCCCCGTCCGGGCACATCCCCTTCACCCCCCGTGCCAAGAAGGTCCTGGAGCTGTCGCTCCGCGAGGCCCTTCAGCTGGGTCACAACTACATCGGCACGGAGCACATCCTGCTCGGCCTGATCCGTGAGGGCGAGGGCGTCGCCGCCCAGGTCCTGGTCAAGCTGGGCGCTGATCTCAACCGGGTGCGGCAGCAGGTCATCCAGCTGCTCTCCGGTTACCAGGGCAAGGAGACCGCCACCGCCGGCGGCCCTGCCGAGGGCACCCCCTCGACGTCCCTGGTCCTCGACCAGTTCGGCCGGAACCTCACCCAGGCCGCTCGTGAGTCCAAGCTCGACCCGGTCATCGGGCGCGAGAAGGAGATCGAGCGGGTCATGCAGGTGCTGTCCCGCCGTACCAAGAACAACCCGGTCCTGATCGGTGAGCCCGGCGTCGGCAAGACCGCCGTCGTCGAGGGCCTCGCCCAGGCCATCGTCAAGGGCGAGGTGCCCGAGACCCTCAAGGACAAGCACCTCTACACCCTGGACCTCGGCGCCCTGGTCGCCGGCTCCCGCTACCGCGGTGACTTCGAGGAGCGCCTGAAGAAGGTGCTCAAGGAGATCCGCACCCGCGGCGACATCATCCTGTTCATCGACGAGCTCCACACGCTGGTCGGTGCGGGTGCCGCCGAGGGCGCCATCGACGCGGCTTCGATCCTGAAGCCGATGCTGGCCCGCGGTGAGCTGCAGACCATCGGTGCCACCACCCTGGACGAGTACCGCAAGCACCTGGAGAAGGACGCGGCCCTGGAGCGCCGCTTCCAGCCCATCCAGGTCGCCGAGCCGTCCCTGCCGCACACGATCGAGATCCTCAAGGGTCTGCGTGACCGGTACGAGGCCCACCACCGGGTCTCCATCACGGACGAGGCACTGGTCCAGGCCGCCACCCTGGCCGACCGCTACATCTCCGACCGCTTCCTGCCGGACAAGGCGATCGACCTGATCGACGAGGCTGGTTCCCGGATGCGCATCCGCCGGATGACCGCTCCGCCGGACCTGCGCGAGTTCGACGAGAAGATCGCCGCCGTCCGCCGGGACAAGGAGTCCGCGATCGACTCGCAGGACTTCGAGAAGGCCGCCTCCCTCCGCGACAAGGAGAAGCAGCTCCTGGCCGCGAAGGCCAAGCGGGAGAAGGAGTGGAAGGCCGGCGACATGGACGTCGTCGCCGAGGTCGACGGCGAGCTGATCGCCGAGGTCCTCGCCACGGCCACCGGCATCCCGGTCTTCAAGCTCACCGAGGAGGAGTCCAGCCGACTCCTCCGTATGGAGGACGAGCTCCACAAGCGGGTCATCGGCCAGGTCGACGCCGTCAAGGCGCTGTCGAAGGCGATCCGCCGTACGCGTGCCGGTCTGAAGGACCCGAAGCGCCCCGGTGGTTCGTTCATCTTCGCCGGCCCGTCCGGTGTCGGTAAGACCGAACTGTCCAAGGCCCTCGCGGAGTTCCTCTTCGGTGACGAGGACGCGCTGATCTCTCTCGACATGTCGGAGTTCAGCGAGAAGCACACGGTCTCCCGTCTCTTCGGTTCGCCCCCCGGCTACGTGGGCTACGAAGAGGGCGGTCAGCTGACCGAGAAGGTCCGCCGCAAGCCGTTCTCCGTCGTCCTGTTCGACGAGGTGGAGAAGGCCCACCCGGACATCTTCAACTCGCTGCTGCAGATCCTGGAGGACGGTCGCCTGACCGACTCCCAGGGCCGGGTCGTGGACTTCAAGAACACGGTCATCATCATGACGACCAACCTCGGCACCCGGGACATCTCCAAGGGCTTCAACCTGGGCTTCGCGGCCTCGGGTGACTCGAAGACCAACTACGAGCGCATGAAGAACAAGGTCCAGGACGAGCTCAAGCAGCACTTCCGGCCCGAGTTCCTCAACCGCGTCGACGACGTGGTCGTCTTCCCGCAGCTGACGCAGGAGGACATCCTGCGGATCGTCGACCTGATGATCGGCAAGGTGGACGAGCGCCTGAAGGACCGGGACATGGGCATCGAGCTCTCCCAGTCCGCCAAGGAGCTGCTGTCCAAGAAGGGTTACGACCCGGTGCTGGGCGCGCGTCCGCTGCGTCGCACGATCCAGCGCGAGGTCGAGGACACGCTCTCGGAGAAGATCCTCTTCGGCGAGCTGCGCCCCGGTCACATCGTGGTCGTCGACACGGAGGGCGAGGGCGACTCCGCGACCTTCACCTTCCGTGGCGAGGAGAAGTCGGCACTCCCCGACGTCCCGCCGATCGAGCAGGCGGCCGGCGGTGCCGGGCCGAACCTGAGCAAGGAGGCGTAAGCCTCACGGCTACGCCTTGAGAAGGGGCCGGTGCTTTCGGGCACCGGCCCCTTCAGCGTTTCACCAGGCTGATGTCCACCCCGGGGAAGTGCTCGGCGAAGCGGGACAGCGGGAAGGTGTGCCCCGGCATGTTCTGCAGCGTCAGTGTGCGCAGCCGCGGCAGCCGGCGGGCCAGTGCGGAGAAGTCCTCGGTGCCGAGCAGCCCGGGGACCCGCAGAGCGCTGACGCCGGAAAGCTCCGGCATGTGATCGATGGAGCGCGGCAGCTCCCGGAGGATCCGCGCGTTCAGATGCAGTTGCTTCAGCTTCGGCAGCGCGACGACCGCCTGCCAGTCGGCCGCCGACAGTTCCCTCGTCAGCGGCCCGAGGCTGAGCTCCGTGAGGCTGGTCCAGTGCTCCAGGCCTCGCAGGCCGGTGCGGTTGGTGCTGTCCCGGCCGAGGAACAGGAATTCCAGTCCCGCCTCGACGGGCAGCAGATCGGTGAGGCTGTCGCCCGGGAGCTCCTGTTCCACGCTGAGCCGGGCCAGCGAGCGCAGCGCCGCGAGGCCGGTGACGTCGGCGATCTGCCCGCAGATGAGCCCGGCCAGGGAGAGCTCCGCGAGGCTGTCCAGGCCGCGTGCCTTCGGGCAGCGCGCCAGCTGCAGCTCCTGCAGGGATCCGAAGGGCAGCAGCGCGCCCAGGTCGGTGAGGAGCGGGTTGTCCCGGAGGTCGAGGAAGGTCAGGGTCCCGGGCTCGGGCACGGCGGCCAGGATCTGCTCGGCGGAGTGCGTGCCCAGAAACGCGAGGCCGTGCCAGGGCCGCATCCCGGCCAGCGCCGCCCGCTGCTCGGCCGACTCGCACCTCACGAAGAGACTCTCGCGATCCAGGTGGTCCAGCACCTCCGACGCGTACACCGCGGTGTCGAAGCGGCTCCAGGTTCCCGCGAGCTGTCGGCGTACCTCCAGATCCGGATGATCGCGGAACCGGCGCAGCACCCCGAGGGCCCCCTCCGGCTCCTCGGTGCCGAGTACCGAGGCGGTGATCGTGACGCCCAGCGCCTCCTCCCGCGTCAGTCCCTCGGGCCCCGGCAGGAGTTCCAGCACCAGGGGGCCCGCCTCCGCCAGCGCCTTCGCGTCCTCCGCGGTCCGCGGCGGGATCAGTTCCGCCGCCCGCCGCTCCACCTCCGCACGCACCCCCGCGTCCAGCGCCGCCGCATGCTCCAGACACGCGAGCGCCAGCAGAGTCAGCCGGGGGACTTCCCCGGCGAGCAACTGCCGGAGCAGAAAGGCCCGTTCCAGGGGCCGCGCATGCGCCACCGCCATACGGATCACGTCCTCCCACTGGGTGTCGGCCGCGTGGCCGACGAGGACGTCCAGGTGGCCCTCCTCCACCGCGTACCGTGCGCCCAGGTAGTCCTGGAAGGTGCGGTGCACGAAGTCCAGGACCCCGGCGACGGGTTGGCGGACCATGCCGCTGCGCAGGAGCAGGGTGCGCAGCACGGTCGGCGCGTTCCAGCCGCCGGGCAGCGCGACGGACGGCAGACAGCGGTCCACGATCGCCTCGGCCGTCTCCAGGTCCATCTCGGTACGGCCGCTCAGCACCAGCGCGTAGGCGAGGCGTTGCAGGAGTTCCAGCTGGGTCTCCTCGCCCAGCTGCACCTCGTCCACGGACCCCATGCCCCGCTCCCGGTCGCGGCGGGCCAGCAGCATCGTGAGGGCGGCCTCGTACAACTCCTTGCGGCCGGTGGGGAGATAGCCGCGCCGCTCCCGGTGCAGGGCGCAGATCAGCCCGCACATCAGGGGGTTGGTGGCGAGCCGGGCGAGGTCGCGTTTGGTGCGGAGGGAGTCGAGGAGCGGGCCCTCGAACTCCGGGGCCCGGGCCGCCGTGTGCCAGCGGCGGACGAAGGTCGCCACGTCGGTGCGGCGCATGGGGGCCAGGGTCAGTTCGCGGAAGCCCTCCGCGGCGAGCCAGTCGGGGCGGACCGCGGAGGGGCGTGAGGTCAGGAGCCAGCGGTTGCCCGGGAAGGCGTGGATGAGGGAGAGCAGCCAGGCGCGGGTGCCGTGGCGGTCGGCGTCGGGGATCTCGTCCAGGCCGTCGACGAGGACCAGGCCGCGGCCCGCCGCCAGGACGCGTTCCGCCCAGCCCTGGGGGGCGGACAGCGGGCAGCTCACCGCGGTCAGGAAGGCCTCGGGGGCGGGGAGGGCGCCGCCGCGGATCAGGGTGCGCAACGGCAGGACGTACGGGATGCGTGCGCCCTCCTGCGCGGCCGTCATCGCGAGCCACTGCACCAGCGTCGTCTTGCCCGAACCCGCGTCGCCGCGCAGCAGGACGCGGTCGTGGGCGTGGAGGGCCTCCTCGGCGGGCAGCCGGAGGGTGGCGGGGGCCGGGCCGGAGTCGTCCCCGGGGAGGGAACGCTCCTCGTCGGCGGTGGCTTCCAGGCTCAGATAGGCGACTTCGAGCGGCCAGTGGTCGGGAGAGTCCCGCAGATCGATGCCGTAGATGGTCAGGTGGTTGTGGTGCTGGGCGACATACGAGCGGTAGCGGCGCTCGAACCCGGTGTCACGTGCGTCGGGGCGCGGTGTACGGGCGAGCAACGCGTCGATCTTGGCGATCAGTTCGGCCTGGGAACGGGTCTGTTCCACCAGGGTGCGGGCCACAAAGGTGGAGCGGCGGGTGAAGAACTCCAGGATCTGGAGGCAGGCCCATTCCGTGGCGGAGTCGAGGAAGTGGCGGGCGTCGAGGGAAAGGCCGGCGGGCGCGGCTGCCGCGTGCGCCAGCTTCGCGGCCAGTTCGCGGTGGCCCAGCCGTACGGCCTGGACGTCGTCCATGTCCAGATCGCCGAGGGCGAGCAGTCTGCGGGCCAGTGCGTCGGCCACGGCGATCTGTTCCCCGGCCCGGAAGGGCGGCTCACCCGGTGAGTCGACCGCCTGCCGGACCAGGTGCTCGGCGAGCTTGTGCACGTCCTTCTCGACCAGTGCGCGTTTCTCGCCGCGGAAGGACACCAGGCTCCTCAGCCGTACCGGCCTGTCCACCAGCCCCGCGCCCGGCCCGTCCGCCACGAAGAGCCTCTTCAGCAGCGGACCCATCAGGCTCGACGCCAGCTTGCCGCCCAGTACCGTCGGCTCCATCCGCCACCCCCGTGATGTCCGCGAACGGATGGAGCCTAGCGGTGAGTTACGACAGTTGGCCGTTGTAGTCCGGCAGCTTGAACGTCTTGTCGGCGTGGCCGCCCGAGAGGTCGGAGGCGCTGTTGCCGATGTTCGCGATGATGTCGTAGCCCTTGTTCTCGATGTCGACGCGCTGGGCGGTCTTGTAGGCGGCGACGTCCTTGAAGAGGTCGAGGAAGCCGCGGACGTACAGGCCGGAGACCTGGTAGCCGTCGTACTCGAGGTTGTACTCGGTGGGCAGGTAGATGATCCCGGGGCGGGCCGTCACGAAGAACAGGGAGACGCCGTGCTCCTGGGCGTACCTGGCCACGTTCAGGACCGGCTTGTTGGCCGGCTGGGGGTAGCTGAAGCCGAAGTCGGTCTCCAGCGTGGTGTTGTCGATGTCGAAGACGATCGCCTGCTTCTCGCCCGGCTTCGCGGCGGCGATCCGGCTCTTCAGGTAGGGCAGGGTCTGGTCCATCACGGACTGGCAGTCCTGCTGCCAGGTGGCGTAGTCGACCGTGGTGGAGCTGCTCTCCGTCGCGGCCTGGGCCGGTGCGGCCGCACCGGCGAGCGCGGCCAGGGCGACGACGGTGACGGATATGCGGCGGGTCCAGGTGCCTGTGGTCATCGGTGGGGGTGTCCTCTCGCGTCCATGGCTATGTCAGGGGCATGGTGAGTGGGGCAGATGGCGCGAGGGGAACCGTAGGGTTACCGGTGGGTAGGTGGCCAGAGGTGTGCGACATATTTCGGTGGGCGCGGATCGCGTGGGCCGGTGACATACCGCACGGGCGAAATGTCCGTTACTAACGGTGATAGTGCGATCTGTCGTCGGAGCAGGAGGGGGCTTTGCCCCCGAAGGCCTCCGCGGCCCGGGGCGCGGTGTCGGTGCCGGGTCGGGTTTGCTCGGCCGTGGGGGCTCTGTGAAAAAAGAGTCAAGTTTCTGCCCGGATACTAGGAAGCGTCGTAGATCGGGGGGTTTGGGCGATTCCTGCTGTTCGGGTTACCAAGGGATGACCCGTTCGGCGGCTGCCGGTGTGAGCCGGTGCCGGGCGGGAGTCCCTGTTGCCCATCCCATGAGGTTCCGATGTCCTTGCGCGCCGCTTTCCGTGCCCCCCGTACGTCCTCGCTCCGCAACCGGGCCGCCGTTCTGGCCGCCGGAGTCGGGGTCGCGGCCGTGGTGGGGTCGGGGGTCGCGTCGGCCACCACCTCCAGTGCGGCCGCCTGGGTCGACCCGGTGAAGAAGTACACGCTCTCCGCGACCTTCGACCAGGCCGGTGGCATGTGGGCCGCCAAGCACAGCGGCCAGGACTTCGCGGTGCCGAGCGGCACCGACGTCGTCGCCGCGCACGACGGCACCGTCGTCAAGGCCGGCGGCAACGGCGCCGGTGACGGTCCCGCGTACGGCAACGCCATCGTCATCAAGCACGCGAGCGGCCAGTACTCGCAGTACGCGCATCTCTCGCGCGTCGACGTCAGGATCGGGCAGACCGTGAAGGCCGGTCAGCACATCGCCCGGTCCGGCAACACCGGCAACTCCACCGGGCCGCACCTGCACTTCGAGATCCGTACGACCCCGAACTACGGCTCCGCCGTCGACCCGGTCGCCTTCCTGCGCGCCAAGGGCCTCAAGGTCTGACCGGAGTCCGGCCGCCGTCCAGCCGGACATCGACCGACGTCTAGCCGGCGGCCGAAGAACCCCTGTGGGCCTGGGTCACCAGGTCCACCGCGACCTCCAGAGCGGCCTCGCGCTTCTTCTGGGGGTCGCCTTCGATGTCCTGCATGATGAACATCCCGGCGTGCAGCGTGAAGATCGCGCTGACGCAGCGGACCTGGTCGGTCAGGGGTGCGTCCGGGTCCATGAGGATGGTCCGCAGGCCGCGCATCCGGTCCTTGAAGGTGTCGCCGATCCTCAGTTCCCGGACCGTCGCCTGGTTCTCCTGCATGAAGCGGAACAGCGGTTCGGCCTCGGTGAGCGCCTGGCTGTAGCGCCGTACGATCTCCTGCTTGGTCTCCAGGGTGTGCGGCTGGCCCTTGCCCCACTCGATGAGGTCCTGGATCGGCTGCGTCAGGTCCTCGAAGACGCTGACCAGGATCTCTTCCTTGGTCTTGAAGTGGTAGTACAGGGCGGCCTTGGTCACGTCGAGGCGCTCGGCGATCTCCCGCAGGGAGGTCTTCTCGTAGCCCTGCTCGGCGAAGAGTTCGAGGGCCACGTCCTGGATGCGCTGGCGGGTGTTGCCGCGGCGCTGCTGCTTGGTGCCGTCCATGATGACGCCCATCCTCTTACTCCTCGCACTCCCGCGAAAACTCGCCTGCCGACCGGCCGGCGGACCCGGACGCCCGGCTCCGTAACTTACTTGACGACCGGCTAGTGACAGGTCTACCTTCCTAGTGTAACGAACTAGCCGGGCGGCAAGTAAGTAGCTGTCGCCAGGGGGAGTGGGAGAGATGGCGGACACCCAGGCGGCCGGCACCGGCCAGGAGCAGCCACAGGACACGGCGGACCAGCCGGAGAAACAGCCCAAGAGCGTACGGGTCGTGCTGCTGGCCCTCATGATCGCGATGATGCTCGCCATGCTCGACAACATGATCGTGGGCACCGCGATGCCGACGATCGTGGGCGAACTGGGCGGCCTCGAACACCTGTCGTGGGTCGTGACCGGCTACACCCTGGCGACCGCCGCGTCGACTCCGCTCTGGGGCAAGATCGGCGACATGTACGGGCGCAAGGGCGCCTTCATGACCTCCATAGTCATCTTCCTGATCGGCTCCGCGCTCAGCGGCATGGCCCAGAACATGGGCGAGCTGATCGGGTTCCGGGCCGTTCAGGGGCTCGGCGCCGGTGGTCTGATGGTCGGCGTCATGGCGATCATCGGTGACCTGATCCCGCCCCGCGAGCGCGGCAAGTACCAGGGCATGATGGCCGGCGTCATGGCGCTGGCGATGATCGGCGGCCCGCTGGTCGGCGGCACCATCACCGACAACTGGGGCTGGCGCTGGGCCTTCTACATCAACCTGCCGCTCGGCGTCGTCGCGCTGATCGCCATCAGCGCCGTACTGCACCTGCCGAAGAAGCGGAACAAGGCCCGTATCGACTACCTCGGCGCCGGCCTGCTGACCCTCGGCATCACCTCGATCGTGCTGGTCACCACCTGGGGCGGTTCCGAGTACGCCTGGACGTCCGCGCGGATCATGGAACTGATCGCCATCGGTGTCGCCGCCCTCGTCGGGTTCGTCTTCTGGCAGACCAAGGCCGCCGAACCGGTCCTGCCGCTGCACATCTTCCGCAGCCGCAACTTCACCCTGATGTCGATCATCGGCTTCATCGTGGGCTTCGTGATGTTCGGCGCCACGCTGTTCCTGCCGCTGTACCAGCAGTCCGTGCAGGGCGCGTCCGCGACCAACTCCGGTCTGCTGCTCCTTCCGATGCTCGGCGCGATGCTGGTGACCTCGATGGTCGCCGGGCGGGTCACCACCAACAGCGGCCGCTACAAGGTCTTCCCGATCGCCGGCGGTGTGCTGCTGGCCGTCGGGATGTACCTGCTGTCCACCATGGACACGAACACCTCCCGCCTGACCTCCGGCGTGTTCATGGCCGTCGTCGGTCTCGGCATGGGCTGCCTGATGCAGATCACCATGCTGGTCGCGCAGAACAGCGTGGAGATGAAGGACATGGGCGTCGCGTCCTCCTCGACCACCCTGTTCCGTACCCTCGGCTCCTCCTTCGGTGTCGCCATCATGGGCGCGATCTTCAACAACCGGGTCAAGGACGTCATGGCCGAGCGGGCCGGTTCGATCGGCTCCAAGATCACCGAGCAGTCGGCGCAGCTGGACGCGAAGAGCCTGGCGAAGCTGCCGGCGGCGGCGCGCGAGGCGTACCAGCACGCGGTGTCGGCCGGTACGCACTCGGCGTTCCTGCTCGGCGCCGGGATCGCCGTGGCGGTGCTGGTGGCGGCGGTGTTCGTCAAGGAGGTCCCGCTGAAGGGCGGGGCCCAGAAGGCGGGCTCCGACGAAGCGGCGCCGATGCCGGTCGTCGAGGCCGTCTGAGCAACGAGCCAGCAGCGGGTGGTTCCGGGGACCGCATCCCCCGAACCACCCGCTTTCTGTTGTCCCGCGGCTGTCCCGCGGCTGTGCCGAGGCGGCCGGCGTTGTCAGTGCCGCGTGTCACCATCGGCCTCATGGACAAACTGCGTCAGCTACGGCGTGCCAAGGACGCCATGGACCGGGACTGGGCCGACCCGGACCTGGACCTCGACGCGGTCGCCGCGCACGCCGGGTACTCGCGGTACCACTTCCTCCGCGCCTTCAAGGAGGCGTACGGCGAGACGCCCGGCCAGTATCTGACGCACCGCAGGATCGAGCGGGCGGAGGAGCTGCTGCGGAGCGCGGACCTCACCGTCACCGAGATCTGCCACCTGGTCGGCTTCAGCAGCCTCGGCACCTTCTCGGCGAGGTTCAAGACCCGTACGGGGCTCAGCCCCACCGAGTACCGGACCGCGCACGTCGGCCGCGGCGCCTCCCTCATCCCCGGCTGCTACGCCCTGCTCTGGGCCGGCGGCTTCCCCGGCAGGAGCGCAACTTCCGAGAAGCGCGGCCCGGACCGGCCTGCCTACCGTGACGGACAGGAACAGCGACCTTCCGTCCAGAGAAGCAGGAGAGCAGAGCCATGATCCAGGGCCTGGCCATCACCACCGTGTGGACCTTCGACCAGCAGCGCACCAAGGCCTTCTTCACCGAGAAACTCGGCTTCGAGGTGCGCGACGACATCGCGATGGGGGACATGCGCTGGGTCACCGTCGGCGCCAAGGGCCAGCCGGACGTCCGGCTCACCCTGATGCGCCTGGACGGACCCGGCCTCGACCCCGAGTCCGCGGAGGCGCTGCGCAAGCTGGTCGCCAAGGGGGTGATGGGCGCGGGGGCGTTCAGCACCGACGACTGCCGGGGGGACTACGAGACCTTCAGCGCCCGGGGCGTCGAGTTCGTCCAGGAGCCCAAGGAGCGGCCGTACGGCATCGAGGCGATCTTCCGCGACGACAACGGCAACTGGTACTCGCTGACCCAGCGCAGCGAGGAGCTCGACTTCTCCAAGGAGTTCTGAGCATGACCACGCGGACAGGGCCCGACCACACCGCCGTCCGCACCGCCCTGTGGCGGGCGCTGCATCTGCACGCCGACGCACCGCCCCATGTCATCGAGGACGAGGTGGGGCTACGGCTGTCCGGCGCCGGCGACGACTGGCGGGCCCGGCCGGACATGGACGTCGAGGCCACCCGGCGGACCCGGGCGTCCATCGTGGCCCGGGCCCGGTTCGTCGAGGACCTGGTGGAGGCGGAGGCCGGGCGCGGGGTGGACCAGTACCTCGTCCTCGGGGCCGGGCTCGACACGTTCGCGCAGCGCCGTGCGGCCGCCGCGGAGGCCGCGGGACTGCGGGTGTTCGAGGCCGACCGCGCCGGGGCGGTGGAGTGGAAGCGGGGGCGGCTGGCCGAGCTGGGGTACGGCATACCCGGCTGGCTGCGGCTGGTGCCGGTGGAGTTCGAGGGGGACTGGTGGGGACAGCTGGCGGCCGCCGGGTTCGATCCGGGGCGGCCGGCCGTGGTCGCCTCCGCCGGGGTCACCATGTACCTCACCGAGGACGCCGTCGCCGCCACCCTCCGGCACATCGCCGAGCTGGCCCCCGGGTCGACGCTGGTCACGACGTTCCTGCGGCCGATCGAGGACGTCGAGCCCGACCAGCAGGAGCAGTTGAGGGTGGCAGAGCGGGGCGCCCGGGCCTCCGGCACGCCCTTCCTGAGCTTCTACTCGCCCGAGCGGATGGCGGCCCTGGCCGCGGCGGCCGGCTTCCGTGAGACCCGGCATGTGTCCGCCGGGGAACTCGCCGGCCGTTACTTCACCGGGCGCACGGACGGTCTGCTCCCGTCACGGGGTGAGGAGATCCTCGTGGCCGTCACCTGACGGCCACGACCGCTCCTCAGCGGCTTCCGGCCTGCGCCGGTCCCGGCAGCACCGGGTAGCTCCCGGTGGCCGTCGGCGCGTGCTCGGGCAGCCACAGCACCGCCACCGCGCCCTCCGCCGGGATGTGGTCGGGTGCGCCCGCCGGACGGATGTTGCGGAAGGTCAGCCGGGCGCCCAGCACCCGGGCCTGCCCGGCCGCGATGGTCAGCCCCAGGCCGTGGCCCTGGCCCGCGCGGTCGGCGCTGCCGGTGCGGAACCGGCTCGGGCCCTCGACGAGCAGTTCCTCGGGGAAGCCGGGGCCGTGGTCGCGGACCCGGATGACCCGGCCCTCGACGGTCACCTCGATGGGCGGCTTGCCGTGCCGGGCCGCGTTGGCGAGCAGGTTGAACAGCACCCGCTCCAGACGGCGCGGGTCGGTGGTGACCTCCGACTCGTGCACCACCCGCACCTCGATCCCGGGGTCCTTCGCGGCCACCCTCCGGGCGACGAACTCGCCCAGCATGATGTCCTGCAGCTCGGCACGCTCGGAGGCGCTGTCGAGGCGGGCCACCTCCAGGACGTCCTCGACGAGGGTGCGCATCGCCTTCGCCCGGTCCAGGACCAGTTCGGTCGGACGGCCGGGCGGAAGGAGTTCGGCCGCCGTGAGCAGCCCTGTCACCGGCGTCCGCAGCTCGTGCGCGATGTCGGCGGTCACCCGCCGCTCGGCCTCCAGCCGCTGCTGCAGCGCGTCCGCCATGGCGTCCACCGCGCGCGCCAGGTCGTCGGTCTCGTCCCGGACGACCCCGCCGATCGCCTCCCGCACCCGTACGTCCGGCTCGCCCTGGGCGACCTGGTTGGCCGCGGCCGCCGCCTTGCGCAGCCGGCGCGAGAGCTGTCCGCCGATCAGCACGCCGAGCGCGCTGCCGCCGAGCACCACCGCGATGGAGCCGATGACCAGGGCCTGGTCGAGGTCCTTCAGTACGTTGCTGCTGCGGTTCGGGAAGGTGCCGTGCAGGGACAGCACCCGCCCGTCCTTGGCCTGCACCGCCGCCCAGATGTCCGGCGCGCCGCTGCCGTGGTCGATGACGTCGGTCGCCCGGCGGCCCGCGTCGACCCGGTCGCGCAGGGCGTCCGGCAGCTGCGGGTCGTTGACCTTGACGTCCGGGAAGTTCGCCCGTCCGTACGACTCGTAGTTGCGCTGGCCGATCTGGAGCCGCTGGTTGGCCAGCTCACGGGCGTTGTCCAGCATCGAGACCCGGGCGGCGTTGTGCACCACCAGGCTCAGTGCGATCGCGACCAGCGCGCCGACCACCGCGATCGCCGCGCTCAGCTTCCACCGGAGCCCGGTGCGCAGACCCGGACCCCGGTACCGGACGAATCTCGTGATCCCCCGCATGACCGCCCCGCTCAGGCCTTCAACTTGTAGCCGAAACCGCGGACCGTCTCGATCCGGTCCTGGCCGATCTTGGTGCGCAACCGCTGCACATGGACGTCGACGACCCGGGTGTCCCCGCCCCAGCCGTAGTCCCAGACGCGTTCGAGCAGCTTGTCACGGGAGAGTACGGTCCCCGGTGCCGAGGAGAACTCCAGGAGCAGCCGCATCTCGGTGGGCGTCAGCGCGACCGGCTGCCCGGCCCGGCGCACCTCCATGCCCTCGGTGTCGATCTCCAGCTCGCCGTCGCCGAAGACCAACGGGCCGCCGTTCACCGACGGGGCGGGGTCCTCGGCGTGGGCGCCGCCGCTCGCGTGCCCGAAGCGCCGCAGCACCGCCCGGATCCGGGCGACCAGCACGGCGCCGTCGAACGGCTTGGTGACGTAGTCGTCGGCGCCCGCCTCCAGGCCCAGCACCACGTCGATCGAGTCGGCGCGCGCCGACAGCATGATCACGGGCACGGTGGACTCGTCGCGGATGCGCCGGCACAGGCTCACCCCGTCCAGACCCGGGACCATCACGTCCAGCAGGGCGATGTCGGGCCGGTCGGCGCGGAAGGCCTCCAGTCCGGACAGCCCGTCGGGCATGGCGGTGACCGCGAAGCCGTCCCGCTCCAGGGCGAGCTGGGTGGCCTCGCGGATGACATCGTCGTCCTCGACGAACAGGACGTGGGTCTGGTCTGCCATCCCGGCTCTCTCGTGTTGTCGGTGGGCGGTCAGCTGGTGCCGGAGGGGTCCTCGGTGTCGCCGCCGGCCACGTTGCCGTAGTCGGTGTGGTGGAAGTCCTGCTGGACGAAGTGTCCCGCGGCCCAGCTGTACGTGATCACGTTCTCGCCGGAAGGGCTCGACACCGGGTCGCCCTTCTCGTACACCTGCTTGGTCACGCTCAGGTCGCCCTTGTCGATCTCCGCGTAGACCGGGGACTCCTCCGCCTTGAAGACATTCAAGTACGCGCCGCTCTCGTTGCGGTACACATACGCCCCGACTCCGAAACCCGGACCGCCCGCGTCCCCACAGGTCAGCACGTTGACGACCACGTCGTCCACCGTGCCGCCGGTCAGATTGCCGTATGTCACGTCGACCGGGTACTCGTTTCCCGAGCACGGCTTCAGGTCCCGCTTCACCGTGGCTGAGACCGCCGGGTCGGCCTTCACCAGGGCGACCGCGTTGACCTTGTCGTAGGACTGCGACGGATTGGGCGAGGGAACCTTGGCGGCCGGGGCGTTCCCGACCGAGTCGGCGTGTGCCGGGCCCTCGTCACGGGCGCCGGTGCCGCCGGTGCCGCAGGCGACGGCGAAAAGGGCGAGGGCGGCGAGCACGGCCGCCGCCGTGATCACCGCCTGTGCACTCGCCGGGCCCCGGCTGGGGCCGGCGTCGGTCAGGCCGCGCAACGCTCCCGCTCCTCACGCTCCAGCGCGCGTGCGTCGAGGTCGCGTGCCTCCAGCTCCTCGCGGAGCCGGGCGAGCGCCCGGTGCAGCGTGCTCTTGACCGTTCCGGCCGACATGCCGAGGGCGGCGGCCGTCTCCTCCGTGGACATCTGCTCCCAGTGTCGCAGCACCACGACACTGCGCTGCTTCGGAGCCAGAACCTTCATGATGTCCATAAGGAGCGCGCGGTCCGCGTGCTGCTCGGTGGAGTCCTCCACGCAGGCGTCGGGCAGCTGCTCGGTGGGGACCTCCTCCAGCTTGCGGGCCCGCCACCACTCGGTCCGCGTGTTGATCATGACCCGGCGAAGGTAGGCGTCCGCGAGCTTCTTGTCGGCGATGCCGTCCCAGCGGCCGTACGTCCGTACCAGCGCGGTCTGGAGCAGGTCCTGGGCGTCCGTCGGGTCCGGGACCAGCCGGCGGGCGCTGCGCAGCAGCGCGTCCTGCCGGGTGCGGACGTACTCCTCGAATTCGAGCACCTCGCCCTGCGCCATGATCAACCGCCTCCCGATCCCCGTTTTCCCCGGCCCTCGGCCCTGAGTTCCTGCTGTCCCGCCCGGTCGTGGCGGGCACAGAAACGAAGCTACGGACTCGTTGTCACGGGGCTGTGCGGAGCAGCCTTCGGGTAGCAATCGGCTGTCCGTCGGTTGTGTAACGGAGATGAGTTCGGGGTAAGCGGTCGCGGCCTTATGCCTGATTATGGATGCATTTGTCGTGTGGTCAGGGCTGTAACACGGCCTCGTCCACTGTGATGTGGCTGTGTGTCAGCCCAGCGGAAGCCGGTACAGACCGCCGGCGAGCGGTTCCACCAGCCCGTCCGAGACCAGCCCGTCCAGTGCGCGTGCGCGTTGCACCGGCTCGTGCCACACCCGGTCGAGCGCCGCCTGCGGCACGGGGGCGTGCGCCTCGCGCAGCACGGCGAGCAGCTTGCCCCGCACCTGCCGGTCCGTACCGGCGTACGTCTGCCCGCGCCGGGGCGGCCCCTCGTGCTCCGGCTTGCCGGCCAGCCGCCAGGCGCACTCCCCGGCGATCGGGCACCGCACGCACGTCTCGTTCTTCGCCGTGCACACCAGCGCGCCCAGCTCCATGGAGGCGGCGGCCCAGCGGGCGGCGGTCCTGTCGTCCTCGGGGAGCAGTTCGCGGGCGAGCTTGCGCTCGGCGGCGGTGGTGGCGTTCGGCGGGTACCGCACACCGGTCACGGCCCGCGCGAACACCCGTCGCACATTGGTGTCGAGCACGGCGTGCCGCTGCCCGTAGGCGAAGGAGGCGACGGCCGCGGCCGTGTACTCCCCGATACCCGGCAGCGCGAGCAACTGCGCGTGGTCCGTCGGTACGTCCCCGTCGTGCCGTTCCGTTATGGCGACCGCGGCGCCGTGCAGCCGCAGGGCGCGGCGCGGGTAGCCGAGCCGGCCCCAGGCGCGGACCGCCTCGCCGGGCGCCTCCGCGGCCAGGTCGGCGGGGCGCGGCCAGCGGGCCAGCCACTGCTCGTAGACGGGCAGCACCCGGCTCACCGGCGTCTGCTGCAGCATGAACTCGCTGACCATCACCCCCCATGGGCCCGCCTCCGGGCGGCGCCAGGGGAGGTCACGGGCATGGGCGTCGAACCAGGCGATCACGGGGGCGTGGAGCTTCTCAGTCATGGCCCTTCCGATCCTGCCACGTCCTGCGACGGGTGGGGTGGACGTGGTTCGCGGCGGGGCCGGGGTTGACGCCGACGGACGGCCCGTCTTCCGGTCCTGGCACACGAAGAGGGGCCGCGCCGACGGGAGTTGCCGGAATGATGATCCGGAAAAGTTGAGGTTTGGGCGGCGGGTGGGGCGAGGAAGTGCACGGATCTCTCGTACAGTTTGCGCCGTGGGATCTCTGCGCAATCCGGTCGGGCCGCTTCCCTCCTCCATCTACTGGCGACGGAGGGTCATCATCGTGTCCGTGGTCGCCGTGCTGGCGCTGCTGATCACCTGGATCGTGACGTCGGGCGGCGGGGGCGGAAAGAAGACCGCCGGCGGGGCGGACGGCAAGGGTCCCGTGTCCACGATCACCCCGGGGCCCTCCGGCAGCGGGCCGGCGATCAGCCAGGCGCCCGGCGGGCGGGACGAGTCCAGCGGGGGCGGTTCGGGATCCACTTCCGGTTCGGGGTCCACTTCCGGTTCGGACGACGGGAGTTCGGACGGCTCGGACGGATCGAACGGTGACTCGTCGTCCGGTTCCGGCGGTTCCTCGTCGGGCGGGGGAGACGTCGTCTCCGGCTCCGGCGGTACGGTCGCCTCGCTGCCCGGCACGTCCTCCCTCCCCAACTGCACGGCCGGAGCCGTGGCGTTGAGCCTGAAGAGCCTGCACAACTCCTACTCGCCGGAGCAGACGCCGACCTTCGAACTCACCGCGAAGAACACGTCGTCCAGCGACTGCAAGGTCGACCTCGGGCCGAAGAGCGCGGTGTTGACGATCACGGCGGCCAACGCGGACGACAGCTACTGGTCGTCGGCGGACTGCCCGAAGACGCCGGGAAGCCAGTGGTACCGGGTGCCGGCCGGGAGCAGCATCACGTACACGCTCAAGTGGGACCGCAAGCCCAGCGCGGCGAACTGCGCGACGCCCCCGGCGGGTTCGGCCGCAACGGGCACGTACCTGCTGCAGGCACAGGCCCCGGGCTTCACGAAGACACAGGCGTCGTTCGTACTGTCGGCGGACTGAAACGCCCTGTAGGGGAAGCGCCCCGAAGGGGCGCGGGGAACTGCGCGATCAACCCCCACCGGGCCGCGCTCGCCGAACAGTGCACCCCGCCGAGCTATTAGGCGAAATCAGACATACCGCTCAAGAATCGAAGACTCGGCCAGCCGCGACAGCCCCTCGCGCACACTCCGCGCCCGAGCCTCGCCGACCCCGTCAACCGTCTGCAGATCGTCCACGCTCGCGGCGAGCAGCTTCTGCAGACCGCCGAAATGCTCCACCAGCCGGTCGATGATCGCCCCCGGCAGCCGCGGCACCTTCGCCAGCAGCCGGAAGCCGCGCGGCGACACCGCCGAGTCCAGCGCCTCCGGCGAACCCGTGTACCCGAGCGCCCGGGCCACCGTCGGCAGTTCGAGCAGCTCGGCGTGGCTCAGCGCGTCCAGCTCGGCGAGCGCCTCGTCGACCGTGCGGGAACGCTTCGCCGTGGGCTCCGGCACATAGTCCCGTACGACCAGTTCCCGCTCGGGCTCGACGCCGGCGATCAACTCGTCGAGCTGGAGCGCGAGCAGCCGCCCGTCGGTGCCCAGCTCGACGACGTACTCGGCGATCTCCGTGGCGATCCGGCGCACCATCTCCAGTCGCTGGGCGACGGCCGACACATCGCGGACCGTCACCAGGTCCTCGATCTCCAGCGCCGACAACGTTCCCGCGACCTCGTCCAGCCGGAGCTTGTAACGCTCCAGGGTCGCGAGCGCCTGGTTCGCGCGGGACAGGATCGCCGCGGAGTCCTCCAGGACGCGGCGCTGACCGCCGACGTACAGCGCGATCAGCCGCATCGACTGGGAGACCGAGACCACCGAGTACCCGACCTGCTTGGAGATACGGTCCGCCGTCCGGTGCCGGGTGCCCGTCTCCTCCGTCGGGATCGTCGCGTCCGGTACGAACTGGACACCCGCCCGGAGGATCTTGGACAGATCGGACGAGATCACGATGCCGCCGTCGAGCTTGCACAGCTCACGCAGCCGGGTCGCCGTGAACTCGACGTCCAGCACGAAACCGCCCGTGCACATCGTCTCGACCGACTTGTCGAAGCCGAGGACGATGAGTCCGCCCGTGTTGCCGCGGAGGACCCGCTCCAGGCCGTCCCGCATGGACGTGCCCGGAGCCACGGCGCTCAGCGAGGCGCGCATCAGGCCATCCGAACCGGCACTCCCACCGGACTTTCCGGGAGCCGATGCCCGGTCGTTGGCTGCCACTGCATTCCTCCGGTCGCAGGTTCTGAGGCGCTCCCGCACCCGCACTCGGTTCGTACGGACGGGCGAGACCAGGGCAAAGTCTACCGGCGCTCCTCCGCCTCCTGTGGGGCCTCTCGACGACGGGAGCGCGGCAGCACCCGCAGGGCGTCCCCCATGTCCGCGACTTCCAGGACCTTCATGCCCGGCGGGATCTTGCCCGGATCGCCCGGTACGAGCGCGTGTGTGAAGCCGAGACGGTGCGCCTCCGAAAGCCTGCGCTGGACGCCGGTGACCCGTCTGACCTCGCCCGCGAGGCCGACCTCGCCGATCGCGACCAGGTTCTTCGGGAGGGGGGTGTCGCTGGCCGCGGAGGCCAGGGCGAGGGCGATGGCCAGGTCGGCGGCGGGCTCGGAGAGCTTCACCCCGCCGACCGTCGCGGAGTAGATGTCCCGCTTGCCGAGCGCGCTGATGCGCCCCCGCTGCTCCAGCACCGCCAGCATCATCGACACCCGGGAGGTCTCCAGGCCCGAGGTGGTCCGGCGGGGGGAGGGGATCTGGGAGTCCACGGTCAGCGCCTGGACCTCGGCGACCAGCGGGCGGCGGCCCTCCAGGGTCACCGTCAGGCAGGTACCCGGGACCGGTTCGTCGCGCCGCGTCAGGAAGAGTCCGCTCGGGTCGGCGAGACCGGTGATGCCCTCGTCGTGCAGCTCGAAGCAGCCGACCTCGTCGGTGGCGCCGTAGCGGTTCTTCACGCCCCGGACCAGACGGAGGCGGGCATGCCGGTCGCCCTCGAAGTGGAGGACGACATCCACGAGGTGTTCGAGGAGCCGCGGGCCGGCGATCGCGCCGTCCTTGGTGACATGGCCCACGAGGAGCGTCGACATGCCCCGCTCCTTGGAGGCCCGGATGAGCGCCCCGGCCACCTCCCTGACCTGGGCCATGCCGCCCGGCGCACCGTCGATCTCGGGGGAGGCGACGGTCTGCACCGAGTCGAGGATGAGCAGCGACGGCTTCACCGCGTCCAAGTGGCCGAGGACGGCGGACAGGTCGGTCTCGGCGGCGAGATAGAGGTTGTCGTCGAGGGCGCCGATCCGGTCGGCGCGCAGCCGGACCTGGCTCGCGGACTCCTCGCCGGTGACATAGAGGGTGCGGTGCTCGTCGCTGGCCGACTTGGCCGCCACGTCGAGCAGGAGGGTGGACTTGCCGACGCCGGGCTCGCCCGCGAGCAGCACGACCGCGCCGGGGACGAGGCCGCCGCCGAGGACCCGGTCCAGCTCGGGCACGCCGGTCGTGCGCGCGGTGGCCTGGCGGCCGTCGACCTGCCCGATGGGCACCGCGGACGTGGTGACACGGCCGGGTGCCGTCGTACGGACCGCGGGCGTGCCGTACTCCTCGACGGTCCCCCAGGCCTGGCACTCGGCGCAGCGGCCGAGCCACTTGGCCGTCTGCCAGCCGCACTCGGTGCAGCGGTACGACGGTCGGTCCTTGGCGGTCTTGGTACGGGTGGCCATGCGGAAACCGTAGTCCCCGCCACCGACAACGGGACCACGGTGGCCCCCGTGACGGGTGTGGGCGGACCGGTCTCGGCCACGGGATACGAGGGACGAGCCGCGGAACAACGGGTTCCTGTCCCCTTATGAGGGATCGTTTCACCCGTACGGATTAAAAGTGCTCAAGCCGCAAGAAGGGGCGATACGCCGCCGCCTACGGTCGCACGGGTGATGAGCAGCACTCCGGAGACCTCGACCCGCATGACCGGCGCACACCGGGCGCACCGGGAGGCGCGCGCGGCGCGCGATCGCACCGCGGCGCGCACGCTGGCGCAGCGGACGCCGGCGCGCTACGAGCCGTACCTGGACGGCCTGTTCACCTACTGCCTGTCGGTGCTGTGCGACCACGACGCGGCCACCGCCGCCCTCGGGGACGTCATCGCACTCGCCGAGCGGCGTGGCCAGCGCGTCCCGGAGGCGGCCGACGACCGCCGCGCCTGGCTGTACGCGCTGGCCCGCTGGGCCTGTCTGCGCGGCTTGGTCCAGGCCAAGCAGAAACGTCAGGCCACCCACGCGGCGGGCCGCCACATCGACCCGGACCCGCTGGTCGCCACCGAGATCGAGGAGCAGCGGCGCGGTGAACTCGCCCTGCTCGCCTGGCCCGAGGCCGCCGGCACCACCCCCGAGCAGCGCGAGGCGCTCGAACTCGCCGTGCGCCACCACCTCGCCGCCCACGAGGTCGCCGCCGTCCTCGGCATGGACCTGGCCGCCGCCCGTGAACTGCTCTCCTCCGCCGCCTGTGAGGTCGAGCGCACCCGGGCGGCCCTCGCCGTCGTCGAGACCGGCGGCTGCCCGAGCGTGTCCCACCTCACCGGGGACAGCCAGCTGGTGCTCAGCAGCGCCCTGCGCCGCGAGCTGGTCCGGCACGTCGACGACTGCCCGCGCTGCCGCCGTACCGCCGAACGCGTGGCCCCCGGGCGATGGCCCGGCGCGATGACCACGCCCGCCGAGCTGCCCGTCCTGGAGGCGCCCCGCGCGGCCCTGCACATGGTGCTGGCGCACCAGCCACGCGCGCGTGGCGCCGCCGTGCCGCGCTTCGACCGGCGTGGTTTCCCGATGGACCCCAAGGACCGCGCGGCCCGGCGCGACCGGCTACGCGCGCGTGCCGTCACGACCACCGTCGTCGCAACGGTGGTGGCGGCGCCGGTGCTCGCCCTGTGGGCCGCGTACCGGGGCTCGCCGGCGGATGCCCACGAGGGTCCGTCCGCGACCGCGCGGGAGGCCGCCGGCCCCGACGCGCTCGACGGCGGCGACGCCCGGGGCTACCAGAACGCCGGCAACGCGGGCAGCGCCGGCACCAGACCGGGCCCGCGCGTCGGCAAGGACGGCAGGGCCGATGTGTCGGTGGAGGTGATCAGCGTGGTCGGGGGCACCGCCAGGGCGGCCGGTGCGGGGCACCTCGCGGTCACCGCCGCCAACGAGGGCGACACGACGTTGATCACACTCGCGGCGTCCGGGGACTCGGCGGTGCGGTGGTCGGTGGCCACGCCGGCGGGCTGGCTGTACTTCTCCCGGTCCACGGGAACGCTCCGGCCGGGCGAGTCGTTCACGATCAAGGTGTACGTCGATCAGCTGCGGGAGCCGGCCGGGCACTGGGGGGCGCGGGTGGCGGTGGCGCCGGCGGGGGCGGTGGTGTCGATCGACGGGTACGGGGCGGCTCCGCCGACGCGCCGGGGACCGAAACCCCCGTCCACGGGGGCGCCCGGGCCGACGGCCACCGAGTCGGCATCCGCAGGACCGACACCGCCGGTCACCGACCCGCCGACGTCGAGCGGGCCGACACCGACCCCCACACCCACCGACTCGGACACCGCCGGCCCGACGGGGCCGGCTTCACCGACGGCGACCGAGAGCGCACCGACGGCTCCGTGAGAGCCGCCTGCGGCTTTTTTGTCGCCGCCGTCCGGCCGTCCCGTTGGTCTCTTCTCTCGCCGGTCCCCATCCTCCCGCCGCGACGGTGCTCGGCCACGACGGTGGAGTTCGGCGGTGCCGGGCTGGCGGTACCCGCCGTGGCTGGTTGCGGTACGTCGACGGGTGCGGCGGCGTCGTGGCTGGTCGCGCAGTTCCTCCCCCAGCCTTCGGCCGGGGGTACCCCCAGCGCCCCTGACGGGGCGCTGTACGAGGCATCCGTCCGGAGGATCTGTCAGTCCGCAGGGTCCGCCGGGTGAGGGGCCAGCAAGGGGAGTTGTGATGCGAGGCGTTCCTCGCACAGCTCCACCAGGCGGTCGTAGCCTGCCTTGCCCATCAGTTCGGTCAGTTCCGGGCGGTACGAGACGTACACCGGGTCGCCCGCGCCGTGTGCCGATGTCGCCGACGTGCACCACCAGTGCAGGTCGTGGCCGCCCGGACCCCAGCCCCTGCGGTCGTACTCGCCGATCGAGACCTGCAGGACGCGCGTGTCGTCGGGGCGGTCGATCCAGTCGTACGTCCGGCGGATCGGGAGCTGCCAGCAGACGTCCGGCTTGGTCTCCAGCGGCTCGCGGCCCTCCTTCAGCGCCAGGATGTGCAGCGAGCAGCCCGCGCCGCCCGCGAAACCGGGGCGGTTCTGGAAGATGCAGGAGCCGTTGAAGGGGCGGGTCTGGCGGGAGCCCTCGTCGTCCTCCGAGATCCAGCCGTGCTCCGTGCCCTCGGCGTGGTGCTGCCAGATCTCCGGCGTGAGCCTCGCCACATGCTCGGCGACCCGCTTCTCGTCGTCCTCGTCGGAGAAGTGCGCGCCCAGCGAGCAGCAGCCGTCGTCCGCGCGGCCCGCCTGGATGCCCTGGCAGCCGCTGCCGAAGATGCAGTTCCAGCGGGAGGTCAGCCAGGTCAGATCGCAGCGGAACACCTGCTCGTCGTCCGCCGGATCAGGGAATTCCACCCATGCCCGCGCGAAGTCGAGGCCCTTCTCGTCCGCTGCCAGGGCCTTCTTCGACATCACGGGCGACTTCGACGGCGATGTCGCCGGCGTCTTCGGTGGCTTCACCGGCGAAGAACCGTCGGCAGATTTGGCGCCCTTGTGGTCCTTCGTCTTTTTCGTCTTTGGCACCCGTCCAGGGTATGACGCCCGAGGCGGCATCGGGGACGGCTCCGAGCACCGGTTATGTCCCAGGTGGCAGTAGCGTTCCGTACATGAGACTCGGTGTCCTCGACGTGGGATCTAACACGGTGCATCTGCTGGTGGTGGATGCACACCCCGGCGCGCGCCCGCTGCCGGCGCACTCGCACAAGGCGGAGTTGCGCCTTGCCGAACTGCTCGACGGCAACGGCGCGATCGGCCCCGACGGGGTCGAGAAACTGGTCGCCGTCGTCCAGGACGCCTTGCAGGCCGCCGAGGACAAGGGCGTCGAGGCTGTGCTGCCGTTCGCCACCTCCGCCGTGCGGGAGGCCAGCAACGCCGACGACGTCCTCGCGCGCGTGAAGGCCGAGACCGGTGTCGAGCTCCAGGTCCTCTCGGGCGCCGAGGAGGCCCGGCTGACCTTCCTCGCGGTACGCCGCTGGTTCGGCTGGTCCGCCGGAAAGCTGCTGGTCCTGGACATCGGCGGCGGTTCCCTGGAGATCGCGTACGGCATCGACGAGGAGCCGGACGCGGCCGTCTCGCTGCCGCTCGGCGCGGGCCGGCTCACCGCGGGCTGGCTGCCCGGCGACCCGCCGACCTCCGACGACATACGGGCGCTGCGCCGCCATGTACGCGCCGAGATCGCCCGTACGGTCGGCGAGTTCAGCCGCTTCGGCGCCCCCGACCACGTGGTGGCCACGTCGAAGACGTTCAAGCAGCTGGCCCGGATCGCCGGCGCGGCCCGCTCCGCCGACGGTCTCTACGTCCAGCGGGAGCTCAAGCGGGGCTCCCTGACGACCTGGGTCCCGAGGCTGGCGGCGATGTCCACGGCCCAGCGCTCCGCGCTCCCGGGAGTGTCGGACGGCCGGGCGGGCCAGCTGGTGGCGGGTGCGCTGGTGGCGGAGGCCGCGATGGACCTCTTCGAGGTGGAGAACCTGGAGGTCTGCCCGTGGGCCCTGCGGGAGGGCGTGATCCTGCGGCGACTCGATCACATGGGCTCGGCCTGAGGCATGCGGGTTGGGCCTGAGGCACGCGGGATGGGCCTGAGGCACGGGGGTCCGGTCCGAGCCGCATGGGTTCGGTCCGAGCCGTATGGGTCCGGTCCGAGCGCCTCCTCCCGACGCGACCCTGGTCACAACGGCGAGTAGGCGCCCCCTGCCCACCCGGTCCCACCCCGTAACCTGTCCCTCGTGGCAGAACCAAGGGACGTCGTCCGCATCCCGGATGCGAAGGTCGCGCTCTCCACGGCCTCCGTGTACCCGGAGTCGACGGCGACGGCCTTCGAGATCGCCGCGCGCCTCGGCTACGACGGGGTCGAGGTCATGGTGTGGACCGACCCGGTCAGCCAGGACATCGAGGCCCTGCGCAGACTGAGCGACTACCACCGCGTCCCGATCCTCGCCGTCCACGCCCCCTGTCTGCTGATCACCCAGCGGGTCTGGTCCACCGACCCCTGGGTCAAGCTCCAGCGGGCCCGGGCCGCCGCCGAGAAGCTGGGCGCGAGCACGGTCGTGGTGCACCCCCCGTTCCGCTGGCAGCGCCAGTACGCCCGCGACTTCGTCGAGGGGATCTGGCGCATGGCGAACGAGACGGACGTGCGGTTCGCGGTGGAGAACATGTACCCCTGGCGCTACCGCGACCGCGAGATGCTCGCGTACGCCCCCGACTGGGACGTCACCAAGGACGACTACCGGCACTTCACGATCGACCTCAGCCACGCCGCGACGTCCCGCACCGACGCCCTCGCCATGGTCGACCGGATGGGCGACCGGCTCGGCCACGTCCACCTCGCCGACGGCCGCGGCTCCGCCAAGGACGAGCACCTGGTGCCCGGCCGCGGCACCCAGCCCTGCGCCGAGCTCCTGGAGCGGCTCGCGCTCACCGGTTTCGACGGGCATGTCGTCATCGAGGTCAACACCCGGCGCGCGATGTCCGGCGCGGAGCGCGAGGCCGACCTCGCGGAGGCCCTCGCCTTCACCCGCCTCCACCTGGCCTCGGCCGTGCGGGTGCCCCGCCGATGACGGACGCCGACCACAGCACCGGCACCCGGCGCCGCGGCCGCCCCCCGCGTACCGAGGCGGCCGACACCCGGGACCGTATCCTCGACGCCGCCCGCGAGGAGTTCTCCGAACGCGGGTACGAGAAGACGTCGGTGCGCGGGATCGCCAAGGCCGCCGGTGTGGACTCGGCCTTGGTCCACCACTACTTCGGCACCAAGGAACAGATCTTCGAGACCGCCATCTCGGTCGCCTTCGCGCCCGCGCTCAACGCGCCCATCGCGATCGCCGAGGGCCCGCTGGACGGCGTGGGCGAGCGCCTGACCCGATTCGTCCTCGGTATCTGGGAGAACACCACCACCCGCAAGCCGTTGATGGCGATCGTCCGCTCCGCCGTCAACAACGACACGGCCGCCGCCGTCTTCCGCCGGCTGATCGCCTCCCAGCTGCTGCGCCGTATCGCCGAACAGCTGGACCTCCCGGACGCGGAGCTGCGCGCCGAGCTGGCGGCCGCGCAGCTGGTGGGCTGCGCGATGCTCCGCTATGTGATCAAGGTGGAGCCGTTGGCGTCGGCGGATCTGGAGCAGATCGTGCGGCGGGTCGCCCCGGTGGTGCAGGGGCATCTGACCGGGCCGTGACCAGCGCCGCTGAGACAGTTCGCCGAGATGTCCGCTGAGATATCCGTCCCGCATTCCGGACGCCTCGTCCCGAGGCCTGAACAACGGGCGTACGCTCGTTAGCAGCCCTACTTGTCTGAAGGAGCGAGCGCGATGCCCGAGCTGAGGTCCCGCACAGTCACCCACGGCCGCAACATGGCGGGCGCCCGCGCCCTTATGCGCGCCTCCGGTGTACCCGGCGCGGACATCGGCCGCAAGCCGATCATCGCGGTCGCCAACAGCTTCACCGAGTTCGTCCCGGGTCACACCCACCTGCAGCCGGTCGGCCGGATCGTCTCCGAGGCGATCAAGGAGGCGGGCGGTATCCCGCGCGAGTTCAACACGATCGCCGTCGACGACGGCATCGCGATGGGCCACGGCGGCATGCTGTACTCCCTGCCCTCCCGCGACCTGATCGCGGACAGCGTGGAGTACATGGTCGAGGCGCACTGCGCCGACGCCCTGGTCTGCATCTCCAACTGCGACAAGATCACCCCGGGCATGCTGATGGCCGCCCTGCGCCTGAACATCCCCACGGTCTTCGTCTCCGGCGGCCCCATGGAGGCCGGCCGCGCGACCCTGGTCGACGGCACGGTCCGCACGCTCGACCTGGTGGACGCGATCTCCGACGCGGTGAACGACAAGATCTCGGACGAGGACATCCTCCGTATCGAGGAGAACGCCTGTCCGACCTGCGGCTCCTGTTCCGGCATGTTCACCGCCAACTCGATGAACTGCCTGACCGAGGCCATCGGCCTCTCGCTCCCCGGCAACGGCTCGGTCCTGGCCACCCACACGGCCCGTAAGCAGCTGTACGTCGACGCGGCCACCACGGTCATGGACATCACCCGCCGCTACTACGAGCAGGACGACGACACGGTCCTGCCCCTCAACATCGCCACCTTCGCCGCGTTCGAGAACGCCATGGCCCTCGACATCGCGATGGGCGGCTCCACGAACACGATCCTGCACCTGCTGGCCGCCGCCCAGGAGGCGGGCGTCCCCTTCGGCCTGGAGCAGATCAACGCGGTGTCCCGCCGCGTGCCCTGCCTGGCGAAGGTCGCCCCGAACGTCGCGAAGACCCGCACGTACTACATGGAGGACGTGCACCGGGCCGGCGGCATCCCCGCGCTCCTCGGCGAGCTGCACCGCGGCGGTCTTCTCAACGAGGACGTCCACTCCGTCCACAGCCCGTCCCTGGCGGACTGGCTGAAGACGTGGGACGTGCGCGGCGGCTCCCCGTCCGCCGAGGCCGTGGAACTCTGGCACGCGGCCCCCGGCTGCGTCCGCTCCGCCGAGGCCTTCTCCCAGTCCGAGCGCTGGGAGGCGCTGGACGAGGACGCGGCGGAAGGCTGCATCCGCAGCGTCGAGCACGCGTACTCCAAGGACGGCGGCCTCGCGGTCCTCAAGGGCAACCTCGCCGTCGACGGCTGCGTGGTGAAGACGGCCGGCGTCGATGAGTCGATCTGGACCTTCGAGGGCCCCGCGGTCGTCTGCGAGTCGCAGGAGGAAGCGGTCGAGAAGATCCTCAACAAGCAGGTCACGGACGGCGATGTCGTCGTGATCCGCTACGAGGGTCCCAAGGGCGGCCCCGGCATGCAGGAGATGCTCTACCCGACGTCCTTCCTCAAGGGCCGCGGCCTCGGCAAGACCTGCGCGCTGATCACCGACGGCCGTTTCTCCGGCGGCACGTCCGGTCTCTCCATCGGCCACGCCTCCCCCGAGGCGGCCTCCGGCGGCACGATCGCCCTGGTCGAGGACGGCGACCGCATCCGCATCGACATCCCGAACCGCACGATCGAGCTCCTCGTCGACGAGGCCGAACTGTCCCGCCGCGAGCAGGCTCTGAACGGCGTGTACGCCCCGAAGAACCGCGAGCGCAAGGTCTCGGCGGCGCTGCGTGCCTACGCCGCGATGGCCACCAGCGCCGACAAGGGCGCGGTCCGCGACGTGACAAAGCTGGGCTGAACCGCGACACCCGCCCAGGGGGCCGCCTCCCTTAGGGGGCGGCCCCTTCGTCTGCCCTTACGACGTCACCAGGCGCCGGGGTCGTCCGCGTCCACGGCGAAGACGGTGCCGTCGGGGGCGGTGGCGTAGATGTGGGTGCCGATGATCAGGGGAGCGGGCACTGAGGAGGCGACTCCGCCCGTGCCCGATCCGAACCGGGACGAGGTCTGTCCTGCTGCCTTTCCTCGGGTCGCGTCAACGGCCATGAGCCGTCCGTCGGCCGCCGAGAAGTACACATGCCGGTTGTCGGCGACGGGTGCCGAGCCTCGACTCACCGAAGTCTCCAGATGCCAGATGCGCTTGCCCGCGTCCATGTCGACGGCATCCAGCGAGCCGGTGGCTGCCAGTACATAGACCACCCCGCCGTGTACGCCGGCCTGCGCGTCCGCACGCGGTACGGGGAGCTTGACCCGGCGAGTCGCCCCGTTCTCCGTCGTGTAGCGGACCACGGCATCTGTGTCGCCGTACTCCGGATCCGTGACCAGCAGGAAGACCGCCCCGTCCTGCGTGCCGACCGGTGTCAGCAGACCCTGCAACCTCGTTTCCCATCGAACGTCCCCGGTGGCCGGATTCACGGCGGTGATCCGGGTGCCGGCCCCGTTGTCGGACGTACTGGTCACATACGCCGATGACGGGTCCGAGGGGAAGAAGCTGATCCGGGGTGTGCTGCGCCCCCCTGTCGGCCGACTCCACTTGATGGTGCCGGTCGCACTGTCCACTCCGGTGACCGTGCCGTCCGCGCGTGCGAGCAGGAGCGTGTCGCCGGCGTACTTCATCCCCACGTTCGCGGGCAGGTTCCGCTGCCATCGGCTCCTGCCCGAGTCCGGATCGAGCGCTGACACATGCCCCTCGTCCGTGACGAGCTGGACGAGGCCGCCGGAGAATGCCGGGGGTCTGCTCCAGTGGGTGTTCGCGACGGAGTGCCGCCAGAGCACGGCACCCGTCACCGGATTCAGGGCGAAGGCCGCGGATGCCTCGGTGCAGAACAACTTCCCGTCGCCGTCCGCGCATTGGGGAGTGGTCACGTCCTTGGCGATCGGGTTCGCCTGCCAGGCGGCGAAGGCAGCGGCCGTTGTCTTCGGGCTGCTCTCCTGCGCCCGCGGGCTGTCCCCCGCGGCCCACAGGGCCAGAGCCGCGACCGTGCCCAACCCGAGCACGACGGCGCCCGTCGCCAGGAGGACCCGTCGGCTGAGGCGTGGCCTGCGCGGTTGCCCCGGCTTCTGCTCCTTCGCCTTCGGTGGATCCGGATCCGGCGTTTCACGGGCGTCACCGGTTTCGTCGGTGACCGTCGTCCGCTGTGCCGGTATGAACGCCTGTGTGTCGTACGACGCCGACAACGACCGCAGCCCACGCATCAGTTCTTCAGGCGTCGGCCGGTCCTCCGGCTCCTTGGCGAGGCACCGCAGCACCAGCGGAGCGAGTTCCTCCGGCACCCCCGTGATGTCCGGCTCGTCATGCACGACCTGATACGCGACGACATAAGGGCTGTCGGAGTCGAACGGCCCCCGTCCCGTCGCTGCGTGCACCAGCACCGACCCCAGCGCGAAGATGTCGGCGGCAGGCCCGACCTCCCGTGGCCGGCGGAACTGCTCGGGCGCCATGAACGGCGGTGTACCGATCAACTTCCCGGTCTCGGTCCGCAGTTCACTGTCCTTCGGCCGGGAAATGCCGAAGTCGATGACCTTCGGACCGTCCTCGGCGAGCAGCACATTGCTCGGCTTGAGGTCCCGGTGCACCACCCCGACCCTGTGAATATCGCCCAGTGCCTCCGCGAGCCCGGCCATCAGCCGGCGCAACTGAGCAGGAGGCATGGGCCCGTTCCGCTTCACGTGCTCGGACAGCGTCGGTCCGGGGATGAAGAGGGTGGCCATCCAAGGCCGTTCGGCCTCGGGATCGGCGTCCACGACAGGGGCGGTGAAGGCGCCGCTGACCTTGCGCGCGGCGGCCACCTCCTGCCGGAAACGCCCCCTGAACTCACGGTCCTTGGCGAACTCGGCGTGCACGACCTTCACGGCGAGCTTCAACCCCGAGGTGCTGCGGGCCAGGTGCACCACACCCATGCCACCCGAACCCAGGCAGGACTCCAGGCGGTAGTGCCCGGCGTACTCGGGAAGTTCCGCTTCCGCGCCCGCTCCGGTGTTGCGCTGTGGCGTCATGGGCTCACCTCCGTGCTTGTTCCGCGGAGCGCGACGCACGGAGCCTAGTCGATGACTCGTGCGATACAGAGGCGGCTTGCTAGCGTCCGCGTGCGAGTTGCGCACATGTGTTTCGTGACTCGATCGCAGGGAATCAACGGGACTCCATGGCACTCATGGGTCCAGTGGGGGAGCACTACATGTCCGTCGAAAACACACAGAGGACCGAGGGCAGCGGCGAGGAGGAGGCCGTCACGACGCTGGCGGCATCCGTGCGCTACTACTCGACAGCCCCGGGCGTCCGCCTGAACGTCCGCAGCGGCCCCGGCACCGGTTACGACATCACCCGCGTCCTCCCCGAGGGCGCCAAGGTCCCGATCTACTGCCAGACGCCGGGTACGACGGTGTCCGGGTATTACGGCACGTCGAACATCTGGGACAACATCAGCAACGGCGAGTTCGTGTCAGACGCCTACGTCAACACCAGCAGCGACGGCTACGTGGCCGACCGCTGCGCCTGACCCGATCCAGGGGGACTCAGATGACACCCGTAAGACGCGCTTCCGTCCTTCTCGCCGGCTCCGCTGGAGCCTTCCTCATGATCCTGGGGTCGGCCTCGGTCGCCTCCGCCGTATCGCTGTACTCGACAGCCCCGGGCGTCCGCCTGAACGTCCGCAGCGGCCCCGGCACCACCTACAGCATCACTCGGACCCTTCCCGAGGGCACCAAGGTCCCGATCTTCTGCCAGACGCCGGGTTCGACGGTGTCCGGGTATTACGGCACGTCGAACATCTGGGACAACATCGACAACGGCGAGTTCGTCTCGGACACCTACGTCAACACCGGCAGCGACGGCTACGTGGCCGATCGCTGCGCCTGACCGCACTCCTGAAAGGACGGCCACAACCATGACCTCGCCGAGGCGCCGGGCGCTGATGCTCGCCGGCACAGCCGCCACGTCCGCCATGATGGTGCTGGGCTGGGCCGCGACGGCGACTGCCGCGAGCTCTTACACCACCGCCCCGGTCGAGCTGAACGTCCGGAGCGGTCCGGGCACCTCCTACAGCATCGTCCGCGTCCTGTCCGCGAGCTCCGTGGTGGAGCTCTTCTGCCAGACGCCGGGTACGACGGTGTCCGGGTATTACGGCACCTCGAACATCTGGGACAACATCGGCGGCAGCGCGTACGTCTCGGACACCTACGTCCACACGGGCAGCGACGGCTACGTCACCGCCCGCTGTTCCTGACCGGTCACACCGGCCCCGCCCCGGAGCCCGCGGCCCCCGGCGCCATAATCGTCCCGTGAGCGACGAACCAGGCACCCCGGACACCCCCGCGGGCTCCGCCGGCGGCCCCCGCCCCGAGCCCCTCCGCTTCTTCGGCACGTCCTGGGTGAACCACGACGACGGCTACACCGCCCGCCGGATCGGCGTGGCCGTGGGCTCGCTCGCCGCCGCCGTCGGCTCCTGCCTGGTCCTCCGCCTCGCCTACGAGGGCGTGCAGCTCGCCGAGACCGGCTCCTTCGTGACCGTCCTCGTCGTCGCGATGTTCGCCATCTGCAGCGCCCTCGCCTTCCGCAACACCTGGGAGTCCTTCGGCAAGCGCCCCGACCCCGAACGCCAGGCCTCCCTGCGCGGCCTCCTCGCCATCGGCTTCGTCGGCTCCCTCCTCGCCTATTTCTTCCGCTCCCTGACGGAGGCTCCCGGCGAGAAACTCCACCGCACCGAGTACGACACCGCGGTCCAGGAACACGAACACCGCACCACGCGCCGCTCGGGCAACCCGGCGAAGAAGAAGCGAAAGAGCTGAGACCACCCGCCGGGGCGGCCGGACCGGCCTGACTGCCGGGAGACGCCGTGTCCTCGGCCGCTTCGGCGACGCGGCGTAGCGGATGCGCCGTCGGTCAGGTCGCCCGGCCTGGTGGTGGCCGGATGAATGCTCTGGGCCCGTGGAAATCCTCTGTCGCCCCCCGCTCCACCCCCGGGACGATGGCCTCATGACCACAAGCCAGTCGCACCCCCCGAACCCCGCCCCCTCCCACGCCGCCCGCGCCCGGTCCTTCAACGCCGCCGCGGCCCAGTACGCCGCGAACCGCCCCTCCTACCCGTCCGCCCTTCTCGACGCGGTCGAGGAGGAGGCCGGCCGCCCCCTCGCCGGCGCCCGGGTGGTCGACGTCGGCGCGGGTACGGGCATCGCGACCGCCCTCCTGCACGCGCGCGGTGCCGACGTGGTCGCGATGGAGCCGGGGGAGGGCATGGCGGCGCAGTTCCACACCACGCTCCCCGACGTCCCCGTCGTCCGCGGCAACGGCAACGCCCTCCCCCTCGCCGACGGAACCGCCGACTTCATCACCTACGCCCAGGCCTGGCACTGGACCGACACCGCCCACTCCGTGCCGGAGGCCCTGCGCGTGCTGCGTCCCGGCGGCGCGCTGGCGCTGTGGTGGAACACCAGCGCCCTCGACATCGAGTGGATCGCCGACGCCTCCGCCCGTATCAGCCGCTTCTTCGGTATCGACGTCGCGACCGAGCAGAGCAAGGGAACCGATCGCACGGACCTCGCCGACCCCAGCGGCCGGCTCCGCTTCGGCCGCCGCGAGGTCCGCTGGAGCCGTCGGGTCCCCCTCGACACCCACCTCGCCAACATCTCCAGCCACTCGGCGTTCCTCGTCACCCCCGAGGACCGCCGCACCGCCTTCCTCGCGGAGGAACGCGGCCACCTCCTGAAGGTCTTTCCGGACGGAGTCGTCGAGGAGACCTACGACGTGCTCCTTCTGGTAGCCCTCAACTCCTGAGGAACCGATACCGGCCCGCTCCAGAGTTCCGGCTGCGGGCCGGTGGGGGGTGATCGCGCAGTTCCTACCCCATCGGCCGGGGGTACCCCCAGCGCCCCTCAGGGTTCGCAGCCGCGCGCACCCTGTAAGCCCCCCGACCGTGGGCAGCCGTGCCTCAGCGGCAGCATCCTGCCGACGCCGGTAGGCAAGACCCCGTCGCGGGCAGTCGCGCCTCGGTGGCGCCCTTCTCTCCACGTCCCCCGACAACACCGGCTCTTGACGGCTATCACCCTCCGGCCCATTATTCATCACATGATGAATTACTCGCCGGAGCCGCCCGCGGCCCCCGGCAACTCAGCCCTGCCGCCCGCCGTCCGGGCCGCCGGACTCACCGCGATCCGCGGCCCCCGCACCGTCCTCCGCGGCCTCGACTTCACCGTCCCCCGCGGTCAGATCACCGGCCTGCTCGGCCCCTCCGGATGCGGCAAGTCGACGCTGATGCGGTCGATCGCCGGCACCCAGGCCAAGGTCTCCGGCACCCTGGACGTCCTCGGCCGCCCCGCCGGCCACCCCTCCCTCCGCACCCGCATCGGCTACGTCACCCAAGCCCCCTCCGTCTACGACGACCTGACCATCCGCCAGAACCTCGACTACTTCGGCTCGATCCTCGACCCCAACCGCCCCACCCCCGACCGCCGCGCCGACGTCGAACGCGTCCTCGGCGAAGTCGACCTCACCAGCCACGCCGACGCCCTCGCCGGCAACCTCTCCGGCGGACAGCGCAGCCGCGTCTCCCTCGCCGTCGCCCTGCTCGGCACCCCCGAGCTCCTCGTCCTCGACGAACCCACCGTCGGCCTCGACCCCGTCCTGCGCCGCGACCTCTGGCACCTCTTCCACGCCATCGCCGCCCGCGGTGCCACCCTTCTCATCTCCTCCCACGTCATGGACGAGGCCGAGCGCTGCCACCGCCTCCTCCTCATGCGCGACGGCGAGATCCTCGCCGACGACACCCCCGAGGCCCTCCGCACCCGCACCGGCTCCGACACGGTCGAAGCCGCCTTCCTCCACCTCGTCGACGAAGCGGCCGCCAACGCCCGCACTAAGGAAACGGCACGATGACCACTCAGCCGGCGACCGCCACGGCCACTCCCGTCCGCGCCCTCAGCCTCTCCCGCACCACCGCCACCGCCGCCCGCGTGCTGCGCCAACTCCGCCACGACCCCCGCACGATCGCGCTGCTGCTCCTCATCCCCTGCCTCATGCTGGTCCTGCTCCGCTACGTCTTCGACGGCAGCCCGCACACCTTCGACAACATCGGCGCCTCGCTCCTCGGGATCTTCCCGCTCATCACGATGTTCCTGGTGACCTCCATCGCCACCCTCCGGGAACGCACCTCCGGCACCCTCGAACGCCTCCTCGCCATGCCCCTCGGCAAGGCCGACCTCATCGCCGGCTACGCCCTCGCCTTCGGCACCCTCGCGATCATCCAGTCGGCCCTCGCCACCGGCCTCGCCGTCTGGTTCCTCGGCCTCGACGTCACCGGCTCCCCCTGGCTGCTGCTCCTGGTCGCCCTGCTCGACGCCCTGCTCGGCACGGCCCTCGGTCTCTTCGTCTCGGCCTTCGCGGCCTCGGAATTCCAGGCGGTCCAGTTCATGCCCGCGGTGATCTTCCCCCAACTCCTCCTCTGCGGCCTGTTCACACCCCGCTCCGAGATGCACCCCGTCCTGGAAGCCATCTCCGACGTCCTGCCCATGTCCTACGCCGTCGACGGCATGAACGAGGTCCTCCACCACACCGACATGACCGCGACCTTCGTCAGGGACATCGCGATCGTCGCCGGCTGCGCACTGCTCGTACTGGCCCTCGGCGCGGCAACCCTGCGGCGACGCACGGCATGACCCGGGCGGGGCCGCGTTCCGGCCGGCGGACAACCACCCCGCCCCCCTCACCCCGGTGCCAGACTGAACCGCATGAGTCAGAAAGTCGCAGTCCTCGGCACCGGCAAGATCGGCGAAGCCCTGCTCAGCGGAATGATCCGCGCCGGCTGGGCCCCCGCCGACCTCCTGGTCACCGCCCGCCGCCCCGAACGCGCCGAAGAACTCCGCACCCGCCACGGAGTCACCCCGGTCACCAACGCCGAGGCAGCGAAGACCGCCGACACCCTGATCCTCACGGTCAAGCCGCAGGACATGGGCACCCTCCTCGACGAACTCGCCCCGTACGTCCCCGCCGACCGCCTCATCATCAGCGGCGCCGCGGGCATCCCCACCTCCTTCTTCGAGGAGCGCCTCGCCGCGGGCACCCCGGTCGTCCGTGTCATGACCAACACCCCCGCCCTCGTCGACGAGGCGATGTCGGTCATCTCCGCCGGCAGCCACGCCACCGCCGCCCACCTCGCCCACGCCGAGGAGATCTTCGGTGCCGTCGGCAAGACCCTCCGGGTCCCCGAGTCCCAGCAGGACGCCTGTACCGCCCTCTCCGGCTCGGGCCCGGCGTACTTCTTCTACCTGGTCGAGGCCATGACCGACGCCGGCATCCTGCTCGGCCTGCCCCGCGACAAGGCCCACGATCTGATCGTCCAGTCCGCGATCGGCGCCGCCGTGATGCTCCGCGACAGCGGCGAGCACCCCGTCAAGCTCCGCGAGAACGTCACCTCGCCCGCCGGCACCACCATCAACGCCATCCGTGAACTGGAGAACCACGGCGTACGGGCCGCCCTCATCGCTGCTCTCGAAGCCGCCCGCGACCGCAGCCGCGAACTCGCCTCGGGCAAGAAGGACTGACGCTCACCCCAAGGGGGCGGTGGCTGAGCCGTCGCACCGCCACCGGCCCCCACGCCTACCCCGCCTACCGCGCCGCGTTCAACGCGGGCTCGGCCGTCACCGACTCCGCGAAGGCGCCCGGCGGCAACAAGCCGATCGCCCTGTAAGCGGTATCGACAATCGGCCGGGCGATCGCCCGAGCCTTCTCCGCTCCATGCCGCAGCACCCCCTCCACATATCCCGGATCGGCACACAACTCCTTGTGCCTGGCCTGCACGGGCCCGAGCACCTCCACCACCGCCTCCGCGGTGGCCTTCTTCAGAGCGCCGTACGAATCGTGAACGGTTGCCAGTGACTCAGGGTTCCCGCCCGTGCACGCAGCGAGAATCTCCAGCAGATTCGCGACCCCGGGCCGCTCCTCCCGGTCGTACACGACCTCGCGCCCGCTGTCGGTCACAGCCCGCATGACCTTCTTCCGGATCACGTCCGGCTCGTCCAGCAGATAGACGATCCCCGGTCCCGAGTCGTCGCTCTTCCCCATCTTCGACGTCGGATCCTGCAGGTTCATCACCCGGGCCGCCACCTTCGGCACGGTCGCCTTCGGCACCACGAACGTGTGCCCGTACCGCTGGTTGAACCGCACCGCCAGATCCCGCGTCAGCTCCACGTGCTGCGCCTGATCGTCCCCGACCGGCACCTCGTCCGCCCCGTAAGCCAGGATGTCCGCCGCCATCAGCGCCGGGTACGTCAGCAAGGACAGTCGCACACCCCGCCCCCGCGCCCCCTCGCTCGCGACCTTCTCCTTGTACTGGATCATGCGCCGCATCTCCCCGTCGGTCGCCACGCACTCCATGACGTACGACAACCGGGTGTGCTCGTCGACATGACTCTGTACGAACACGGTGCACAGCTCGGGATCCAGCCCCGCGGCCAGCAGCAGCGTCGCCGCCTGCCGGGTCAGCCGGCGCAATCGGGCGGGATCGTGGTCCACGGTCATCCCGTGCAGATCGACGATGCAGAACAGCGCCTCGGCCTGGTGCTGGTCCACCGCGGCCCACTGCCGCATGGCGCCCAGATAGTTCCCCAGCGTCAGGTGCCCGGTCGGCTTGATCCCACTGAAGACCCGTGTCATTCCCTCTCCACCTCCTGGTCGGGGCCGCCGTCCCGAGCGGCCGGCCCTCAGGGGTGCTGGAGGGAGATACGCGAACGGCCGCCGAGGTGGCGGCCGTTGAACGCATACGTGAGCGCGGCCGCCGTCAGGCGGCCCACCACTGCTGGGTGCACGTACGCGTAGTCATGCCGTTCACCATACGCCGGTGGGGTGCCGTGCCACCGCGAGTTGACACACCCCAACCCGATACGTAAAGTTCTCCGAGTTGTCCGACGTGAGCGCCGACTCCGGTCGGTCCCCGGACAGCCATTCCGCAAGTACCTACCAGCCATCGGCGATCCGTCGCCGTGCGCTTCGGTGTGCGTATTTGCGAAATGAGGAATCCACGTTCGAAAGGACGCGGCCCCCGATTAGCTCGGAGGCCGGGAATCCGCTAAAGTCTCACTCGTCGGAACGGCCCAACAGCCGGGATGACAACCCCCTCTGACTGGGAATCGGACGCCGAAAGGATCTGATAGAGTCGGAACCGCCGGAAAGGGAAACGCGAAAGCGAGAACCTGGAAAGCGCCGAGGAAATCGGATCGGAAAAAGATCTGATAGAGTCGGAAACACCGAAGGGAAGCCCGGAGGAAAGCCCGAGAGGGTGAGTACAAAGGAAGCGA
>NZ_JBIWOA010000037.1:0-109010 GCF_044767525.1 Streptomyces sp. NPDC101234 | reverse complement strand
ATCCATGTCGCGTTCCAGTCCGGCTTCTGCGCGTTCGTGCTGTCGAACTACATGCGTTCGCTGCCGCACGAGCTGACCGAGGCCGCGCTGGTGGACGGCGCCTCGGTGTGGCGGCTGTACTGGCAGATCACACTGCCGCTGTGCAAGCCGGCCATGGCCGCCCTGGCGACCCTGTTGTCGATCTGGATCTACAACGACTTCTTCTGGGCCCTGGTCCTGATCTCGACCGGTGAGAACATGCCGATCACCTCGGCGCTGAACAACCTCTCCGGCCAGTACTTCACCGACCCCAACCTGGTCGCCGCCGGCTCGCTGCTCACCGCGATCCCGACACTGGTCGTGTACTTCGTACTCCAGAAGCAGTTCGTCAGCGGTCTGACCCTCGGCTCCGCGAAGGGCTGACCCGAAACTCCTCGCCCCTTCCCTCCTTGTCGAAAGTGCCCCTGGTGACAGATCCGCACTCCCCCATCGCCTCGACCACGAAGCCTGCGCTCCGCGTGCCGGGTATCGCCTACGGCGCGGACTACAACCCCGAGCAATGGCCCGAAGAGTTCTGGACCGAGGACATGGCCCTGATGCGTGAGGCCGGGGTGACCATGGTGAGCGTCGGCATCTTCGCGTGGGCGCTTCTGGAGCCCAGCGAGGGGAAGTACGACTTCTCCCGTCTGGATCGGCTGCTGGAGCTGTTGCACCAGAACGACATCGCCGCCGACCTGGCCACTCCGACAGCCGCGCCGCCCGCCTGGTTCTTCGTCAAGCATCCGGAAGCACTGCCGGTGGACAAGGACGGCCGCAGGCTCTCGTACGGGAGCCGCCAGACGTTCTGCCCGTCCAGCCCGGACTACCGCACCGCCGCCCTCCGTATCACCCGCGCCCTGGCCGAGCGCTACGCCGACCACCCCGCCGTCGCCATGTGGCACATCCACAACGAATACGGCTGCCACAACGCCGAGTGCCACTGCGACACCAGCGCGCAAGCGTTCCGCGACTGGCTGCGGGACAGGTACACCGGCCTTGACACCCTCAACCACGCCTGGGGCACCACCTTCTGGAGCCAGTGGTACTACGACTGGGACGAGATCCTGCCACCCCGTGCCACCGGCGCCGACCCCAACCCCGCCCACCTGCTGGACTGGCGACGCTTCTGCTCCGACGAACTGCTGTCTCTCTGCACCGCGGAACGGGACGTGCTGCGGACGGCCGCCCCTTCGACACCCGCCACCACCAACTTCATGGTGAACTTCAGCATCGACGCGCTGGACTACTGGCGCTGGGCACCGGAGCTGGACGTCGTCTCCAACGACCACTACCTGCAGTCCACCGACCCCGAGTCCCAGATCGACGTCGCCCTCAGTGGTGACCTGGTGCGTTCCCTGGCCGGCGGTCCCTGGCTGCTGATGGAACACTCCACGGGAGCCGTCAACTGGCAGCCCGTCAACCGCGCCAAGCGGCCCGGCGAGATGCGCCGCAACGCCCTCGCGCACGTCGCACACGGCGCCGACGGCATCGCCTTCTTCCAATGGCGGGCCGCCAAGGCGGGCGCCGAACAATGGCACTCCGCGATGCTCCCACACGCCGGCACCGATACCCAGATCTGGCGGGACGTCGTCCGACTCGGCACGGATCTCCAGGCATTGGCCGAAGTGCGGGGAAGCACGACAACCTCCCAGGTCGCGATCGTCTGGGACTGGAACGCCCGCTGGGCCCTGGAACAGCCCTCCCAGCCCAACGGCGAACTGCGCTTCCTGGACCTCGTACGCGACTGGTACCGGCCCCTGTGGCATGCCGGCGTGGCTGTGGACTTCGTACGCCCCGACTCGGACCTGTCCCCGTACCGCCTGGTCCTGGTACCCAGCCTCTATCTCATCGACGACGCGGGCGCGGCCAATCTCACGGGCTTCGCCGAGCGCGGCGGCACATTGGCCGTCGGCTTCCACAGCGGCATGGTCGACGCGAACTGCCATGTGCGGCTCGGCGGTTACCCGGGCGCCTTCCGAGACGTCCTCGGCGTACGCACCGACGAGCTCTTCCCGCTCCTGCCTGGAGAGACGCTCCACCTCACCGGGGCCGTCCCCGATGGCGCGACCGCCACCTTGTGGTCGGAGCGCGTTCAGCTCGCGGGTGCCGAAGCAGTTGCTTCCTACGTCGACGGACCGCTGAAGGGCGTACCGGCCGTCACCCGGCACGCTCCCGGCGACGGAACCGCCTGGTATCTGGCGACCCACCCCGACCCTGCGACCCTCGCCACCCTGCTGGACCGCATCTGCGCCGAGGCCGGCGTCCAGCCGGTTCTTGCCACCCCCATGGACGGGATCGAAGCGGTCCGGCGCACCGGCCCCGACGCCGACTACCTGTTCCTGATCGACCATGGCGGAAGCGGCGCCGAAGTACCCGCCAAGGGCATCGAGCTCCTCACCGGCAAGGACACCAACGGTTGGGTCACCGTTCCGGCAGGAGGTGTCGCGGTCGTACGCGAGGCGCACTGACCAGGCCGACAACGAGCGGCGAGACCAGACAGAACGATCGCCCTAGAGACGGTGCGATCGCCGCCGAAGTTGCAGAGGTCTGCCTTGCCACCCGATCAACGGCCACGCTGAAAGAACTACCTGGGATGATCTGCGGGCAGCAGTGAACCCTTCGTATGGTTCACCCGTCCAGAGGCCGGGTGCGGTTCAAGAGCCTCCGCTGCTCGTGGCATCGGCCAGCGCCATTGAGCGCGGCTGTTGGGCTGTCAGAATCCACAGGACCCGGGCGTGTGCCACGCTGGTGGTGCGCCGTCCGGCCGAGGTCGGTTGAGCCCGGCCGGACGGCCGGGGGTTACTGCACCGTCATCCGTACCGGCAGTACCGGGTACACGTACGGCGTGTCCGTCGTGATCGCGTACGCGGCGGTGTACGTGCCGGTGCGGCTGGTGGCCGTGGTGCGGGCATCGAGGCGGACGGTGATGGTGAGGTGCTCACCGGGGGTGAGCCTGCGGGTGGTGTGGTCGGCGCTGAGCCAGGGGACGTCGGCCGCCGGAACGCAGCTGTCCAGGCGCGGGAGCTGCTCGACGGCCGGTTGGGCGTCGTAGGCGGAGGCGGCGCCGCCGACGTGAAAGAAGCCGCAGGCGCCGCCGCCCCGGTAGAGGGCGTTGGCGGAGGCGGGCAGGGCGGACCAGTCGCGGGTGGCCGGGTCGTAGGCGTATCCGCCGGTGATGCGGCCGCCCAGAATGTCGCTCGCGCCGCCGGAGACGAGGAACCGGCCGTCCACGGCGGTGTACGTCGAGGCCCACAGGTCGTACGGCAGGTCGGTGATCGGGGTCCAGGTGGCGGTCGCGGGGTCGTAGGAGTAGGCGTGCCGGGTGCCGCCGGCCGGGGTCTCGCCGCCGGCGCAGTACAGGAGGCCGGAGACGGCACCGCAGCCGAGCCAGGAGACGGGCTCGGGGTAGGGGGTCGCGGAGGTCCAGGTTCCGGCGGCCGGGTCGTAGACCTGGACGCCGGTGCTGCCGCAGCGCGTCGCGCACCCTCCGACCAGATACCACTTGCCGTCCAGCGTGGCCGAGGCGGCCGCCGCGAGCCCGGCCGGGTTGGCGGCGGCTGTGGACCAGGAGTGCTGCTGCGGGTCGTAGACCTCGGTGGTCGTGGTGGGAGTACCGGTGGCGTCCCAGCCGCCGGTGACGTAGAGCCTGCCGTTGAGGAAGGCGGCCTGCGGGGCCTCGCGGGGTCCGGCCGGGTCGGCGGGGAGGGCGGTCCAGGCGGCGGTGGCGGGGTCGTAGACGGAGCCGGTGGGCAGGAGTGACATGCCGTCGACGCCGCCGACCGAGTAGACGCGACCGTCCGGACCGGTGGCGACAGCGTTGTCCATGACGGGGGTCGGGTAGTCGGTGAGCGTGGTCCAGGCCGAGGCGGCGGGCGCCGCCGCAGCCGTCGGCCTCGTCCTGCTCTCCTTCTTCGGCTTCGCGGCCGTCAGCGGCAGGGGGCTGAAGTCACCGGGTACGTACTGCGGCGGGGTGTCGGCGGCGGTCGCCGTCGGGATGTCGCCGGAGTGCTCGGTGAGCCGGACGGTCAGCGGGGCCGAGCCGGTGTTCTTCAGGGTGATCCGGGCGGTGGCGGTGTGGCCCTGTCGCAGGGTGGCGGTCACCGGGGCTCCGGTGACGGAGAGCTGTCCGGCGCGCAGCCTCGTGTCGAAGCGGGTGGTGCGGCCGTCCTCGACGGTGGCCTTGTGTGCCGCCTTCGCGTAGTGGTCGGCGGTCACCTCGAAGCTCTTCCTGCCGGTCTTCTTGCCGCTCTTCGGGGCGAACAGGACGTACGAGCCGTCGGCGGCCGTGGTCGCGGTGGCCGTCCCAGTGCCGCGGACGGTGGCGCCGCTGACCGGCGCTCCCGTGTTCCGGTCGGTCACCGTCCCGTGCAGCAGACCGCCGCGGACCGGGGTGCAGGTGGAACCGGCGAAGGTGACGTCGTCGACCTGCCAGTAGTAGTCGTCGTCGCCCCGGTAGCGGAACCGCACCCGGGCCTTGGACTGTCCGGCGGCGTCCGGGAGGGCTACGGTCTGCGGGCCCGGTCCGGAGCGGGCGGTGTCGCGGTGCCAGACCGTCGACCAGGTGGCGCCGCCGTCCGTGCTGAGGTCGACGTCGGCCTGGGACGAGTCACCGGGGGTGGAGAACGGCTTGTAGAAGGTGTCGAAGCGCACCAGGGGCGTCGTCCGGCCGGTCAGGTCGAGGACCGGTGAGACGAGCGAGGTGTCCTGCCGGCCGGTGTGGAAGTCGGAGTCGGCGATGGCGAAGCCGCCCGCGCCGCCGGTGAGGTTGCCGCGCCCGGCCTGGTCGTCGAACTGCCAGGTGGCGCCGGTGCCGTTGCCGGTGACGCTCCAGCCGACGGGCGTGGTGCCAGAGGAGTCGAAGGTCTGGGTGGGGCTGTTGAAGGTCTGCCGGTAGCCGGGCGCCGTGCAGACGGCGGCGTCGACGGGAACGCTGACGTCCTTGCGGGCCACCTCGGTGCCCGTCGTCAGGTCGGCGGACGTCACCTGGTAGCCGGGGTAGACGGGGTCGACCTGGAGGCTGAAGGCGCTGTCCGCGGGCAGCTTGAGGGTGTAGCGGCCGGTGTCCGGGTCGGTGTACGTCCGGGTGGCCGGCTCCCCGTCGACCTGGACGCCCGCGTAGAGCGGCCAGCCGTGCCCGGAGCCGTCCCGGATCCGCCCGGTCACGGTGACCAGAGGCTGGACGGTGAGGGTGAAGTCCCGCTCCGCGGTCTTCCCGTCTCCGACCTCGACCCCGGCCGAAGTGGCGCTGCCGTAGCCGAACATGGCGGCGGTCACGTCGTAGGTACCGGCCGGGATCGTCATGTCGTACGTGCCGTCGGCGCCGGTCGTCGTGGCATCGGCGCCCGCGGTGATCCGGACGCCGGCGAGTCCGGCGCCGGTGTCAGGGTCGGTGACTCTGCCGGTCAGCTCGCCGTACGGGCCGGTGGTGAAGGCGGCGGTGCCGTTCGGGGTGCCGAGGCCGGTCGGGCCGTCGTAGCCCTTCACCGCGGTGCAGAGGTAGGCGGTGGCGCAGGTGCCGTTGGTGCCGCTGGTCACGTCGTTGAGGGCGGCGGTGTGGGCGTACGGGTAGGCGTTGGGGTAGGTCTTCGGTCCCGGGGCGCCGGCGAGGGCGTAGGTCGCGGCGATGATCGGGGCAGAGGCGCTGGTGCCGCCGTACACGCCCCAGCCGCCGTCCTGGTACGTGTTGTAGACGCTGACTCCGGTGGCCGGGTCGGCGACCGCCGACACGTCCGCGAGAGTGCGGCCCGCGCAGCCGCGGTCGGTCTGGAAGGACGGCTTGGCCTGGTAGGCGGAGCAGCCGCTGCCCGCACCGGTCCAGGTGGACTCGCGCCAGCCGCGGGCCGTCGCGCCGTCACGGAACAGCGAGGTGCCGCCGACGGCCGTGACGTAGGGCAGCGAGGCCGGGTAACTGACGCCGTACCCGAGGTCCCCGGTGCTGAAGGTGATGGCCACACCGGGGTGCTTGTAGTACGCCGCGCTGCCGGGCACGTCGCCGATCGTGCTCTCACTCGCGCCCCAGCTGTTCGACACGAACGAGGCGCCGAGCGCCACCGCGGTGTTCTCCGCCGCACCGAGGCTGTCGATGGCCGGGTCGTCGGCCTCGACGAGCAGGATGGAGCACTGCGGGCAGACCGCGCTGACCATGTCGAGGTCGAGGGCGATCTCGCCGGCCCAGCCCCCGTCGGGCTCGGGGTAGGCCGTGCCGCCGTGCTGGTCGGTCTTGCGGAAGCAGCCGTTCGCGGTGGTGCACGGCGGAAGGCCGAACTGCGAGCGGTAGACCGCGAGGTCGGCCTCGGCGTTGGGGTTGTCGTAGGCGTCGACGATGGCCACGGTGGCCCCGGCTCCGGCCGCGTCGGACGGCAGGTCGTACGCGCCCTGCAGGTCGGCGGGGCTCAGCCCGGCCGGGGCGAGAAGGGGCTGAAGGCCGCGGGCGGACGCCACGTCCTCGCGGGCGACCGCGAAGCAGGCCGCCTCGTCGGGTCTGTCGGGTCTCGCACACAGGTGGCGGGTGCGCGCGGTGCTCGAGGTGTCCTGGCCGCTCGGGGCGCTTGCGGTGCTCGGGGCTGACGTCCGAGCTGTGGCGGCGGGCGGCAGCGCGACGGTCAGCGCCAGCAGGCTGCCTAAGAGCGTCAGCAATGCGGCCGGGCGGGCGCCGACGGGGCGGGCAGGTCTCGGCTTTCGGAGTCCTCGGACATGGATCAGCTTGATCATTCGGGTCACTCGCAGACCTTCGTGGGTAGAGCGAAAGGGATCGACTCAAGATTAAGTCATGTCCATGTCAAGTGTGTGACATTGTGCGCTCCTGTTCCGTCGGGCAGAGAACCCAGCCATGCGAGTGGGCGGCCGATACGGGAGCACCGTTCGGATCGGCCGCTGCGCCTGCCAGGCTGCGCCGCGCAGAATCCGGCGACTGCCGAGTGCCGGGCAGCGCCCCCTCGGCTTCACCAACTCCCGCGCCAAGGAACGCATCTCCACGGACCTGACGTCCACCAAGGAGCCGACGAAGATCAGGAAGCCCGACAGGATCGCGAAACCCGCACCGACGGCCACCCCTGAGCCCTCATCGGCCCCCGGCCGCCGCTGTCTGACGTCCTGTCAGTTCTCGTCCGCGGGCAGGTCCAGGCGGTCGAGCCGCTCGGGGTCCGCGAGGATGTACATCTCGGTGATCCGGCCGTCGGCGACGGTGACCGCCATGACCGAGACCGGGCGCCCCTCGGGCGCGGTGACCATACCGACGGTGCCGTTGACCAGCGCGAGCCGCGCCAGGTCCGCGAACTGCCGGAAGGTGAGCGCCTGTTCGGCCACCGTCTTCGCACCGCGCACCACCTTGGAGGCGGCCGCGCCGCGCACCAGCGCGCCCGAGTCGACGCGCAGCACCACATCCGGGTGGAGCAGGGCGACCAGCGCCTCGAAGTCGCCGCCTCGGGAGGCGGCCAGGAAGGCGTCCAGGACCTGGCGTTGCCTGCCCAGGTCCCGGTCGGCCGACGGGGTGGCGCCCTGCACCCGGCGGCGAGCCCGGCTGGCCAGCTGGCGGGTCGCCGCCGAACTGCGTTCCACGATCGGGGCGATGTCGGCGAAGGGCACCGCGAACATGTCGTGCAGGACGAACGTCAGCCGCTCGGCGGGCTCCAGCGTCTCCAGGACGATGAGGAGGGCGAGACCGACGGAGTCGGCTTCGAGCACCTCCTGTTCGGGGTCGATGCCCGACAGCGGCCGGATCACCGGGTCCGGGACGAACGTCTCGTCCATCGGCTGCTCGCGGCGCGCCGCACGGGAGCGCAGCATGTCGAGACAGACCCGGCCGACCACCGTGGTCAGCCAGCCGCCGAGGTTCCTGATCTCGTCCGTGTCGGCGCGCCCGAGCCGGAGCCAGGCCTCCTGGACGGCGTCCTCGGCCTCGGTGACCGAGCCGAGCATCCGGTAGGCCACCGCGCGCAGATGGTCGCGGTGTTCCTGGAAGCGGTCGGCGAGCAGCTCCGTGTCCACGTTCATGGCCCCCGTCGGTCCGGCATGGGTCCGAGCCGGCTGATCGCCGGCTCGGTCATGGCCGCAGACTATGCGCGCTCACCCCGCGCGCAACTTCTTTTACGGGATGTCACACCTCGTCGCGCGCGAGCGCAAGGAGCCGGTCCAGGACGCGGGGCGCGCCGGTGCGCAGCCCGTCGTGCTCGAACTCGTCGGTGACCCAGGTGCGCAGGCCCCGGATGGCCCGGGCGGTCTGCAGGGAGTGTCCGGTGTCGACGTACATGTCGTCGTGGTAGACGGCGGCGACGACCGGGACCTCGTTGACGGCGAGGCGGGCCGGGTCGTACAGCGGCTGCCAGTTGGTGCGGGCGGCGAGCAGTTCGGCGGTCTCGCGCAGGGGGCGCAGGGCCGGGTCGGTCTCGAATACCCAGGGGTGCACGGTCTCACCCGTGAACAGCACCGGGGCCTCACCCGCCAGCGCCTTGGCCGCGTCGAACTGTGGGAACTCGGCACGCACCCGTTCGGCCGCCCAGGCGGTGGGGCGGCTGTCCTGGCCGTAGAGCGGCTCGTGGACGAGGGCGTAGAGCGGGTTGCTCGCGTACGACAGGAGGCCCTGGACCTGCTCCTGGAAGGCGTCGGAGAGCTCGGCGCCGGCCGGGGTGCGGACGAAGGCGTCCTCCAGGAGGAAGTGGAGCCGGTGACTGCCGTCGCTCATGCCGAGCATCAGGCCGAGGGACTGGAAGGCCTCGACGGTGAGCCGGTAGCCGTTCGGCAGCACCACCGGGTGGTCCAGGAGGTGCTCGGCGATCCGGCGGACCCGCTCGACGTCCTGCGGGTAGCGGTCGTAGTGCGCGGTGACCTTGCGCTCGATACGCGGGTAGGCGGCCCGGTAGACGTCGTCGGCGTGGGCGTCCAGGGACGGCAGGCCGCCGGTGATCACGGAGGTCTTGAGGCCGTCCGGGAAGAACGACAGGTACGTCACCGTGCAGAAGCCGCCGAAGCTCTGGCCGAGGGTCGTCCAGGGGGCGCCACCGGTGACCTGCGGGCGGATCGCCTCGCAGTCCCGGACGATCGAGTCGGCGCGGAACCGGGCCAGGTGGTCGGCCTGGGCGGCCGGACCGCCGCGCAGCGGTAGCGTCTGCCGGTTGACCGGCGTGGAGCGGCCGGTGCCGCGCTGGTCGAGGAGGAGTACGCGGTACTCCTGAAGGGCCCGGTCGAGCCAGGCCTGCCGCCCGACGAAACGATTCGCCCCGAAACCGGGGCCACCCTGCAGATACAGCAGCCAGGGCAGCTCCTGGTCCGCCTTGTCGCTCGCGACCGCCTCCCGGGCATACAGCCCGATGGTCTCGCCGTCCGGGTCGGCGTGGTCCAGGGGGACGGTGAAGTGGCGGTCGGTGAGGACGACGCCGGGCTGGCGGTAGCTGAGGCTCAACGGTTCTCCCGGGACGAACGGACGGTCGCGTCCCAGTTCAGCACATGTCCGGGGCCCGGCCGCCCCCGGGATCATGAAATCGTTAGTCAACTGCCCGTCGCTTGAGCCACGGACTTGCACAACGAGCACCACTGGCTGTGACACCGCGTTTGCGTCCAACCCCAACCTGCTGACGCGAAGGTGGGACTGGGGCCGTTGACTCGGCCCCGCGTCGCCACAACTCCCACGCTCTGGCGCGGATGTTGCGGGAGCTGTTCCGGTCTGCCTGATCAACGAATCCGCAGTTCCGGCATGCGAACCGAGCCTGTGAGACCCGGTTCGCCTTGTCAATGTGCCCGCATTCGGCGCAGGTGCGTGAGGTGTACGCCGGATCGACGTACAGTACCGGCACCCCCGCCCGACGGGCCTTGTACGCGATGAACTGGCGCAGCTGGGCGAAGGCCCAACCACAGTGAGTGGCCCTCCCCCACTGCCTTAAGGGCGTGGGAGGTGCCCCCAGGCTTCCGAAGCCGTACCCGGTCGCGGATCCCCGTCAGGTCCTCCAGGGCGATGCCACGACCGGTGCGTTCCGCCTCGGCCACCACATGCTTCGCGATCTTGTGATTGATGTCCTTGGCCCGCCGGGCCTCCTTGCCCCGCCGTTTCTTCAGTCGACGCCTGGCAGACGCGGTGTTCTTCTGCTGCAGCTTCGCGCGGAGCATGCGCGCCCGCACCCGGACGCGGTGCAGTTCGCGTCCGGCCATGATCTCGCCGTCGGAGGTGGTGGCGATGTTCACAATCCCCATGTCGATGCCGAGGAAGTCCACCGGATTCGGGTACCTCACAGGTGGCCAGTAGGAACCACATCCCGTGCCGGCAGATAAGGTCCGATTCACCCCTGCGATAAAGACCCAGGACGGCCGACTGCTCGCGACCCGCGATGAAAGTCACGTCTTTCACCCGACCCGCCACCGTCCAGATGGAAACCCGGCTCTCGGCGATCTGCCAGGACAGCATCCGGTCGTCGTATGGCTGCGCGCTCTGCGACCGGAAGACGACCGGCTTCCCGGTCGCCTTCCGGTACCGCTTCGATCCGGGCTTACCCAGGTTCCCAGCCCTCAGGTTCGATCTCAGCGTGGCGTACGCGTCGCACGTCTTTTTGATCACATGCTGGGTGGCCTGGGCACCCAAACCCCATCGGGCCTTGATCTCGCTATGGGTGCGCTCACGCAGCGCGAAGTTCTTCCTCACGTCTTTCTCGAACGCCACGCTACTGGCCCAATTTGCTGCCTCGTCGCAGGCTTGTAGGGTCGCCTCAAGCGCCGCTGCCTGCACGGGCGTCGGCAACAGCCTGACCTGCACCACCAGCTTCACAATCATCAAAGCTACACACGCACACGACGCCCCACCGTACGTTCGCCACACGTCACCCAGCCGGGTGATACGTCACCGGATGTACGCCGCATCGGCTCCGCCACACACGGCGCCTGGCCGCCTCCCGGCGAAGCACACACGAGCGATACCGCAGCACTCCGCGTCGCGACTACGAAACTGCCGGAAATCCCCGATCAGCGGGCGGCGAGGCTGGAGCGGCGGACCACGAGCTCCGGCTGGAGCACCACCCGGCGGTGTTCGTGGGCGCCCTGTCCGTCCCGCTCCTCGGTCTCCTCCAGGAGGAGGTCGGCGGCCATCGCGCCCATGGTGACGGCGGGCTGGCGTACGGAGGTGAGGGGGACGGCGGCCGCGGCGGCGAACTCGATGTCGTCGTAGCCGACGATCGCGAGGTCGTCCGGGACGACCACTCCGGCCGCGTACATGGCCTGGAGGACGCCGAGGGCAAGGAGGTCGTTGGCGCAGAAGACGGCGGTGGGCCGGTCGGCGAGGCCGAGGAGACGGGCCCCCGCGTCCCGGCCGGCCGCCACGTCGAGGCGCTCGGTCGGCAGCTCGCGCAGGGCGTCGGGGCCGAGCCCGGCCTCGGCGAGGGCGTTCAGGGCGCCGGTGCGCCGGTCGCGGACCTGGTTGAAGCCGGGCGGACCGCTGACATACGCGATGGACCGATGCCCGGCGTCGACGAGGTGCCGGACGGCGAGCGCGCCGCCCGCCACGTCGTCGACGCTGACCGAGCACTCGGTGGTGCCCTCGGCGACCCGGTCGACCAGCACGAAGGGGATGCCGTGCCGGCGGAAACTCTCGATGTTGCGGCCGGTCGCGTCCGCGGGGGTGAGCAGGACGCCGCGGACCCGCTGCTCGGCGAAGAGCGAGAGGTACTCGGCCTCCTCGCCGGCGTTCTGCGCGCTGTTGCAGACCATCACACCGAGGCCGGCGTCCCGGGCCGCCCGCTCGGCGCCGCGGGCCACGTCCACGAAGAAGGGGTTGCCCATGTCGAGGACGAGCAGGCCCATGATCCGGCTGCGGCCCGCCCGCAGCTGGCGCGCGGACTCGCTGCGGACATAGCCGAGCCGGTCGATCGCCGACTGGACCCGCGCCCGCGTCTCACTGGCGACCGTGTCCGGGCGGTTGATGACGTTCGAGACCGTGCCCACCGAGACTCCGGCGGCGCGGGCGACGTCCTTGATACCCACCGACTGGGCCATCGGGCAGAGACCTCCAGGGAAACGCGGGCGGCGGGAAACCCTTCACACCGGGCGGGCGGACCACCACGGGAAGGGCTTCACATTACGACATGACTCGCACCCAGGGGCGGGTCAGGCGGGCAGGGCGAAGTCGACGACATGGAGCGCCGAGGGGGTCGTACCGCTCGATGTCTCCTGGTACATGAACGACAGCACGTTGTCCGCCTTGACCCGCATCTCGTCGATCACGACCTCGCCGAAGGCGTTGAGATCGCTGCCGTCGTAGAGCAGCGCCCAGTCGGTGTAGCCGGAGGACTTGGACGCGCCGGCGATCCGGCCGTAGGGGAAGACGGCGTAGGCGTTGTCGTACTTGTCCAGGAGGAGCTTGGTGCGCTGGCTGGAGTCGAGTACGACGGGGATCTCGGTCTTCTGCCAGGTGCCGGAGGAGTTCTTGCGGACGTGGAAGGCGCGGCCGTTGGCGGTGCGGTCGGCGACGTAGTCGGTGGTGCACTGGCCGAAGCGGCCGGGGACGTAGCTGATGATCGCGTGCGGGAGGCCGGTGGAGTCGGTCCACTGGCTCTCCTGGTTCATCAGGGAGTGGTCCGGGTTGAGGGAGTCGACGACCAGCCCGGAGTCGGTGACGGCGACGGTGTCCGAGGTGCCGGTGGTGGCGACCAGGGTGCCGGTGTCGCTCAGCCAGGTGCGGCCGCGGTCGGTGGAGTAGACGTAGCCGGTGTCGTGGTTGGTGATGCCGCCGCTGTTGCACATGACGGACGACGACTGCTCGCGCCAGGTGAAGAAGGAGTGCAGCCGCCCGTTGACGTCGTAGTCGATGCCGTGCAGATACATGTTGCGGGCGGTACTTGAGCCGTGTGAGCTGGTGTACGTCCCGGTCGAGCTGGTCCACTCCCCCAGCGCGGTCCAGCTCGAACCGTCGTACTCCGCGAGGGCGTTGCGGCCGTTGCCGGAGATCCCGACCCGGTAGCTCAGCTGGAGCTTGCCCTCGGGCGTGGAGACGAACTGCGGGTAGGTGAACTGCGAGGTGAGCGACACCCCGTCCAGGGAGGTCTGTACGGAGCCGAAGACGGCCGAGGTCCAGGACGTGGAGGCGGGGTTGTCCAGCAGCCCGGCGACCGACTTGACGTAGAAGAAGCCGTCGCTGTGCGAGTCCATGTTGATGTGGAGCCGGCCGTCGACCTTGGACACGCCCATGGAGATGACGTTGTGCGAGTCGCTGGACTTGAGCTGGTGGGAGAGGGTGACGGTCGACCAGGACGAGCCGCCGAGCACCCGGCGGCCGATCACCGCGTAACCGGTCGAGGTGTACCAGCCGGCGTACTGGTAGCCCTTGTACGTGAACAGGCCGTTCTTCTGGAACGAGTTGTTGTTGACCAGGCCGTCGTACGAGACGAAGAAGATCGCCTGGGCGTCGAGTCGGGTGCTCTGCTGCTTGTTCACCGACGGTCCGGGGTCGGCCGCGCGGGCGGTGCCGGCGGCGAGGGCGGGGGTGGCCATGGCGCCGACGAGCGCGGCACCGAGCACGGTACGTCTTTTCACGAGCGGCTCCTGTCGTGATGCAGGCGAGGTGTCGTGATGCAGGCGGGAAATCGTGTTTCAGACGAGGTGGAACACTTCGGTGAGCGGTTTCATCGCCTCGTCGGGCCGGGCGCCGTCGAGGGATTCGAAGAAGGGGCCCATCTCGGCCTGCCAGCGGGCGTTGACCTCGGTGGCCTCCATACCGGCGAGGGCGGCCTCGAAGTCCTCGGTCTCCAGATAGCCGACCAGCAGGCCGTCGTCGCGCAGGAAGAGCGAGTAGTTGTGCCAGCCGGTGGCGGAGAGCGCCTCGCGCATCTCCGGCCACACGGCCGCGTGGCGTTCGCGGTACTCGGCGAGGCGGTCCTGCCGGACCTTGAGAAGGAAACAGACGCGCTGCATGAAGTACCGACCCCCTGCGGGATAGAGAAGCCTAGAAGTTGAACTGGTCGATGTTCTTCGCGTCGAACACGGTCGGCTTGCCGAGGTTGATCACGCCGTCCTTGCCGATGGTGTACGTGGTGTCGCCGGCCTTGAAGGTCTCGCCCTCCCTGCCGGTGATCTGCCCGGAGACGAGCGCGACGGCCGTGCGGGCGGCGAGGTCGCCGAGCTTGGCCGGGTCCCACAGCTCGAAGGCGTCGACGGTGCCGTTCTTGACGTACTGGCGCATGTCGTTGGGCGTGCCCAGGCCGGTCAGCTTGACCTTGCCCTTGTACTTGGAGCCGGACAGGTACTGGGCGGCGGCCTTGATGCCGACGGTGGTCGGGGAGATGATCCCCTTCAGGTTCGGGTACTGCTGGAGCAGGCCCTGGGTCTGCTGGAAGGACTGCTGGGCGTCGTCGTTGCCGTAGGCGATCTTGACCAGCTTGACGTTCTTGTACTTCGGGTCCTTCAGCTCGTCCTTCATGAACCCGATCCAGGTGTTCTGGTTCGTGGCCGTCTGCGCGGCGCTCAGGATCGCGATCTCGCCCTTGTAGCCGATCTGCTCGGCGAGGAGCTGCACTTCGGTACGGCCGAGGTCCTCGGCGCTGGCCTGCGAGACGAAGGCGTTGCGGCAGCCGGCGTTGGTGTCGGAGTCATAGGTGACGACCTTGATGCCGTTGCTCATCGCCTGCTTGAGCGCGGTGCACAGGGCGCCGGGGTCCTGGGCGGACACGGCCATGGCGTTGACCTGCTGCTGGGTGAGGGTGTTGACGTAGGAGACCTGCCCGGAGGTGTCGGTGGCGCTGGAGGGACCGACCTCCTTGTACTTGCTGCCCAGTTCGGTGAGCGCCGTCTCGCCGCCCTTGTCTGCGGAGGTGAAGTAGGGGTTGTTGACCTGCTTGGGCAGGAACCCGACGGTGAGCCCCTTCTTCAGCGCCGCGTTCGGATCGGCCTTGGCTGTGGAGGTGGCAGCCGACGACTCGTCGCTGCCGGAGTTGTTCTTGGTGGTACCGCCGCAGGCGGTGGCGGAGAGAGCGAGGGAGGAGACGGCGGCGACGGCCACACAGACACGCCGGAGGGACGACTTGCGCATGACGGGTTCCTTTTTGAGTGACGGCTGTGGAAGCGCCCCCTCTTGGGGACGCGAGGCTGCATTGAATTTGCGGCTACCGCCGCGTGGGCGCGACCGGCCACGAACGGCCGGCAGCGTTCAGACGGTCTTGGCCGCCCTGTGCCTTGCAAGCGAGATCTGTCGCGCCACCCTCGGGCCGAGCACCGAGACGACGAGCAGAACACCGGTCACCACGATTTGAGACTGCGCGGACACGTTCAGCAGACTCATCACGTTCTGGAGCGCCCCCAGCAGGAACACCCCCGCGATCGCCCCACCGAGCGTCCCCTTGCCCCCGTCGAAATCGATCCCGCCGAGCAACACCGCGGCGACAACGCCCAGTTCGAGCCCGGTCGCATTGTCATACCGCGCACTGGCGTAGTGCAGGGCCCAGAAGATCCCCGTCAGGGAGGCCATGAACCCGGTCGCGACGAACAGGATCAGCTTGTTGCGCTTGACGCGGATCCCCGCGAACCGCGCCGCTTCCTCACTCGCCCCCACCGCGAACAGCGAGCGCCCGAACGGCGTGGCGTGCAGCACCACCACGGCGATGACGAGGAGCACCAGGAACGGCAGGAAGGCCTGCGGCAGGAACGTGTCGCCGAGCCGCCCCGCCGCGAAATTCTGGTACTGCGTCGGGAAGTCGGTCACCGCGTCCGAGCCGAGCACGATCTGCGCGATGCCCCGGTAGGCGGCGAGCGTGCCGATGGTGACGGCGAGCGACGGCAGGCCGAGCCGGGTCACCAGCAGGCCGTTGACCAGCCCGCAGACGACGCCCAGCAGCAGGCACAGCGGGATGATCGTCTCGATGGCCATGCCCTCGTTCCAGAGCTTGCCCATGACCGCACCCGAGAGCCCGGCGGTCGACGCGACCGACAGATCGATCTCGCCGGCGACGACCAGAAGGGTCATCGGCAGCGCGATCAGCGCGATCGGAAGCGTGTTGCCGATGAGGAACGACAGGTTGAGGGAGTTCCCGAAGCCGTCCACGAAACCGAAGGAGAACAGCAGCAGGACGACCAACAGGGCGCCGACGACGGTGTCCCAGCGAATCGCACGCGCCAACGACTCAGGCATGGCTGGTGTTCTCCTTGCTGATCGCGGTCCTCTTGAGGGCCGACTTCTTCTTCAGCGCGGCCGCCACCCGCAGCGCGACGACCCGGTCGACGGCGATGGCGAGGAGCAGCAGGAAGCCGTTGATCGCGAGGACCCACACGGAGCTGACCCCGAGGGCGGGCAGCACGCTGTTGATGGAGGTCAGGAGCAGCGCGCCGAGCGCGGCGCCGTACACGCTCCCGGAGCCGCCGGTGAAGACCACGCCGCCGACCACCACGGCGCTCACGACGGTGAGTTCGTAGCCGGTGCCGGTGCCCGAGTCGACGTTGCCGAACCGGGCCAGGTACATGGCGCCGGCCAGCCCCGCGAGGGCGCCGCAGAAGGTGTACGCGGTCAGGATCCGCTTGCGGACCGGGATGCCGGCCAGCCGGGCGGCCTCGGGGTTGGAGCCGAGCGCGTACAACTCCCGTCCGCTGCCGAAGTGTCTGAGGTAGTAGGCGGTGGCGACCAGGACGGCGAGGGCGATCAGCGCCAGCCAGGGGATCGCCGACAGTCCGCCGGAGCCGAAGTCGACGAAGGAGCCGGGGAGATCGGCGGCCGTGATCTGCCGGGAGCCGACCCAGATGGAGTCGACGCCCCGGATGATGTACAGCGTGCCGAGGGTGACCACGAGCGCGGGCACCTGGCCGAGGCTGACCAGCAGGCCGTTGAGGAGTCCGCAGCCGATGCCGAGCAGTACGGCGAGCACGATCGCGACGACCGGGTTGCCGCCGCCGTGCAGATAGTCGCCGGCGGCGAAGGCGGTGATGCCTAGGGTGGAGCCGACGGACAGGTCGACGTTCCTCGTGATCACCACCAGGGACTGGCCGGTGGCGACCAGCACCAGGATGGTCGCGTTGAGCAGCAGGTCCTTGATGCCCTGCTCGGAGAGGAACTCGCTGTTGCCGGCCTGGGTGACGGCGATCATCACCAGGAAGACGACCAGGATGGCGAGTTCGCGCATCTTGAAGACGCGGTCGACGAGCCGGGTCCCGCTGGTCTCGGGCGCCTCCGCGACGGGGGTCTGTTCGGACGTGGTCGCCGTCATGCTGCGGCCCTCCCGGTCGCTGCGGCCATCACGGTTTCCTCGGTGGCTTCGGAGCGCGGGATCTCGGCGGTGATCCGGCCCTCGTGCATCACCAGCACGCGGTCGGCCATGCCGAGGATCTCGGGCAGGTCGGAGGAGATCATCAGCACGGCGACCCCGTCGGCCGCCAACTCGCCGAGCAGCCGGTGTACTTCGGCCTTCGTGCCGACGTCGATGCCGCGGGTCGGCTCGTCGACGATCAGCACCTTGGGTCCGGTCGCGAGCCATTTGGCGAGGACGACCTTCTGCTGGTTGCCGCCGGAGAGGGTGGAGACGGCGTCGGCGATCCGGGCGTACTTCACCTGGAGCCTGACCGCCCAGTCGAGGGACCGGCTGCGTTCGGCGCCCCGGTCGACAAGGCCCGCCTTCACGGTCGTACGCAACCCGGTCAGGCCGATGTTCCGCTCGATGGACATCCCCATCACCAGACCCTGGGCGCGTCGGTCCTCGGGGACGAGGGCGAGACCCGCGTTCATCGCGACGGAGGGCGCACCGTTCGTCAGCTTCCTTCCCCTGACCTCGACTTCGCCGGCGTCCCAGCGGTCCACGCCGAACACGGCCCGGGCGACCTCGGTCCGGCCGGCGCCGACCAGTCCGGCGAGGCCGACGATCTCGCCGGACCGCACCTCGAAGGAGACATCGGTGAAGACGCCCTCCCGGGTCAACCGCCGTACGCTGAGCGCCACTTCGCCGGGGCGGACGTCCTGCTTGGGGTAGAGCTCGTCCAGGTCCCGGCCGACCATCCGGCGTACGAGGTCGTCCTCGCTCATGCCGTCGAGGAGTTCGGAGGCGATCCAGGCGCCGTCCCGGAGCGTGGTGACCCGCCGGCAGATCTGGAAGATCTCCTCAAGACGGTGCGAGATGAAGAGCACCGCCGCGCCCTGCTCGCGCAGGGTGCGGACGACTCCGAAGAGACGGGCGACCTCACTGCCGGTCAGGGCCGCCGTGGGCTCGTCCATGATCAGGACCCGGGCGTCGAAGGAGAGCGCCTTGGCGATCTCGACGATCTGCTGGTCCGCGATCGACATTCCACGGGCGGGGCGGTCGGGGTCGAGGGCGACACCGAGCCGCTTCATCAGGGCGGCGGTGGCCGCGTGGGTGGCCTTGTGGTCGATCCGGCCCAGCGCCCGCCGGGGCTGACGGCCCATGAAGATGTTCTCGGCGATCGACAGGTCGGGGAAGAGCGTGGGTTCCTGGTAGATCACGGCGATTCCGGCGTCGCGGGCGTCGCCGGGGCCGTGGAAGACGACGGGCTCACCGTCGAGCAGCACCTGGCCGGCGTCCGGTCGGTGCACTCCGGCGAGGGTCTTGATCAGCGTCGACTTGCCCGCGCCGTTCTCCCCGGCGAGGGCGTGCACCTCGCCGGGGAACAGCTCCAGGGAGACGTCCCGCAGAGCGCGTACGGCACCGAAGGACTTGGAGACGTCCTTCAGCGCCAGCACCGGGGCCGGTCCCGTGTCGGACGGGTGGGTCATGAGGGCTCCTCGACGACACCGGCGAGACGGTACGTACCGACCCCACGGCGTCGTGAAAGGTTTCAACTGGATTGCCGGGACCGTAGGCACCACGGGCATGTCACGTCAATGGGTCCGTGTCGAAAAAATTTCGATAGCCGAAGGTCACGGCGGAGTCACGGAAAACGCGGTTGGCCGGAGCGCTTGACACCTCCTCGATGGACTCATACTTTGCGGTTCTGAATCGTTTCATCATTCACCCCGGGAGCCCCTAAGTGACCGACCTCGTCGCGGTGAAGGCCGCGCTGAAGACCCAGGCCGTCGAGACGCCGTCGTGGGCGTACGGAAACTCGGGGACCCGTTTCAAGGTGTTCGCCCAGCAGGGTGTGCCGCGCTCGCCGAAGGAGAAGCTGGACGACGCGGCGCAGGTCCACGCGGTGACCGGGGTGGCGCCGACGGTGGCGCTGCACATCCCCTGGGACAAGGTGGATGACTATGCCGACCTGGCCAAGCACGCCGAGGAGCGCGGGCTGCGGCTGGGGGCGATCAACTCCAACACGTTCCAGGACGACGACTACAAGCTGGGCAGCATCTGCCATCCCGACGCGGTGGTACGGCGCAAGGCCGTCGATCATCTGCTGGAGTGCGTCGACATCATGGACGCGACGGGGTCGAAGGACCTGAAGCTGTGGTTCGCCGACGGCACGAACTATCCCGGGCAGGACGACATCCGGGGGCGGCAGGACCGGCTCGCGGAGGGGCTGGCCGAGGTGTACGCGCGGCTGGGCGACGGGCAGCGGATGCTGCTGGAGTACAAGCTCTTCGAGCCGTCCTTCTACACGACCGATGTGCCGGACTGGGGCACGGCCTACGCGCACTGTCTGAAGCTGGGGCCGAAGGCGCAGGTCGTCGTCGACACCGGGCACCACGCGCCGGGCACCAACATCGAGTTCATCGTCGCCACGCTGCTGCGGGAGGGGAAGCTCGGTGGCTTCGACTTCAACTCACGGTTCTACGCGGACGACGACCTCATGGTCGGGGCCGCGGATCCGTTCCAGTTGTTCCGGATCATGTTCGAGGTGGTGGGCGGTGGCGGGTTCACCTCCGAGGTCGCCTTCATGCTCGATCAGTGTCACAACATCGAGGCGAAGATCCCGGCGATCATCCGGTCGGTGATGAACGTGCAGGAGGCGACGGCGAAGGCGTTGCTGGTGGACCGGGGTGCGTTGGGCGAGGCCCAGGCCGCGGGGGATGTGCTGGCCGCGAACGCGGTTCTGATGGACGCGTACGACACGGATGTGCGGCCGTTGCTGCGGGAGGTGCGGGACGAGATGGGGTTGGACCCCGAGCCGCTTGCCGCGTACCGCCGGTCCGGGTGGGCCGAGAAGATTGTCGCTGAGCGTGTTGGAGGACAGCAGGCGGGGTGGGGTGCGTAAGCGTCTGCCCTGATCTGTTTCGTTGCGGGCTGCGGGCCGGATGTGGCTGGTCGCGCAGTTCCTCCCCCAGCCTTCGGCCGGGGGGGGTACCCCCAGCGCCCCTGACGGGGCGCACTGGTGTCCCCCTCCTTCAAGAAATCAGGAAACTTCATGACCACACACCCCGAAGCCGCCGCTCTTCTCTCGCGTTCCCATCGGCTCGGTGCTGATCCTCGTAACACGAACTACGCCGGCGGGAATGCGTCCGCCAAGGGCGTTGATGTCGACCCCGTCACCGGTGGCGACGTCGAGCTGATGTGGGTGAAGGGGTCCGGTGGGGATCTCGGGACGCTCACCGAGGCCGGGCTCGCCGTGCTGCGGCTCGACCGGCTCCGGGCGCTCACCGGCGTCTACCCGGGTGTCGAGCGCGAGGACGAGATGGTCGCCGCCTTCGACTACTGCCTGCACGGCAAGGGCGGGGCCGCCCCCTCCATCGACACCGCCATGCACGGGCTCGTCGACGCCCCGCACGTCGATCATCTGCACCCGGACTCCGGGATCGCGCTGGCGTGTGCCGCCGACGGGGAGAAGCTGACCGCCGAGTGTTTCGGGGACAGCGTGGTGTGGGTGCCGTGGCGGCGGCCGGGATTCCAGCTGGGGCTGGACATCGCCGCCGTCAAGGCCGCCAACCCGCAGGCCGTCGGCTGCATCCTCGGCGGGCACGGGATCACCGCCTGGGGCGACAGCTCGGAGGAGTGCGAGCGGAACTCGCTGCACATCATCCGTACCGCCGAGGCCTTCCTCGCCGAGCGCGGCAAGGCGGAGCCCTTCGGGCCCGTGATCGAGGGGTACGGCGCGCTGCCCGAGGCCGAGCGGCGGGAGCGGGCCGCCGCCCTCGCGCCGTACGTCCGTGCCGTCGCCTCCCAGGACCGGGCGCAGGTCGGGCACTTCACCGACGCCGAGGTGGTACTGGACTTCCTGGCGCGGGCCGAGCACCCGCGGCTCGCCGCCCTGGGCACCTCCTGCCCGGACCACTTCCTGCGGACGAAGGTACGGCCGCTCGTGCTCGACCTTCCGCCGACCGCGCCCCTCGACGAGGCCATCGCCCGGTTGAAGGAGCTGCACGCCGTCTACCGCGAGGAGTACGCCTCCTACTACCGGCGGCACGCCCTGCCCGACTCCCCCGCCATGCGCGGGGCCGACCCGGCGATCGTGCTCGTGCCCGGCGTCGGCATGTTCAGCTTCGGCAAGGACAAGCAGACCGCCCGGGTCGCGGGTGAGTTCTATGTCAACGCCGTCAATGTGATGCGCGGGGCCGAAGCCGTGTCGACGTACGCGCCGATCGAGGAGTCGGAGAAGTTCCGGATCGAGTACTGGGCGCTGGAGGAGGCCAAGCTCCGGCGGATGCCGAGGCCGAAGGCGCTCGCAACCCGGGTGGCGCTGGTGACGGGGGCCGGCAGCGGGATCGGGAAGGCGATCGCCCACCGGCTGGTGGCCGAGGGGGCGTGTGTCGTCGTCGCCGATCTGAACGCCGGGAGTGCGTCCGCGGTCGCGGAGGAGCTCGGCGGGTCCGACAAGGCCGTCGCCGTCACCGTCGACGTGACCGACGAGGAGCAGATCGCCGCCGCCTTTCGGGCCGCCGCGCTCGCCTTCGGCGGGGTCGACCTCGTCGTCAACAACGCGGGGATCTCCATCTCCAAGCCGCTGCTGGAGACTTCCGCGAAGGACTGGGACCTGCAGCACGACATCATGGCCCGCGGTTCCTTCCTGGTGTCCAGGGAGGCGGCCCGGGTGATGATCGCGCAGGGGCTGGGCGGTGACATCGTGTACATCGCCTCGAAGAACGCTGTGTTCGCCGGGCCCAACAACATCGCCTACTCGGCCACCAAGGCGGACCAGGCTCACCAAGTGCGTTTGCTGGCCGCCGAGTTGGGCGAGCACGGGATCCGGGTCAACGGGGTCAACCCCGATGGTGTGGTGCGGGGGTCGGGGATCTTCGCCGGCGGGTGGGGCGCCCAGCGGGCCGCCGTGTACGGGGTGGAGGAATCGCAGCTGGGCGAGTTCTACGCCGGGCGGACCATCCTCAAGCGCGAGGTGCTGCCCGAGCATGTGGCGAACGCCGTGTTCGCACTGACGGGCGGGGAACTCACCCACACCACCGGGCTGCATGTCCCCGTCGACGCGGGTGTGGCGGCCGCGTTCCTGCGATGAGCGGTGGTCTGAGGGCGTACGCCGCGGTCGACCTGGGCGCGTCCAGTGGTCGGGTCATGGTCGGCCGGGTGGGCACGGACTCGCTGGAGCTGTCCGAGGCGCACCGGTTCGTGAACCGGCCGGTGCGGGTGCCGGAGGGGCTGCGGTGGGACGTACTCGCCCTGTACGCCGGGGTGTTGGAGGGGTTGAAGGCGGCAGGGCAGGTGGACTCCGTCGGGCTCGACAGCTGGGCCGTGGACTACGGACTGCTGGACGCCGACGGGGCGCTGCTCGGCAACCCGGTGCACTACCGGGACGCCAGGACGGAGGGCGTCGCCGAGAAGGTGTGGGCGACCCTGCCGGCCGCGGAGCTGTACGCCCGCACCGGGTTGCAGTACGCGCCCTTCAACACCCTCTACCAACTGGTGGCCGCCCGGTCGAGTGCCCAGTTCGCCCACGCCGAGCGGCTGTTGCTCGTCCCGGACCTGCTGTCGTACTGGCTGACCGGCGAGCAGGGCACCGAGCTGACCAATGCCTCCACCACCCAGCTGATCGATCCCCGGACGCGCGACTGGTCGTACGAGGTCGCGGAGCGGGTCGGCATCGACCTCGGGCTGTTCGCGCCGCTGCGGCGGCCCGGCGATCCGGCCGGGGTGCTGCGGCCCGAGGTGCTGGAGGAGACGGGGCTGACCGGGCCGGTGCCGGTGACCGCGGTCGGCTCGCACGACACGGCGTCGGCGGTGGCCGCGGTACCGGCGCTCGGCGAGCGGTTCGCCTACATCTGCACCGGCACCTGGTCGCTGGCCGGTCTGGAGCTGGCCGCGCCCGTGCTGACCGAGGAGAGCCGGGCCGCCAACTTCACCAACGAACTGGGACTCGACGGCACGGTCCGCTATCTGCGCAACATCATGGGGCTGTGGCTGTTGCAGGAGTGCGTACGGGCCTGGGGCGAACCGGACCTGGGCGGGCTGCTGCGGGAGGCGGCCACCGTGCCGGCCCTGCGGTCGGTGGTGGACGCGGGGGACGCCATGTTCCTGGCCCCCGGCCGGATGCCGGAGCGGATCGAGGAGGCGTGCCGGGAGTCCGGGCAGCCGGTACCGCGGACGCCCGGAGAGATCACCCGGTGCATCCTCGACTCGCTGGCGCTCGCTCACCGGCGGGCGGTCGTGGACGCGCAGCGGCTGGCCGATCACCCGGTCGACACGGTGTACGTGGTGGGCGGTGGCACCCGTAACACACTGCTCTGCCAACTCACCGCCGACGCCTGCGGGCTGCCGGTGGTGGCGGGTCCGACGGAGGCGGCGGCCCTCGGGAACGTACTGGTCCAGGCCCGGGCACACGGTCTCGTCGGCGACCTCGCCGGCATACGGCGGCTGCTCACCCGTACCCAGCCGCTGACCCGGTACGCACCACGCGGCGACACCGCCCGCTGGGAGGCGGCCGAGGCACGACTCGCCAGGCCGTGACCGGGTCTCCCGCTCCTCGCACCCGCCCACTACTCCCCCACTACGCTAAGCGCGTGTGGGGGTGCCCCCAGCACTCATCGGATGATCGACCCCAAGGAGCCGCGATGCGTGTCGCTCTCTTCCTGACCTGCGTCAACGACACGCTCTATCCGGACACCGGCCGCGCCGTGTTGAAACTCCTGACCAGGCTGGGTGTCGAGGTCGACTTCCCGATGGCTCAGACCTGCTGCGGACAGGCCCACTACAACACCGGGTACCGCCATGAGGCGGAGCCGTTGGCCCGGCATTTCTCCGATGTCTTCGGGGAGTACGAGGCGATCGTGACCCCGTCCGGGTCCTGCGGGGCGATGGTGCGGGAGTTGTATCCGCGGATGGGCGAGCGGGCGCGGGCGGAGGGGCGCGGCAGCGGGCTCGCGACGGCCGTGGCGCCGGTGGTGCCGAAGACGTACGAGCTGACGGAGTTCCTGGTGGACGTGTTGGGGGTGACGGACGTGGGGGCCTACTACCCGCACCGGGTCACCTACCATCCCACCTGCCACGGGCTGCGCAGCCTCGGCCTCGGTGACCGGCCGCGTCGGCTGCTCCAGGCCGTCAAGGGGCTGGAGTTGGCGGAGTTGCCGGGGGCGGAGGAGTGCTGCGGGTTCGGCGGGACGTTCGCGCTGAAGAACTCCGACGTCTCGGCGGCGATGGGTGCCGACAAGGTGCGCAACGCCGAGTCGACCGGCGCGGAGGTGCTGTGCGCGGCCGACAACTCCTGTCTGATGCACATCGGCGGCACCATGACCCGGCTCGGCACGGACATGCGGCCGGTGCACATCGCGGAGATCCTGGCGAGCACGGAGGAGGAGCCGGCCGTATGAGCGGGACGTTCGTAGGGATGCCGGCCTTTCCGGCCGCCGCGCATGAGGCCGTCAACAACCAGACCCTGCGCGGGAATCTGCGCCATGCCACCCACACCATCCGTGCGAAGCGGGCCAAGGCCGTCGCCGAGGTGTCGGACTGGTCGGCACTGCGGGAGGCCGGCAAGCAGATCAAGGACCACACCCTCCGTCATCTCGACCGCTATCTGGTCCAGTTGGAGGAGTCGGTGACGGCGGCGGGCGGTACGGTCCACTGGGCGGCGGACGCCGACGAGGCCAACCGGATCGTGACCCGACTGGTGAAGGAGACCGGTGAGTCGGAGGTCGTGAAGGTCAAGTCGATGGCCACGCAGGAGATCGGGCTGAACGAGGCCCTCGAAGCGGAGGGCATCCGGGCCTACGAGACCGATCTCGCCGAGTTGATCGTGCAGTTGGGCAAGGACCGGCCCTCGCACATCCTCGTCCCTGCCATCCATCGCAACCGGGGTGAGATCAGGGACATCTTCCGGCGCGAGATGGGCGAGTGGGGACGCCCGGCCCCCGAGGGGCTGACCGACACCCCGGCCGAACTCGCCGAGGCGGCCCGGCTGCACCTTCGCGAGAAGTTCCTGCGGGCCAAGGTCGGAGTCTCCGGGGCCAACTTCATGGTCGCCGAGACCGGCACCATGGTCGTCGTCGAGTCCGAGGGCAACGGGCGGATGTGCCTGACCCTCCCCGAGACACTGATCTCGGTCGTCGGCATCGAGAAGATCGTGCCGACCTGGCGGGACCTGGAGGTGTTCCTCCAGACACTGCCCCGCTCGTCGACGGCCGAGCGCATGAACCCGTACACCTCGATGTGGACCGGCACCACGGACGGCGACGGCCCGCAGACGTTCCACCTGGTGCTCCTCGACAACGGCCGCACCGACAGCCTCGCCGACGAGGTCGGCCGCCAGGCCCTGCGCTGCATCCGCTGCTCGGCCTGTCTCAATGTCTGCCCGGTGTACGAGCGGGCCGGCGGCCATGCCTACGGTTCGGTCTACCCCGGCCCGATCGGCGCCATCCTGAGCCCCCAGCTGAGGGGCACGCAGAGCGAGATCGACGCCTCGCTGCCGTACGCCTCGTCGCTGTGCGGGGCCTGCTACGAGGTCTGCCCGGTCGCCATCGACATCCCCGAGGTGCTGGTACATCTGCGGGAGCGGGTCGTCGAGGGCGGGAAGGCGGTCCGGGGCGGCAACAAGGTGCTGCTCAAACCGGCCAAGGGGCACGCGGCCGAACGGGCGGCGATGCGGGCGGCCCGCTGGGCGTTCTCCCACCCGGCCGCCCTGCGCACCGGCCAGCGGCTCGCCTCCCGCAGCCGCCGCCTGCACCCCCGTACGCTGCCGGGTCCCGGCAGGGCGTGGAGCGGGACCCGGGACCTGCCCGCCGTACCGGCGGAGCCGTTCCGTGACTGGTGGCAGCGGACGAACGGCGGAAAGGGCGGTGCGAAGTGAGCAGCAGGGAGCGGATCCTGGGCCGGGTGCGGCGGGCGCTGGCCGATGTGCGGGGCGAGGACGCGCCGGTCGAGCGGGCGTACCTGCGGGAGCACGGGGAGCGGAGCGTCGAGGAGACGGTGGAGCTGCTCGCCGAGAACCTGGCGGACTACCGGGCGATCGTGCACCGCTGCACTGAGGGTGAACTGGCCGTTGTGGTCGGTCGGTTGCTCGCCGAGCGTGGTGCGAAGAAGGTGGTCACGCCTGCGGGGCTGTCCGTGGACTGGCTTGCGGCGACCGATGCAGAACAGGTCCCCGACCATGCCGAGAGCACGCCTGCCGAGCTCGACCGGGTCGACAGTGTGGTCACCGGCTGTGCGGTGGCCGTGGCCGAGACCGGGACGATCGTGCTGGACGGCGGCCCCGACCAGGGCCGCCGACGGATCACGCTGGTCCCCGACCACCACATCTGTGTCGTCCGGGTGCCGGACCAGGTCGTGTCCTCCGTGCCGCAGGCCCTCGATCGCCTCGACCCGACCCGCCCGTCGACCTGGATCTCCGGGCCGTCCGCCACCAGCGACATCGAGCTGGACCGGGTCGAGGGGGTACACGGTCCGCGCACCCTGGAAGTGGTGCTCGTCAGCGGCGATCGGCCGAGCGCGAAGGCGGACTCGTAGCGGCCGGGGTGGGTCGTCGGGCGTCCGGCGACGACCGCGGCTAGCGTGAGGGAATGATCCGGTTCGAGCAGGTCACCAAGCGGTATCCGGACGGTACGACCGCCGTGGACGGTCTGTCCTTCGAGGTGGCCGAGGGCGAACTCGTCACTCTCGTCGGACCCTCCGGCTGCGGCAAGACCACCACCATGATGATGGTCAACCGGCTCATCGAACCGACCTCGGGGCGGATCTTCGTCGACGACGAGGACATCGCGCAGGCCGACCCGGTGCGGCTGCGCCGCCGGATCGGCTACGTGATCCAGCAGGTGGGCCTGTTCCCGCACCGCACCGTCCTCGACAACACCGCGACCGTCCCGGCTCTGCTCGGCTGGAAGCGGGACAGGGCCCGCAAGCGCGCCGCCGAACTGCTCGATCTGGTGGGGCTGGACCCGAAGACGTACGGTCCCCGCTACCCCGACCAGCTCTCCGGCGGTCAGCGGCAGCGGGTGGGCGTCGCCCGGGCGCTGGCCGCCGATCCCCCGGTGCTGCTGATGGACGAGCCGTTCGGCGCGGTCGACCCGGTGGTGCGGGAGCAGCTGCAGGACGAGTTCCTCAGGATGCAGGCGGTCGTGCGCAGGACGGTGCTGCTGGTCACCCATGACATCGAGGAGGCGGTGCGGCTCGGTGACCGGATCGCGGTGTACGGGCAGGGGCGCATCGAGCAGTTCGACACGCCCGGGGCCGTACTGGGGACCCCGGCCACTGCGTACGTCGCGGATTTCGTGGGCGCCGATCGGGGGCTCAAGCGGCTGTCGGTGACCGATGTCGAGCCGGACGACCTGGAGCAGCCGCCGGTCGTCCGGCTGGACGAGTCCGCCGAGGGCGCGGCCGCGCGGATGCGGGACGAGGGTGCCCGGTGGGCCGTGGTCCTGGACGCGCACGGCGATCTGCACGGCTGGGTCGGTCTCGACGAACTGGCGGTGGGCGGCCCGGTCCGGGAACTCGCCCACCGGATGACCGCATGGGTGCCGGTGGGAGCCCCGCTGAAGCAGGCGTTCGGTGTGATGCTCCAGCATGACGCGGGGTGGGTCGCGGTCCTCGACGGCTCACGCTTTCTCGGGGTGCTCACCCCGGCCAAGCTGCACGAGGCGCTGCGCCGCTCGGTGGACGCGGACGCGCGCGGGATCTCGCGGGGCCAGGTGCCGTTCGACTCGGTGTCCGACGCCTGACCGGCAGCGACCGGATCCGCGTCAGCAGTAGGTGATCGGGCAGCCGCGCCGCAGCGAGTGCTGGGCGGCCCGCAGGTACAGCGCGACGTAGAAGGCGGCGTCCAGGTCCTCGGCCCACGGGCCGGGGCGGGCGGCGGCGGCTTCCTCGGCCGCGCCCTCCAGGAACCACATCGTCAGATCGAGGTTGTCGCAGGCTTCCGGTATCACGTCGAGGGGCAGCCGGATCGCCGCCGCCAGCCGTTCGGCGACGGCGAGCACCTGGGGTGCGCCGGCGACCGTCGTCTCATCGTCGTAGGCGTTTTCGACGGGCAGTCGGAGCGCCTCGTCCAGAGACAGCGGCACCAGCACCGACCAGGTCAGCAGCAGCCCCGACTCCCGCTCCGACAGGTGTTCCCGGCACAATGCGCCGAACCCGTCCATGGACGGCGCCAGCTTCTCCTCGAACGACTGCCCTGAGCCCCGTACGAGGTCGGCCTTCTCGGGCACCGACGTGTACGGCGCGAGACCGCGCTGTCGCAACTCCGCGTCGAGGGCTACGGCGAGGGCGCCGTGGCCGCCCTCGTCGTCGTCCTCGGCGTCGCCGAACCAGTCCCCCGCGCTGACGCTCACCAGATAGATCCCCATGCCCCGAAACGTACCGCCCGCCACTGACAACGGGCCCCGGACCTCACTTCGCCAGGCCTTTGTCCTTCAGATAGGTACGGGCGACGTCCGAGGCGAGCCGCCGCCAGCTGTCGACCTCCTGGTTCATGGTGGCCAGGTCGGCGGTCGTCAGGACGCCGTTGAGCTTGCCGAGCGCCTTGGTCACGCGCTCGCTTCCGGCGCGGGAACGGTTGACGACCGGGACGACGTAGTCCGCGTTCTGCAGGTGCTTGTCGTCGGCCAGGAGGACCAGGCCGAACTGGTCGAGGGTGGCGTCCGTGGTCGTGGTCAGCACCATCTGGTCCTGCCCGTTCTGCACGGCCCGCTTGGCCTGGGTGGTCCCGACGCCCTTGGGGTCCACGCCGGTGATGTCGATGCCGTAGACCCTCTTCAACCCCGGTTCGCAGTACGGCCGTTGCACGCATTCGTCGCCTGCCGCGAGCCGTACCTCCAGTTTCGAGGCGCCGAGGTCGCTGAGGGTTCTGAGGTGGTGCTGCCGGGCGTAGGCGGCGGTGACCGCGAAGGCGTTCTGGTCGACGGCCCGGCCCGGGTCGAGGACCGTGAGGCCGCGGGGTGTGGCGAGGCGGCGCAGCGCTTCCATCGTGGCGGCGAGGTCGGGCGAGCCGACGGGCGGCGCGTCGGGGCCGTTGGTCTTGGCGTTGAGCCAGTCGGCGAAGGTGGCCGCGTATTCGGGGACGACGTCGATCTGCCCGGATTCCAGGGCCGGTTCGTAGATCTCACGGTTGGCGACGGTGATGAGGGACGTCCGGTAGCCGGCCTGCCCGAGCAGTTGCGCGTACATCTGGGCGAGCAGGTCGCTCTCGGTGAATCCGGCGGAGCCGATGGTCAGGTGCTTGCTGTCGCCGGGGGGTGCGGTGACCTCTTCGCGGTTCTCCAGGGAGGGGCCGGTGGTGCAGGCGGTGAGGGTGAGCAGGAGCGCGGCCGGTCCCGCCGTACGGCACCTCACCGCGAGCCTCGCGCCCGGACCGGGGCGAGCCGTTCGGCGAGCTCGAAGACGCCCTCGACGATCAGGGCGAAGACGGCGACCAGGATCGCTCCGGCGACCACCATGGGCGTACTGGCCAGATTGAAGCCGGCGGTGATGATCCTGCCGAGTCCGCCGCCGCCCGCGAGTGCGGCGATGGTGGCGGTGGCGACGAGTTGGACGGCGGCGATCCGCACACCGGTGAGGACCATGGGGAGCGAAAGGGGCATTTCCACGTGAAACAGCATCTGTCGCCCGGTCATCCCCATCCCGCGCGCCGCCTGCACGATGTCCCGGTCGACCTCGCGCATCCCGACGTAGGCGTTGGTGAGCAGGGGCGGTACGGCGAACAGCACCAGGGCGACCACGGTGGGGCCCTCGCCCCAGGTGCCGATGGGGGTGAGGAGCAGCAGGACCAGGACGGCGAAGGTGGGGACGGCCCGGCCGACGTTGGAGATGTTCACGGCGAGCGCGCCGCCCCTGCCGAGGTGGCCCAGGACCAGGGCGACCGGGAGTGCGATCAGACAGCTGATCACAAGGCAGACGACGGTGAGGACGAGGTGCTGGAGCAGTCGGTGCCCGATACCGTCGTCGCCCGCCCAGTGCGCGGGGGCGGTGAGCCAGGCCCAGGCCTCGGCGAGGGTGCTCATGCCCGGGCCGCCCTCGTCCACGGGGTGATCAGCCACTGCACCCCGAGCAACAACAGGTCGACGGCGACGGCGATCACCACGCACAGCACGGACGCGGTGAGGACCTGGGCCTTGAAGTAGGTGTTCATGCCGGCGTAGATCAGGTTGCCGAGCCCCCCGAATCCGACGATCGCGCCGACCGTGACCAGGGAGACCGCCGAGACGGTCGCGATGCGCAGCCCGGCCATCGCGGCGGGCAGGGCGAGGGGCAGTTCGACGGTGAGCAGGAGCCGGATCGGGCCGTAGCCCATGCCGCGGGCGGCCTGCCGGGTCTCCTCGGGGACGGCCCGCAGACCCGCGAGGATGTTCCGGACGAGCAGGGTGAGCGAGTAGAGCACCAGCCCTGCGACGACGAGGGTGGCCGAGAGGCCATAGACGGGCAGGAGCAGGGAGAACATCGCCAGGGACGGGATGGTGTAGAGGATGGTCGTGACGCCGAGGACGGGACCGGCCGACCAGCGCAGGCGGCGGGCCAGCACGGCCAGCGGGACGGCGACGGCCAGCCCGATGAGCACCGAGACGGCGGTGAGCCGCAGGTGCTGGCCGACCGCGTCGAGGAGGATCTGGCGGCGGCTGGACAGATAGGCGCCGCAGATCCACTCGTTGCGCGCGAGGCAGTCGTTCGGGGGCGCGGTCACGCGTCCATTGCATCGGGTGGCCGACCGGCTCGGCGCGTTGTGGTGATCCGTCCGGGCGGCTACTTCATGCCGGCCGCGTCGAGAAGCGTGGTCACCGTCGCCGTGACCAGCCCGTCGTCGAGGCGTTCGATGTGGGCACCGGCCCGGGCGCCGGCCCCGTCGAAGACCAGCACGAGCTGCCGGGCGAGCAGGGCCGGGTCCGCCGCGCCGCCCTGTCCGGCCTGCTCCTCGAAGTAGCCCCGCAGCAGTTCCTTGGCCGCTCGGGCCACCACGCTCGCGGGATGCTCGCTGTCCTTCAGCTCGACCAGGACGGCGAGGTACGGGCAGCCGCGGTAGCCGGGTTCCGCCGCGTTCTCCTCCACCCGCCGGAACACGTAGCGGATCCGTTCGCGAGGGGTCGCCGCCTCGGCGTCCGGGGACCTGAGCTGGGCCTCGTACCAGGGCCTGCGGCGCTCCAGACTGGCGGCCAGCACCTCGTCCTTGCTGTCGAAGAGCTGGTACATGGAGCGCTTGGAGACCCCGGCCGACCTGCACAGCGCCTCGACGCCGATGGAGGCGCCGTCGCGGTAGAAGAGCTCGGCGGCGGCGTCGAGAAGCCGGTCCCGGGGAGACGCCTTGTCCGTGGTGGCCATAGGGCCGCGGTTACCGCGCGGGACACTGCGAGGAAACCGATCGGTATACAGGGTGGCAGGCGAAGTGAACAAGCGCTTAGATAGGAGCTTGACCTGCTCCCCGCATACGTTCCACGAACCTGATCAGCCGGAGGCCCCGTTGTTCACTTCCGTCGACGACGTCTCCGCCCGCCTCGCGGAGACCGGCTACCTCGCCTCCCCCGCCGTCGCCACCACCGTCTTCCTGGCCGACCGGCTGGGCAAACCGCTCCTCGTCGAGGGCCCCGCCGGGGTCGGCAAGACCGAGCTGGCCAAGGCCGTGGCCGAGGTCGCCGGAGCCCGGCTGGTGCGGCTGCAGTGCTACGAGGGCGTGGACGAGTCCCGGGCGCTGTACGAGTGGAACCACGCCAAGCAGCTGCTGCGCATCAGCGCGGGCCGGGACGAGACCTGGGACGAGGCCCGCACCGACATCTTCAGCGAGGAGTTCCTGCTCCCCCGCCCGCTGCTCACCGCGATCCGCGGCGACGACCCGAAGGTGCTGCTGATCGACGAGACGGACAAGGCCGACGTCGAGGTGGAGGGACTGCTCCTGGAGGTGCTCAGCGACTTCCAGGTGACGGTCCCCGAGCTGGGCACGGTCACCGCGACCCGCCGCCCCTTCGTCGTCCTCACCTCCAACGCCAGCCGTGAGCTCTCCGAGGCGCTGCGCCGCCGCTGCCTGTTCCTGCACATCGGGTTCCCGGACGAGGAGCTGGAGCGCCGGATCGTACGGCTGAAGGTGCCGGGGCTGACCGAGGCGCTCACCGAGTCGGTGGTACGGGTGGTCGGGGCGCTGCGGGCGATGGACCTGCGCAAGGTGCCGTCGGTGGCCGAGACGATCGACTGGGCGCGCACCCTGCTCGCCCTGGGCGCCGACACGCTGGACGAGCAGGTCGTACGGGACTCCCTGGGCGTGATCCTCAAGCACCAGGACGACATCCAGAAGGCGGCCGCCAAGCTGGACCTGGACGCGCTGTGAGCACCGGGGCCGACGCCCGGGCCGGCCTCGCCGACCTCGCCGACCGCCTGACGGGGCTGGTCGGAGCTCTGCGGGCGCACGGTGTACGGATCGGCACCGGGGAGACCGTGGACGCGGGCCGGGCCATCGAGGCGCTGGGTCTGGCCGAGCGGGAGCCGCTGCGCGAGGGGCTGGCCGCGACCCTGCTGCACGGCACCGGCCAACGGGCCGTGTTCGACCAGGTCTTCGACCTCTATTTTCCGCGCGGAACGGGCGGACCCGAGACCGGATCCGGCGACCGGGACGAGCTGCGGGAGCGGCTGGCGGCCGCGCTGGCCGACGACGACACGGCGCTGTTGCGGCAGTTGGCGGCCGAGGCTGTGAACGGCTTGGGCGGCTACGGGAGTTCACCAGGATCGGACGGCTGGTCGTCGTACCAGACACTGGACCGGCTGCGGCCGCAGACGCTCCTCGCCCGGGTCCGGGCGGACGTCCGGGCGCGGGACGGGGTCGGTGGCCGCGGTGGTGGCGGCGGCGATGGCGAGTTCACCGACCGGCTGCTCGACGACGAGATCCGGCGGCGGATCGAGGCGTTCCGGGGCATGGTCGCTGCGGAGGCTCGGCGACGGGTGGCGGAGCGGCGAGGGCGGGACGAGATCGCCCGGCGGGCGGTGGCGCCGAGCGCCGACCGGGTGGACTTCCTGTTCGCCGGGCGGGACCAACTCACCGAGCTGCGCAGAACGGTTCAGCCGCTGGCCCGCAAGCTGGCGACCCGGCTGGCCGCGCGCCGCCGCCGGGCCGCACGGGGCACGATCGATCTGCGCCGCACCCTGCGCGGTTCGCTGTCGACCGGCGGGGTGCCGATGCGGCCGGTGCTGCGCCGCCGCCGGCCGGTCCGCCCCGAGCTGGTGCTGCTGTGTGATGTCTCGGGCTCGGTATCGGGGTTCTCGGACTTCACGATGCTGCTGGTGCAGGCGCTGCACGACCAGTTCAGCAAGGTCAGGGTGTTCGCGTTCGTCAACCGCATCGACGAGGTGACCGGGCTGCTGGAGCACGGCCGGGCCGACCCCGAGGGGCTCGGCGCCCGGATCCGCGCCGAGGCGACGCTCACCGGCTGGCACGGCAGCAGCGACTACGGCATGGCGCTGGGCGAGTTCGCGGAGCGGTACGGCGCCGCGGTGGGCCCGCGTACCACGGTGTTCGTGCTCGGTGACGCCCGCACCAACAACCTCGACCCGAACCTCGCCGCCGTCCGGAACCTCGCCCGGCAGGCCCGCCGTTTCTACTGGTTGAACCCCGAGCAGCGCTCCCTCTGGGGCACCGGCGACTCCGCCGCGCCCGACTACGCGGAACTGGTGGAGATGCACGAGTGCCGCACGGCCCGCCAGCTCAGTGGGCTGATCGCGCGACTGCTGCCGGTGTAGGTGCGCACAGGAGAGGGTGCCGTCACCCACGCACGGTGACGGCACCCGATGACCGTCCTCAGCTCTCCTTGGCCTTCGCGTAGTCCGTCGCCATGCCGCCGGCGAAGTCGTACACGATCACCTGCTCCTCGCCGACGACCCAGGCGTCGTGCCCGGCCGGGCAGACGAAGACGTCGCCGGGACCGACCTCGCCTTCACCGCCGTCGTCCATCGCCAGATGCATCCTGCCCTGCACCACATAGCCGTTGTGGTGGACCATGCAGGTCCCGGTGCCCGCGATCGGTGCCACCGACTCCGACCAGCGCCAGCCCGGCTCGAAGGTGGCGACGGCGAAGTCGAGGCCGGTCATGTGCACGGCCTCCAGGTGGCCGCGGGGGAAGTCACGCCGCTCGTCCGGCTTGTCGACCGTCTTTATCTCCAGCATGACTGTGTCCTTCCTTCGACCACTCCATCGTCTGCCTGTCAAGTCGGGAGCGCCATTCGTCCGGAAGGGGAGGCTTCGGGGCCGTTACCTCGTCACCGGTATTCCCCGGGCAGTGTGCAATGTGACATATTACTGACGTGAGCGTGCGACTGACCTGCGATGTCGTGGTCATCGGAGCGGGCATGATGGGCGCCGCATGCGCCCTGTACGCGTCCCGGGCGGGGCTGGACGTCGTCGTGGTGGACCGTGGTCCGGTGGCCGGCGGTACGACGGGAGCGGGCGAGGGCAATCTGCTCGTCTCCGACAAGGAGCCGGGGCCCGAGCTCGAACTCGCCCTGCTGTCCGCCCGGTTGTGGACCGACCTGGCCGGCGAGCTCGGTGACCGGATCGAGTACGAGCCCAAGGGCGGGCTCGTGGTCGCCGCGGAACCCGAGGGGCTCGCCGCCCTGGAGGCGTTCGCGGCCGGGCAACGGGCCGCCGGGGTGACTGCGTTGGGGGTCGCCGCCGATCAACTCGACGAGCTGGAACCGTACCTGGCCCCCGGCCTGGCGGGCGGAGTGCTCTACCCCCAGGACGCCCAGGTCATGCCGACGCTGGCCGCCGCGCACCTCGTACGGGCCTCGGGCGCCCGGCGGGCGATCGGGTGGACGGTGACGGAGGTGCTGCGCGGTGCCGACGGTGCCGTACGCGGTGTCCGTACCGACCGCGGCGAGATCCACGCCCCCGCGGTGGTGAACGCGGCCGGGACCTGGGGCGGCGAGCTGGCCGCGCTCGCCGGTGCACACCTCCCCGTGCTCCCCAGGCGCGGCTTCGTGCTGGTCACCGAGCCACTGCCGCGCCGGGTACGGCACAAGGTGTACGCCGCCGACTATGTGGCCGACGTGGCCAGCGACTCGGCCGCCCTGCAGACCTCGCCGGTCGTCGAGGGCACGGCGGCCGGACCGGTCCTGATCGGCGCGAGCCGTGAACGCGTCGGCTTCGACCGGTCGTTCTCGCTGCCGGTGCTGCGGGCCCTGTCGGCGGGTGCGACCCGGCTGTTCCCGTTCCTGGCCGAGGTCCGGGCGATGCGCAGCTACCTGGGCTTCCGCCCGTACCTGCCTGACCATCTCCCCGCGATCGGCCCCGACCCGCGGGTCCCCGGCCTCTTCCACGCCTGCGGGCACGAGGGCGCGGGCATCGGACTCGCCACCGGCACCGGGCAGTTGATCGCCCAGGTGCTGAGCGGCACAGACCCCGCGCTGGACCTGACACCGTTCCGTCCCGAGCGTTTCGCCGAGGAGGCCGCGTGAACCCCCTGGAGCTGGCCCGGGCCCGGCCGGGCCCCGCGTTCACCGTCACCTTCGACGGCAGGGAGCTGGCGGCACTGCCCGGTCAGACGGTCGCGGCCGCGCTCTGGGCGGCCGGGGTCACGTCATGGCGGTCCACCCGCGGCGAAGGCCGTCCCCGCGGGATCTTCTGCGGGATCGGTGTCTGCTTCGACTGCCTGGTCACCGTCAACGACCGCCCCAACCAACGGGCTTGCCTGGTGCCGTTGCGCCCGGGGGACGCGATCCGCACCCAGGAGGGCACGGGCCACGATGACTGAACGACCGCACATCGCCGTCATCGGTGCGGGCCCGGCCGGTCTCGCCGCCACCCTGGCCGCCGCCCGGTACGGCCTGCGTGTCAGCCTGATCGACTCGGCGCCCGAGGCGGGCGGCCAGTTCTACCGGCAGCCCGCCGCCGGGCTCGGAGCGCGCCGCCCGCAGGTGCTGCACCACCAGTGGCGCAGCTGGCGGCGACTGCGCGAGGGGCTCGACCGGTACATCGCGGCCGGTCACGTCAACCATCTCCGGGACCATCACGTGTGGTTCGTGGAGCGGCGGCCGGAGGGCTTCACCGTGCACGCGCTGCTCGGGCCGGAGCAGGAGAGGCCGGTCGAGGTGCGTGCGGCGGCCGGGGTGCTGCTGGCGACCGGCGGGTACGAGAAGGTACTGCCTTTCCCCGGCTGGACGCTGCCCGGTGTCGTCACGGCGGGCGGTGCGCAGGCCATGCTCAAGGGCGGGCTGGTGCTGCCCGGCCGCACGGCCGTCGTCGCCGGCACCGGACCACTGTTGCTGCCGGTCGCGGCCGGACTCGCGGCGGCGGGTGCACGGGTGGCGGCCCTGGTGGAGTCCGCCGACCCGCGGTCCTTCGTACGGCGGTCCCCGGCGCTGGCGGCGCGGCCCGCGAAGCTCGCCGAAGGCGCCGGGTACGCGGCCCGCTTGGTACGGCACCGGGTGCGCACCCTGGTCCACCACACCGTCGTCGAAGCGCACGGCGACCGGCGTCTGGAGGCGGTGACCGTCGCCGCGCTCGACGCCGAGGGCCGGGTACGGCCCCGTACCCGGCGGCGTATCGACTGCGACACCCTGGCCGTCGGGCACGGCATGCTGCCGCACACCGATCTCGCCCTGGGACTCGGCTGCCGTGTCGACGGCGTCGCGGTGCACGTGGACGACGAACAGCGCACCGACGTGCCGGGCGTGTGGGCGGCAGGGGAGGCGACCGGCATCGGCGGTGCGGTCCTGGCCCTCGCCGAGGGGCACATCGCGGGGCGGTCGGCCGCCGCGAGGCTGTCGGGTGCGACGCCGGATCCGAACGGCTGGACGGAGGCCGCCGGGGCCCGTGCCGACCTGCGGAGGTTCTTCGCCACGCTCGACGAGGCCTACGCGCCGCCCGCCCACTGGGCCGAGCAGGTCACCGACGACACGGTGGTCTGCCGCTGCGAGGAGGTCACCGGCGGCACGATCCGCCGTGCCGTCACCGAGTTGGGAGCCGCGGACGTACGGACCGTCAAGCTGCTCACCCGGGCCGGCATGGGCTGGTGCCAGGGCCGGGTGTGCGGGCCGGCGGTCGCCGGGCTCACCAGCTGCCCGGAGACGGCGGCACGCAGGCCGTTCGCACGGCCGGTGCCGCTCGGGGTACTCGCCCGGGCCGGCCGAGACGATCCCGAAGCCGATCCCAATGGCGATCCCGATGGCGATCCCGAAGCCGATGCCGACCCCGATGACGTTGACGTCGACCATCAGTGATATGTCACATCACACCGAAGGAGCCCGATGACCATCGCCCCCCAGACCCGCCCCTGGCACGGTGTCCTCGTCGCCACCGCGCTCCCGCTCACCGACGAACTGACCGTGGACTACGACAAGTACGCCGAGCACTGCGACTGGCTGGTCGGGAACGGCTGTGACGGCGTCGTACCGAACGGCTCCCTCGGCGAATACCAGGTGCTCACTCCCGAGGAGCGTGCCAAGGTCGTGGAGACCGCCGTGGCCGCGATCGGCGGGGCCCGGGTCATGCCCGGGGTCGCCGCCTACGGCTCGGCCGAGGCCCGCCGCTGGGCGGAGCAGGCCCGGGACGCCGGCTGCCAGGCCGTGATGCTGCTGCCGCCCAACGCCTACCGCGCCGACGAGCGGTCGGTGCTGGCGCACTACGCGGAGGTCGCGAAGGCGGGTGTGCCGATCGTGGCGTACAACAACCCCATCGACACCAAGGTCGACCTCGTACCGGAGCTGCTCGCGAAGCTGCACGGCGAGGGGTGCATCCACGCCGTCAAGGAGTTCTCGGGCGATGTCAGGCGCGCCTACCAGTTGGCCGAACTGGCCCCGGAACTGGACCTGTTGATCGGCGCCGACGACGTCCTGCTGGAGCTCGCGCTCGCCGGCGCCAAGGGCTGGGTGGCCGGCTATCCGAACGCCCTGCCGGCCGCGACGGTGGAGCTGTACCACGCGGCTGTCAGCGGGGACCTGGACACCGCCAAGCGGCTGTACGAGCAGTTGCATCCGCTGCTGCGCTGGGACTCCAAGGTCGAGTTCGTACAGGCCATCAAGCTGTCCATGGACATCGTCGGCCGCCACGGCGGCGGTTGCCGCCCGCCGCGGGTGCCGCTGCTGCCCGAGCAGGAGGCCGTGATCCGCGCGGCCACCGAGAAGGCCGTCGCGGCCGGACTGTCGTGACCGCCACGGACGGCGGTAGCCGAAACGGACTGACGTAGCCGGCCCCGGACCTACTCTCCAGGAGTGTCATGCGCAGCAAACTCGTCCTGCACGCCGTCGACTCGCACACCGAGGGCATGCCCACCCGCGTGATCACCGGCGGGATCGGGACCGTGCCCGGCGCGACCATGAACGAGCGGCGGCTGTACTTCCGTGAACACCGCGACGACATCAAGCAGTTGCTGATGAACGAGCCGCGCGGGCACTCGGCGATGAGCGGCGCGATCCTGCAGCCGCCCACCCGGCCGGACTGCGACTGGGGCGTGGTCTACATCGAGGTCAGCGGCTATCTGCCGATGTGCGGGCACGGCACGATCGGCGTGGCGACCGTCCTCGTGGAGACCGGGATGGTGGAGGTCGTCGAGCCGGTCACCACCATCCGGCTGGACACCCCGGCCGGTCTCGTCGTCGCCGAGGTCGCCGTGGAGGACGGCGCCGCGAAGAACGTGACCCTCAGGAACGTGCCGTCCTTCGCCGTCGGACTCGACCGCAAGATCACCCTCGCCGACGGGCGGACGGTGACCTATGACATGGCATACGGCGGCAACTTCTACGCCATCCTCCCGCTCGACGAGTTCGGTCTGCCCTTCGACCGGGCCCGCAAGGACGACATCCTCGCCGCCGGGCTGTCCTTGATGGAGGCGATCAACGCCGAGGGGGAGCCGGTGCATCCGGAGGACCCGTCCATCCGTGGCTGCCACCATGTCCACCTGATCGCGCCGGGTTCCACGGCCCGTCACTCCCGGCACGCGATGGCGATCCACCCCGGCTGGTTCGACCGTTCGCCGTGCGGCACCGGCACCAGCGCGCGGATGGCCCAGTTGCACGCCCGCGGCGAACTTCCCCTCGACACCGAGTTCGTCAACGAGTCCTTCATCGGCACCCGCTTCACCGGCCGGCTGCTCGGCACCACCGAGGTCGCCGGCATGCCCGCTGTCCTGCCAAGCTTCACGGGCCGCGCCTGGATCACCGGAACCGCCCAGTACCTGCTGGACCCCACCGACCCGTTCCCGGCGGGCTTCGTACTCTGATCGCCCTGTATCTCTCTCACCTCTCCCGTCCCTCCCGTCTCTCCCATCTCCCCCGTCTCCCCCGTCTCTCCCGTCTCTCCCAGGAGTTCCGCCATGGCCGACCGGCCCAGCAGCCCGCCCGCCCCCGGCCCCGCCATCCCCGCGCTCGGCGGCCGGAAACCCAACTTCCGGGAACGGGTCGTGGACGTACTGCGCGCCGCGCTGATCTCCGGTGAGCTGCGCCCCGGCGAGGTGTACTCGGCGCCGGGGCTCGCACCCCGCCTGGGCGTCTCCGCGACCCCGGTGCGCGAGGCGATGCTCGAACTGGTGAAGGAGGGCATGGTCGAGATCGTTCCGAACAAGGGGTTCCGGGTCACCGCCGTCTCGGAGAAGCAGCTCGACGAGTACACCCACGTCCGGTCCCTGATCGAGATCCCGACGACCGTCGGCCTCACGGCCACCGCCGGCACCGCCGATCTGGAGGCGCTGCGCCCGGTCGCCCTGGAGATCGTCACCTCGGCCGTGAAGGGTGACCTCATCGCCTACGTCGAGGCGGACCTGACGTTCCATCTGGGGCTGCTGGCTCTCGCGGGCAACGACCATCTCGTCGAGGTCGTACGGGACCTGCGGCAGCGCTCGCGGCTGTACGGGCTGACGGCGCTGGTGGCGGCCGGGCGTCTGAAGGCCTCCGCCGAGGAGCACCTGGAGCTCCTGGACGCCCTGCTGGCCCGCGACGAGGCGGCCGTGCGCGAGGTCATGACCCGTCACCTGGACCATGTCCGCGGCCTGTGGGCGGCCCGGCAGCCAACAGCCGACTGACCCCCGTCGGGTGAACTGCGGGTCAACTGGACTCGCGCACCACCAGCCGGCACGGCACGGTGTGCACGCCCGGATCGGGCTCGGCGTCAATGGCCTGGAGCAGACGCAGCGCGGCGATCCGCCCGATCTCGGCCAGGTTCATGTCGACGGTGGTGAGGGGCGGGCGGCAGGCGAGCGCCATCGTGTCCCAGTTGTCGTAGCCGACGACGGCGATGTCCCCCGGCACCTCCTTGCCGCGCTCGCGCAGTGCGTCCGCCACACCGCGGGCGATCTGGTCGTTGCCGCAGAAGACCGCGTCCGTGTCGGGCGCCGTCCGCAGCACGGCGTCGGCGGCACGCCGTCCCCAGGCCTCGCTCCACTCCCCGAAGTGCACCCGCCCAGTGGCGAGTTCGAGGCCGGCCCCGGCCAGGTGCTCGACGGCGTGCCGAGCTCGGTCGCGGGCGGCCTGGTGGTGCTCGGGCCCGGTGACATGGGCGATCCGGGTACGGCCGGCGGCCAGCAGGTGTTCCACCGCGAGATGGGCGCCGCCGCGGTCGTCGGTGACGACGGAGGTGTCGGCGGGGTCGGTGGACGGGGAGAGGGCGTAGACGACCGGGATCGCCGGGTCGATGCCGGTGAGGGGCGGGCGGGGGTCGGTACGGCGGCCGGTGACGATGATGCCGTCCACCCGCCGGTCGGTGAGGTTGCGCAGATGGTGCTGCTCGCGGATGGCGTCGCCGCGGGTGTCGCAGAGCAGGACGGAGATCTTCCCGGCGCCGAGAGCGTCCTCGGCGCCGAGCAGGACCGGGGTGCTGAAACGGCCGATGCCGTCCGTCGTCATCAGGCCGACCGTCCAACTGCGGCCGCTGTGCAGGCTCTGCGCGTGCTGGTTGGGCCGGAAGCCGAGCTCCTCCACCGCGTCGAGCACCCGCTGCCTGGTCTCCGGGCGCATCCGGCCGGCTCCGTTCAGCGCCTTGGACGCCGTGCCCACGCTGACGCCGGCGAGCGCGGCGACATCGGCGAGCCTGGCCCGGCCGGTGGGCGGAGAGTCTGCAGCAGAGGTCACGGGCAAACCTTTTCCTAGACGGTTTCTCGACTGCGCCGACCGTCTCACGGCGGCAAAGCCGCCTGACATCCTCGCAGCCTGCGGAGTGAAGTGCCAGACCCGTCTGGCAACTTGAAAAATCTGTGCCGGGTGTCTTGACCCCTCCCCTCGCCTGCCCTGTACTTCTCGGCGAGAAAACGGTTGCTCAAAACAGTTCCTCGCCGTGTCGCGCCCGATGCTCCAGACGGTGTTCGACATATCGACAGCGCTGGCGCCGAGGCGCCCAGTCCCCTCCTCACCCCGGAGAGCCATGCCCCGCACCCGCTCCGCCCTGCCCTCCCCCGTCGGCCCGGTCCGTCTCACCCCCGACGCCCGTACCGCGCTGCGCCCGGCGGCCGCCACCATCGGCGCGGGCTTCTGGCACGAGCGTCGCACCACCAATGCCAGGGTCTCCCTCCCGCAGGGCCCGGACCTGCTGGAGTCCGCCGGGAACCTGCACAACCTGCGGCTGGCGGCCGGCACGGCCGAGGGCGGGTTCCGGGGCGCGTACCCGTTCGTCGACACGGACGTCTACAAGTGGCTGGAGGCGGCCTCCTGGCAACTCGCCCAGGAGGACGACGAAGCACTGGCCGCCGAGGTGGACCGGATCATCGCCCTCGTGGCCGCCGCCCAGCAGCCCGACGGCTATCTCAACACCTGGTTCCAGCTGGTCAAGGGCGGTGAGCGGTACCAGGACCTGCGCTGGGGCCATGAGTTGTACTGCGCGGGCCATCTGATCCAGGCCGCCGTCGCCCACCACCGCGCCACCGACCGCGCCGAACTCCTCGACGTGGCACGGAAGTTCGCCGATCATCTCGACTCCGTGTTCGGCCTGCCCGGCAGCGGCAGGCCTCTCGACGGCATCGACGGCCATCCCGAGATCGAGACGGCTCTGGTGGAGCTGTACCGGGAGACCGGCGAGCGACGCTATCTGGACCTGGCCGGCTACTTCGTGGACCGGCACGGCCATGGCCTGCTCGGCGGCGAGGCCTACTGCCAGGACCGCGTCCCGCTGCGCGAGGCGACGAACGTCGAGGGCCATGCCGTAAGGCAGTTGTATCTGCTGGCGGCGGCCGCCGACCTGGCCGCGGAGACCGGGGAGGCCGAACTCCGTTCCGCGGGTGAGCGGTTGTGGCAGGCCATGACCACCACCAAGACCCATCTCACCGGCGGGCTCGGCGCGCACCACGACAAGGAGGACTTCGGCGACCCGTACGAGCTCCCCAACGAGCGTGCCTACTGCGAGACCTGCGCCGCGATCGCCTCCGTCCAGTGGAGCTGGCGGCTGGCCCTGCTCACCGGTGAGGCCCGCTACTCCGACCTGATCGAGCGCACCCTCTTCAACGGCTTCCTGGCCGGGGTCTCCCTGGACGGCGAGCGGTGGCTGTACGTCAACCCGCTCCAGGTCCGCGACGGCCACACCGACACCGGCGGCGACCAGTCGGCCCGCCGCACCCGCTGGTTCCGCTGCGCCTGCTGCCCGCCCAACGTGATGCGGCTGCTGGCAAGCCTGCAGCACTACCTGGCGTCGAGCGACGAACAGGGGCTGCAGATCCACCAGTTCGTCACCGGGACGTACGGGACCGACCGGGTCCGGGTACGCGCCGAGACCGACTATCCCTGGCACGGCACCATCGCGTTCACCGTCGAGGAGACCCCGGCCGACAGCCCCTGGACGCTGTCGCTGCGCATCCCGCAGTGGTGCCGCGAGTTCCGGGTGCGGTGCGGGGAGGAGACGTACGACTCCCCCGTGGACGACGGCTGGCTGCGGCTGTCGCGGACCTGGACGCCGGGCGACCGCGTGGTCCTGGAACTCGTCCTGGAGCCCCGGCTCACCGCCGCCGACCCGCGCGTGGACGCCGTACGCGGCTGCGTGGCGATCGAGCGCGGGCCGCTCGTGCACTGCCTGGAACAGGCCGATCATCCGGGCGGCGGTCTGGACGACATCGTCCTCGACCCGTCCCGGCCGCTCGCCGTGAAGCACCGCCCGGACCTGCTCGGCGGGGTCACCACCGTGGTGGCCGCCGGGCGACGGCGCCGTGTCCCCGACCGGGGCTGGTGGCCGTACCCCTCCGCGACCGACGCGGGTCCCGAACCCGACGGCGAGCCGGTCGAGTTGACCGCGGTCCCGTACCCCGTCTGGGCCAACCGCGAAGACGGCAGCATGCGCGTCTGGCTCCCCACCTCCTGACCCACCCCGCACTACGACAACGAGGTCACCCCGTGATACCCACCCGCCGTACCCTCCTGGTCGTCGCCATGGCGACCCTTCTCCCCCTCACCGCCTGCGGTGGCGGTTCCGGCTCCTCGGGATCGTCGTCCTCGGCCGGCGGGACGTACACCTTCTGGGACCCGTACCCGCAGTTCGACGCCTCCTCGGACTGGGGCAAGCGGGTCACCGCGTGCGGCACCGCGGCCGGGGTGAAGCTCAAGCGGACCGCGTACGACACCACCGACCTGGGCAACAAGGCGCTGCTGGCCGCGCAGCAGGGCAACGCGCCGGACGTGATGCTGGTCGACAACCCGGTGGTCTCGACGCTGGTGGAGGCGGGGATCCTCAACAAGACGAGCGACCTCGGTCTGAACACCTCGTCGATCCAGCAGAACATCATCGGCGCCGGCACGATCGACGGCGCCTCCTACGGCGTTCCGATCGGCGCCAATACCCTCGCGCTCTACTACAACAAGAAGATCCTCTCCGCCGCCGGTGTCGACCCGGCCTCGGTCAAGGACTGGGCGTCGCTCACGACCGCGCTGAAGAAGGTCAAGGCGGCCGGGAAGAAGGGGATCACCTTCTCGGCGATCAACACGGAGGAGGGCAGTTTCCAGTTCCTGCCCTGGTTCTGGGGCGCGGGCGGCGACCTCACCAAGCTGGACTCCGCCAAGGGGGTTGCGGCGCTGGCGCTGTGGAAGCAGTGGGTGGACGCGGGATACGCGCCCAAGGACGTGCTGCAGAACACCCAGACCACCAGCTGGCAGGAGTTCGCCACCGGGGACTACGCGTTCAGCGAGAACGGCACCTGGCAGCTCGGCAACGCCGACAAGGCCGGCTTCCCGTACGGGATCGTCAACATCCCGGGGCAGAACGGCGGTTCGGCGCCGGTGCCGACGGGTGGGGAGTTCGTGACCGTGCCCGTGCAGAAGGACACCTCGCGCTACGGCATCAGCAAGAAGATCGTCAGCTGCCTGACCAGCGACTCCAACCTGCTGCCCACCGACACCACGCTGATGTACGTGGCGCCCACCGCCACCGTACAGGCCGAACAGGTGAAGAAGAACGCGGAGTTGAAGCCCTGGGTGGCGGCGGTCGCGGCGGCCCGGGGCCGTACCAGCGGCGGGCTCGGCACCAAGTACCCGACCATCTCGCAGCCGATGTGGACCGCGGTGCAGGCGGCGCTGTCCGGCAGCAAGAGCCCGCAGGATGCCCTGGCCACGGCCCAGTCGAGCGCGCAGAAGGGCTAGGTCCGGCATGACAGTCGCCCGGGTCGACCGTCCGCGGCGCGCTGCGGCCGCCGCGGCGGGGGCGAGCGAGAGCGGCGCCCGGTCCCTGCGCCGCAGGCGGGGACTGACCGCGCTCGCCTTCGTGACACCCCTGCTCGCCTACCTCGTCGCCTTCTACGTCTACCCCCTCTACCGCAACCTCGACCTGAGCCTGCGCGACTACACCGTCCGGTCCTTCGTTGCGGGCGACGCGCCCTTCTCCGGCTGGGCCAACTTCCGGACGGTGCTGGACGATCCGACCTTCGGCCCCGCGATGCGGCACACGATGGTCTTCACCTTCGTGTCGATCGTCTTCCAGTACGCCGCCGGTCTCGCCCTGGCGGTCTTCTTCAACCGGCACTTCCGGCTGTCGACCGTGCTGCGGGCGCTGTTCCTGATCCCCTGGCTGCTGCCGCTGATCGTGTCGGCGTCGACCTGGTCGTGGATGTTCAACAGCGAGTCGGGGGTGGTGAACTACTTCCTGCACTTCTTCGGCGTCGACCCGGTCGGCTGGCTGACCTCGCCGGACTGGGCGCTGACCTCGGTGATCGTCGCCAACATCTGGATCGGTATCCCCTTCAACCTGGTCATCCTGTACAGCGGGCTGCAGAACATCCCGGGTGAGCTGTACGAGGCGGCGGCCCTGGACGGGGCCGGCGCCTGGCAGCAGTTCCGCCGGATCACCTTCCCGCTGCTGCGCCCGGTGTCGGCGATCACCCTGCTGCTCGGGCTCGTCTACACCCTCAAGGTCTTCGACCTGATCTGGATCATGACCAAGGGCGGTCCGGGCGACGCCTCCTCCACGCTGGCGACCTGGTCGTACCAGCTGGGCTTCGGCACGCTGCTGCCCAAGTTCGGTCCCGGTGCGGCCGTCGGCAACATCCTGATCCTCATCGCCCTGGTCTTCGGCCTCCTTTACATCCGCGTCCAGAGGAGGCAGGAGACGTGAAGTCCCGTGGCTACACCGTGCTGGGTCTCCTCCTCACGGCGCTGATGCTGTTCCCGGTGTACTGGATGCTCAACGTGTCCCTCACCCCGCAGCAGGACATGCGAAAGGACCCGCCGGATCTGCTTCCACTGCATCCGACCTTCGAGGGCTACCGGGCGGTCCTCGACGACCAACTCCCCTATCTGGGCACCAGCTTGCTGATCGGGATCGGCACGGTCGCCCTCACGCTGCTGATCGCCGCCCCGGCCGGCTACTCGCTGGCGAAGCTGCGGCCGCGGGCCGGCGGTGCCCTGAGCCTGGTCCTGCTGATCGCCCAGATGATCCCGGGCATCGTCATGGCGATGGGCTTCTACGGCATCTTCCTGGACCTCGGACTGCTCAACTCCTGGTGGGGGCTGATCATCGCGGACTCCACCATCGCCGTGCCGTTCGGCGTCATGATCTTCACCGCGTTCATGTCGGGCATCCCCGGCGAGCTGATCTCGGCCGCCCGGATCGACGGCGCCGGCACCTGGCGCACCTTCCGTTCGGTCGTCCTCCCGCTGAGCCGCAACGCGATCGTCACCGTCTCGCTGTTCGGCTTCCTGTGGGCCTGGTCCGACTTCGTCTTCGCCAACACCCTGGACGGCGGCGGCGACTGGAAGCCGATCACCCTCGGCATCTACAAGTACATCGGCAACAACAACCAGGAGTGGAACGCGATCATGGCCACCGCCGTCGTCGCATCGGTCCCCGCTGCCGTCCTCCTGGTCCTCGCCCAGCGCTATGTGGCCGCAGGCGTGACCGCGGGCGCGGTGAAGGACTGATCACCCGATTGTTTTCCCCTGCTCCGTTACTCCGTGAGGAGACCCATGTCATGAGCCGCACCTCTCTCAGAGCCACCCTGGGCGCCGTCGCCCTCACCGCCGCCGCCCTCGGCACCACGGCCCCCGCCCAGGCGGCACCCACCTCCTCGACCACGCTCGTGGTGAGCGCGAACCAGACCCTGCGCTCGGTCACGCACGTGGCCACGGGCAGCCTGTACGGCCTGGACACCGCGAGCGTCCCGACGGACAGCCTGGTGGAGCCGCTGAAGCCGAACACCTTCGTCCAGATGGCGCCCGGCGGCAGCCAGTTGCCCAACGGCGAGTCCAGCCCCGGCGGTGACGCCCTGGTCGTCGCCCCCGAGGCCGCCAAGGCCGGCGCGAAGGTGGTCGTACGGATGCCGGACTGGTATCCCGACTTCCCCTACAAGTGGGTGAGTTGGAGCGACTGGCTGGCCGCCGTGGACAAGCAGGTCGCGTCCGTGAAGGCGTCCAGCGCCACCAACATCAGCGCCTACGAACTGTGGAACGAGCCCGAGGGCACCTGGGACACCTCGGCGGCCGGCGCCTTCGACGACGGCTGGTCGCGGACGTACAAGGAGGTGCGGGCGAAGGACACCGGCACGCCCATCCAGGGCCCGAGCTTCGCGACGTACACCGACAGCAAGATGAAGTCCTTCCTCCAGGACGCCATCGCGAACAACGCGGTGCCCGACATCATCAGCTGGCACGAGCTCCAGAGCAGCGCCAACATCGCCGCGCACGTGGCCGACTACCGGGCGCTGGAGTCGAGCCTCGGCCTCAGCGCCCGCCCGATCGCCATCGAGGAGTACGGCACCACCAGCGAGGTCGGCGTCCCCGGACCGCTGGCGAGCTATGTCGCCAAGTTCGAGCGCGCGGGGGTCCATGACGCCGAACTGGCCTTCTGGAACCACTACGGCACCCTCGGCGACACCCTCACCGACACCGGCGGCTCACCCAACGGCGCCTACTGGCTCTACAAGTGGTACGGCGACATGTCCGGCAACATGCTGGTGACCACGCCTCCGGCGCAGACCGGCATCGACGGCTTCGCGTCCCGCAACGGCTCGGGCAACCAGATCAGCGTGGTCACCGGCGGCTGCACCGGTTCGTGTGCCGTGACCGTCAACGGACTGTCGTCGCTCTCCGCCTTCGGCAGCACCGTGCACGTCAAGCTGGAGTACACACCGTCCAAGGGCCGTACGACCACCGTGTCCGGCCCCGTCACCATCTCCGACACCGACTACACGGTCAGCGGCGGCTCGATCACCGTGCCCGTCACGATGAACGCCTCCGACGGCTACCACCTGACCATCACCCCGAGCGGCACCGCCACCTCGCTGGCCGGGCGCTACCAGATCACCAACAAGAACAGCGGCCTCGCCCTGGACACCAGCGGCGCGGGCACCGCCCAGGGCACCGCCGTCGTCCAGGCCTCCTCCACCACCGGCACCGACCAGAACTGGACCCTGGTGACGGCGGGCAACGGCCTCTACAAGATCCAGCAGCAGGCGAGCGGGCTGCTCCTCGGCATCACGAGCATGAGCACCAGCGACGGCGGCACGGCCCTGATCTGGGGCGACAACGGCACCGCCGACCACCTGTGGCAACTGGTCCCGTCCGGCGACGGTTACTACAAGATCGCCAACTACAACAGCGGGCTGCTGCTCGGGGTGAACAACATGAGCACCTCGTCCGGCGCCCAGGTCCTCCAGTGGGACGACAACGGCACCGCCGACCACCTGTGGAAACTGACGGCGCGCTGACGTACGACGCCGGTGCTGGACCACGCCACAGTGAACCGGCGCACACCCAGGAGAAGCCAGGGCCGTTAATTGCAGTCGGCCGAAGGCATCCCCTGTCGATTCGCAAGGGAAGGAGCCCGGACGGCCATGCATTCACAGGCGGGCCGCCCGGGCCTCCGGCAGATCCGTGCAGGTGATCAGGAACGGGCGGTTATCGTGACGGGACTTGTCGAACACGGACAGAGCTGGCGAAGGACGGGGCGGTGTCGGACGAAGGGCGGCTGGTCGCCGGGCGGTACCGGCTGACCGAACGGATCGGCCGCGGCGGCATGGGCACGGTCTGGCGGGCCGACGACGAGGTACTGGCCCGGCAGGTCGCGCTGAAGCTGATCCAGGCCCGCTCCCACCTCTCCGACGACGAACTGGCCACCCTCTACGAACGCACCCGCCGCGAGGCGCGCAGTGCCGCACGGGTCGTCCACCCCAATGTCGTCGTCGTGCACGACGTGGTGGACGACGACGGCCGCCCCTGCATCGTCATGGAGTACGTGCCCGCGCCCGCCCTCGCCGACCTCCTCGAAGGCGGCCGGACGCTGCCGCCCGAGGAGGCCGCCCGCATCGGCCTCGGTATGGTCGCCGCCCTGCGTGCCGCGCACACCGCCGGCGTCCTGCACCGGGACGTCAAGCCCGGCAACGTACTGCTCGGCCCGGACGACCGGGTGGTGCTCACCGACTTCGGCATCGCCCTGACCGCCGGTTCGTCGACGCTCACCCAGACGGGTCAGATGGTCGGCTCGATCCCCTACATGGCGCCGGAGCGGCTGCGCGGGCTGACCCCGGGACCGGCCTCGGACCTGTGGTCCCTGGGGGCCACGCTGTACCAGGCGGTGGAGGGACGGCCGCCCTTCAAGCGCGACACGGCGATGGAGACGGCGTACGCCATCGTCACCGACCCCGTCGAGCCGATGAAGCAGGCGGGCCCGCTGGAGCCGCTCGTCGAGCTGCTGCTCTCCAAGGACCCGGCGCAGCGGCCCGCCGCCGAGCAGGTGGAACGGGCCCTGCTGGCGACCTGGTCGGGAGCCGAGACGGAGGTGGTGCGGCCGGCCGAGCCCGTGCAGGAGCGGGGTGGCCGGGGCCGACGGCGCGCCCGGCGCGGTCGGCGCGTCGCACTGGCGGCCGGCATCGTGGTGTCGACGGCGGCCGCGGTGACGGCCGTAACGCTTCTGCACGTACCCGGTCCGCACTCGGCGGCGAAGAAGCACCCGGCCGCCGCGCCGACCAGCACCTCGCCCTCTCCCCTCCCCCAGGGCTACCGCCTCGTCACCGACAAAGAGCTCGGCGTCTCCTTCCCGGTCCCCGACGGCTGGACGGCCGGCGCCCGGGCCACCGACGAGGTCACCTACAAGGACCCGACCGGTCTGGCCGGCGTCACCGTCGGCACGGTGGAACCGGCCGGCGCCGACCCGATCACGCACTTCGCCGACATCGAGGCCAACACCAAGGTCAACTACTCGACCTACCGCAGACTGCGGATGCAGCGGACCGCCTTCCGCGGGCAGCCGGCCGCGATCTGGGAGTTCACCTTCCAGGGCCGGGTCCGCGTCTTCCGCGCCATCGACCTGGGCTACGGCCGCGAGGGCGGCCGGGAGTACGACATCTACCTCTCCGCGCCCGACGCCAAGTGGGAGACCTACCGGCCGGTCTTCGACAACGTGCGGGACGGGTTCCGTACGAGCGGCTGACCGCTCGGCAACCGGGACCTTCGGCCGCTAAGTTTGGCGGCATGAGCAACCTTGACCGCGCGCCCGTACCGAGCGTGTGCGGCGGCCGCGGATTCGTCGTCGCCGAACCCGTCCGCGAGCTGCTGAGCCCCCGCCACGTGAAACTCGGCGAGTCGACCGAGGTGCGCCGGCTGCTGCCGAACCTGGGCCGCCGCATGATCGGCGCCTGGGCGTTCGTCGACCATTACGGCCCCGACGACATCGCCGACGAGCCCGGGATGCAGGTGCCGCCGCATCCGCACATGGGGCTGCAGACGGTGAGCTGGCTGCACCAGGGCGAGGTGCTGCACCGCGACTCGACCGGCAGCCTGCAGACGATCCGCCCGCGCGAGCTCGGGCTGATGACCTCGGGCCGGGCGATCAGCCACTCCGAGGAGAGCCCCAGGTCGCACGCCCGGTTCCTGCACGGGGCCCAGCTGTGGGTGGCGCTCCCGGACTCCCACCGGCACACGGACCCGAGGTTCGAACACCACGCCGACCTGCCGAAGGTCACCGCCCCCGGCCTCACCGCCACGGTCATCCTCGGCTCCCTCGACGGCGCGGCCTCCCCGGGCACGACGTTCACCCCGATCGTCGGCGCGGACCTGGCGCTCGCGAGCGGCGCGGAGCTGCGGCTGCCGCTGGAGCCCGACTTCGAGTACGGCGTACTGGCGATGTCCGGCGAGGTACACGTCGACGGCGTGCCCGTACTCCCCGGCTCGATGCTCTACCTGGGCTGCGGCCGCTCCGAACTCCCCCTGCGCGCCGAGTCGGAAGCGGCGATCATGCTCCTGGGCGGCGAGCCGTTCGAGGAGGAGCTCGTGATGTGGTGGAACTTCATCGGCCGCTCCCAAGAGGAGATCGTACAGGCCCGGGAAGACTGGTCCAAGGGCACCCGCTTCGGCGAAGTAAAGGGCTACGACGGGGCTCCGCTCCGCGCGCCGGCACTGCCCGAGCCCCCCCTCAAACCTCGAGGACGGGCCCGCTGACCAGGCAAGACGCAAAATTCCCGCCCCAATCCCCAGAACTACCCGGACATCCACCTCACCTTGACGGTCACTGATGCGAGCCCCCTCGGAGGCACCCGCAGCGGCGCCTCCGAGGGGCTTCTCGATTCCAAGGTGTGGGCATCTGTGGGCAGCTTTGCCAGGACGAATGCTGACCCAACGCTGACTTTACTGACGAGTAATCAGGTTCCGAGGCGGCGGCACGTCCGACTCTCGTGAAGTGCGGCTGCGGAAGTCCGCGAGGCGCCGCAGTCACCTGACGACCCAATGGCCGAAGCGACTTCGAGAGTCACAACGGATCAGCGACTCACCTGGCGACCTCTTGTGCGGGTTCTACAAACACGGGTGTGCCGCAACGAACGTGCCTTGAAAGCGCATCGGTCGTCTCTCTTACGCTCATCCCCGCCCGCCTGCACACGCAGTGCGCTCATCCCGTGCAGACCGAAATGCGCCACCAAAGGCTGGCGGCCCGACGTCCGCTCCTTGCATGTAACCGGCTTGTTCACGCTCTGGTTGGCATGAACTGCAGACCACTACCGCCGTCGGCAGCGCGCACAGTCTGGGCAACCCCGCATGCACGGGGAGCAGCCCCCGGCGTGGCCGAGGCCTACGGCCCGCTGCGGACCATACTCGCGGGCCCAGGCAGCAGCCGCATCGGCTTGCGGTCCCTGCTGAAGCAGAGGGACCATCCCCGCACCCGCGGGGGTGTTCCCCAGAGCGACGGCTTCCGTATCTCCGGAAGCGTCTGGTCCCCGGACCCGCGGGGATGGGCGTACTCGGTCTCGGTGGCCGTCGTCATCTCCGTGGCCGTAGAGTCAAGATCCCACTCCGACCGCCCGACAGCCCGACGGCGACCAGCTTGAAGTCCATCAGTAGTGGACGGGTTCGCGCGGTCGACGTTGCCAACTCACACGTGACCATTCACGACACACTCGAGTGTGCCCGTGGGCCTGTGCTCCCACCAATCGCGGGGTTCCACTTTCGATCCCGGAACTACCCTCGGATGCCACCGGACAGGGGCTTCGCCGCCTCGATGGCTCGGCGACCGGCATGATCGGGTCGGGTCTGTGCGGAAGTTCCGGCACTGGCTGGGTTGATGCTGCTTCAGCAGCATGACCGTGTGCCCTTGACGGCTCGGTAGAGTCGCGACAACCGAGCAGGGGAGGAATTGCATGTCCAACGAGATTGTGATCGCGCAGACTACCAGCGACAACGAGGATCAGGCGAAGGCGCTGGCCCGTGGCGCGGTCGAGAGCAAGCTGGCAGCGGGCGTTCACATCGATGCGCCAATCACCGCCTTCTATTGGTGGAAGGGGGAGGTCGAGACGGCACAAGAGTGGCGGATCTCGTACATGACTACGACGGACCGGCTCCCGGCGCTGGAGGCATGGCTGCACGAGAAGCACCCGTACGACGTCCCCCAGTGGATCACGCTGCCCGTGACCGGAGGATCCGAGGCGTATCTGTCCTGGGTTGTCGAGGAGACGGCCTAGGTTCTGCGGAGCGCCAAGCCGACCGTATGACGGCGTTCGCGTCCTGGGCCAGCCTCCCCGCCTACCGCGTGTGAAAACTCAGGACGCGAACTGCCTTAGAACGCGGCCGAGTTCCGGCTCACTGTCTGGGAGCGACGCTGCGATAGCCGATGCTCGCTCCTTGCCCATCGTGTTGGGCTTGGCCTGTGCCGCTGCCACGAACTGGTTTGACACGTAGACCCCTTGGTCAACGTCACCTCCGCGCAGCAGGGCCGAAGCGAGATCACCGAGAACCACGACGCCGCCGCCCGGGAGTTCGTCTCCGAGGCGGTCGACTGCGGTGCCTGCTGCAGCGTTGAGTTCGGGACGCCCCAACTGCCCATATACAGAGAGAGCCAGCGAGTCCATGCGGTACGGAGTAACGAACCGGACCCATGCCTGCTCGCTGGCGTGATCGGCGAAGTCGTAGGCGAAGCGCGCTCGCTCCAATGCCCGGAGCGCCCCCATCTCGTCACCGGCGGCCGCAGCCTCCTCCGCATGTCTGCCGAGGACCCAGGCGGCAGCAGTAGCGTTGCCACGGCCTCGCACATCGCTGGCCGCTTGGGAAAGCAACTCCAACTTCGCCTTCGGCGTCGAGGCGCCGTAGCTGCTGTAGGTCAGGGCCAGGGCTCGGAGCGGAGGGTGCCCGGCGGTCGCCGCGCACTGCGACGTGACCGTGTAGTAGGCGTCGGCTTTGTCATGCTCACCGAGATCCCAAGCCACCCAGCCGGCCAGCGCGGCGGTTTCTCCGGCGGCGATAGTGAGAGCCCGCTCATGTTCACCAGCTCGGGGCAGAGCCGCAGTTATCGCGTCAAGATGCGACTCGACCGTGCTTTGTAGCCGCCGGGCGCTGATGTTGAGTTCCTGGACGTGCAGTTCAGCAGCCCGGTCGATGAGCACGCCGGCGGAGGGCGAATCGATCTTGGCCCCCTTACCGAGGGCGATGGCGAGGCGCCCCCAGGGCTCGGCAGCCGCGCTCACACCAGCAGCGGCGCCACCCAGCAGCGTGCGACGCTTCACAGCGTCCTGGTCCTCCGCATTGGCATGCCCCTTTCTCTTGCGACCGCGGGCAGCCTTGGCCTCCCGCTGTAGTTCCTCGAAGGGGACACCGCAGGCCACCGCGATGTGGCCGATTGTGTGATTGGTCGGGATGTTCTCGAAGTTCTCATAGCGGCTGATCTCTCGCCGGGTCATGGTGTCCCGGCCGGAGACAGCGTTGATCGCCTCTGCCTGCTCCTCCTGCGTCCGACCCGCGTCCTGCCGAAGCCGTAGGAGTAGGTCGGCGAACGGATCTGACATGAGTGTGACCTCTGCTGGTGGGCGGAATCCAATCATGGCCTCAATTTCCCCTCCAGGTTTCCCCCTTGACAGATTTTTCCCCCTCTGGATTCCCCTGGTCGACGGTGGCGCCACGCGGTGCGATAGCCCCCATGACCAGGCCCCAAGAGGAGACCCCGCACGGCAGAGGCATCTGTAGCTTCGCCGACATGGTCGGCGTGCCATGCGCGAGGTCGGTTCACGATGACCGGTACAGCACCTCGGCAAGGCCAGAGATACCAACAGCATCACATGGCTGTCAGACGGCCTTTTTCCCTGATCTCGGGAGAGTTGGGGAGATGCGGCAGACGGTCGGGGCGTTCCTGCGGCGGTGCCGCGTTTCAGAGCCGGTGGCAGAGGGCGTCGTATTGGCCGTCTCGGAGCTGGTCACCAACGCCGTGGTTCACGGTGAGGGAGAAGTCGTGCTCCGGATCACTGTGGCCGTCGACGTGGTGCGCATCTCGGTCACCGATCACAATCCGGCCCCAGCTGTACTCAAGGAAGCCAGCCCCGACGGTGAGTCTGGTCGCGGAATCCGGCTTGTCGATGCGATCTCAGACGCGTGGGAGAGCAGCGGCAAGGAGACGTGGTGTGAGTTCCGGCACGCGAGGGCTGCGGGTTGAGCCATACGATGATGACGCTGGTGCTGGGCGAGGATTCGCCGCTGCCCGAGAGCGCTGCCGCTGTGGAGGACCTCGTTCGCCTTCTGCGCGGCCACGTTGCCCAGTTGGGCGCGTGGACCGCTCCAGGAGTTCCCGCCCTGCTGCGCGCGCAGCGACTCTGCTCCGACAGCGTCCCCCGAGGGCTTCATGCCGAGCTGGGTGTATCTGTTCAGGCTCGCCGAGGCCACTCAGGAGCTGATGGCTTACGTGGAGCGCGGCGGTCCGAAGCCGATCAGCGTGTACGGCGGGCGGTGTTGGCCGAGGCTGACGGTCAACGTGCGTCGCGGGGCCGTCTTCGCCCTCGCCCTGGCCCGTCTGGTCTTCGCCGCTTCGGTGCCGCGGACATGACGGTGACTGGTGCCGTCGTGATGGCTCTGGTTCTCGGACCGACGGCCTGGTTGGTGCTTCGCAGCGAGCGGGCGGCCAGCCCGGTTCGAGCCGTCGAGGACCTGTCGCCGCCCGGCGACGCTCCCCCACTCCAGTGACCACCGACCTATCTGCCTTCTGCCCACTGTTCCCGGCCGCTGCAGCGGCCCCGATGCCGCCCCGGACCCGCGGGGCTCACGGAGATCCACACGATGACACGTCTACCGCGCATCGAGCAGTACGGCCTGATCGGCGACATGCAGACCAGCGCCCACGTCTGCGATGACGGTTCGATCGACTGGCTGTGCCTACCCCGCTTCGACTCGCCGGCCCCGTTGGCGGCCCTGCTCGGTTCGGAGAAGCACGGGGTATGGCGCATAGCCCCCGCCGCCGCCTTCCAAGAGGGCACCGCGGCAAGCGCCGAGCGGCGCTATGTCGGCGAGTCCCTCGTACTGGAGACGGTGTGGACGACCTCCACCGGCAGGGTGAGGGTCACCGACTTCATGCCGCCGCGCGACGGAGCGCCTCAGGTGATCCGGATCGTGGACGGCACTTCCGGCGAGGTTGCCATGGTGTCCGCGCTGCGCGCCCGCCCCGGCTACGGCCGCATCAGTCCGTGGGTCCACGAGGTGGGCGGGCGCATGGTGGCCGAGGGCGGCGAGGACGCGCTGTGGCTGGACACGGCCACCGAGCAGCGGGAGAAGGACGGGGCGATCGTGGCCTCCTTCACGGTTGCCTCCGACGAGAGCGTGGCGTTCGTGCTGAGCTGGAGTCCGTCGCACGGTTTCCCGCCCGAGATCCCGGAGCCCGAAGCCTCGCTGGGTAGGACCCTGGCGTTCTGGGAGGACTGGACGAGCCAGTGCACCTACACCGGGCCCTACCGCGACGCCGTCGTCCGCTCGCTCATCACGCTGAAAGCCATGACGTACGCGCCCAGCGGGGGCATCGTCGCCGCGCCCACCACGTCACTGCCCGAGGAACTCGGCGGCGGACGGAACTGGGACTACCGCTACACCTGGCTGCGCGACGCCTCCACCACCCTGGCAGCGATGCTCGGATCGGGGTTCAGGCAGGAGGCCGACTCCTTCCGAAGGTGGCTCCTGCGGGCCGTGGCCGGGGATCCCGAGAACCTGCACATCATGTACGGCGTCACCGGGCAGCGAGACCTGCCTGAGCGGGAGCTGGGGTGGCTGCCCGGATACGAGAACTCCGCACCGGTCCGGATCGGCAACGGGGCGGCCGACCAGGTGCAGCTCGACGTCTACGGCTACATGATTGAGACCCTCTACCTCGCGCACGCGAGCGGCGTCGCCCCGTGCGGCGACACCGCGGTCCTGCACCAGCGACTCGTTGAACACCTGGCCGAGCGGTGGCGGCTGCCCGACGAGGGGATCTGGGAAGTCCGCGGTCAGCGGCGGCACTTCGTCCACTCCAAGATCATGACCTGGGTGGCCGTCGACCGCACCATTCGTCTGGTCGAGGCCGGCGCCATGGAAGCCGACCTGTTCGCGCTGATCGAGGTGCGCGAGGCCATCCACCACGACGTATGCACCCGCGGCTTCGACGCCGAACGCAACACCTTCACGCAGTCCTATGGGTCGCAGGAGGTCGATGCCGCCCTGCTGCTGATCCCCCGGGTAGGCTTCCTGCCGCCGGACGACCCGCGCGTGATCGGAACGGTGGAAGCGGTGCGCCGGGAACTGTCCACCCCCGAGGGCTTCGTGCACCGGTACCGGACCGCCGGGAGACGCACCGGGAGTGACGGCCTGACCGGGAACGAGGGGACCTTCCTCCTCTGCTCGTTCATGATGGTCGACGCGCTCGCTCTGACCGGCCGCCTGGACGAAGCCCGCGCCCTGTTCAACCGGCTGCTGGCCCTGCGCACCGACCTTGGCCTGCTCGCCGAGGAATATGACCCGGCCAGCGGGCGGCAGCTGGGCAACTTCCCGCAGGCGTACAGCCACATCGGGGTCATCGGCTCCGCGCTCCTGCTGCAGCAACTCGGCGCGGGTGCCCCGGCGGCCGAGGCGGACGTCCTCGTGGCGGCGGGTGCCTGATGAACACGCTCGCCATCACCACGCTCGTGCTGCTCGCCTTCACAACCGTCTTCGCCGGAGCGGCAGCCTGGGTCACTCGTTGCCGCTGCCTCGCGGCACGTCAGCAGGCGCATCTCCTGACCTGCGAGCAGCAGGCAACCGAGGAGGCCCTGGACCGTCTGGTCCACGAGGTGCTGCCGCAGATCCACAAGAGCGGCGGCCGGGCTGCTCCACCTGCTCTCCCACCGGAGCTGACCAGCACCGCGGTCGGCGAGCGGCTGCAGCTCGTGGCCAAGGCCACCGCCGGCCTCGCCCAGGCCATCGTCCGCGACATCCAGTACGCCGCGCACCAGGAGATCGAACAGGTCAAGACCCGCGGGGCGCAGGAGTTGCGCCGTGCGCACACCGACGCGCAAACGGAGATCGCTCGCGGGCAGGCGAATGCAGTGCGGTCGACCGAGGCGGCGGTGCGCAGTGTGTCGTCGGCGCTGGTGGGCATGGCCGCCAGGACCAGCCGCAGGGTCAGCGAGGGCGTCCGGGCACACCAGGACGATGCGGCTTTCGAGACGCTGACCGGGATCGACCGCACCGTGCAGCAGATGCTGTTGGTCGCGCAGGGCTGGACCGTGCTGGCCGGCGGCAAGCTGACCCGGCACTGGACCACCACAACCCTGACCGATGTGGTGCGGGCCGCGATGGGCTACGTCGAGGACTACCAGCGCGTGGCACCGCAGGAGCTGCCCCTCGCGGTGAAGACCCGTGTCGTCGGGCCCGTGGTGCACACCCTCGCTGTGCTGCTGGACAACGCGCTGCGGTTCTCCCCGCCGCAGTCCCGCGTCCACGTCTCCTTCGAGCAGGGCCACCACGGGGTCACCGTCATCGTGGATGACAGCGGCCTGCAGATGACGCCGGAACAGCTCGACGAAGCCCGGGACGTCCTCACCGACCAGCGCGCCTCCGACATCACACAGCTCGGTGCCCTGCCCAAGACCGGCTTCCGGGTCGCCGCCGCTCTCGCCCGCGCCTACGGATTCCGGATCGACGTCCAGGCCCCCAACGCGCTGCTGGGCACCCGCGCTCTCCTCACCCTTCCCCAGGACCTCCTCACCACCGTGACCGAGGCCACACCCGCGACGCACAGCGTTCCGCACACCGCTCTCGCCCCCGTCCCGGAGGGCCGCCTGGCACTGGCCCCACCCGCGCCAGGACCGCAGCCCGTCCCCGCCCCGGCGCACCCGCCGGCACAGGAGCGCCTCGATGTACCGACCGCTGCCGGGACGACGGCCAGCGGGCTGACACGGCGCCTCCGGCGCGGCACCCCGGCACCTGCTCCCACCCGCCGTCCGGTCAACGCCGAGCCGGGACGCGCGAGCGTGATCGCCTCCTGGGCCCGCGGCACCCAGGTGGCCCGCGCCGAACTTGACGCCGCCCCCTCCCCGAACCCTGACGAGCAAGGACACGAGGCATGAGCGAGAAGAACATCGGCTGGCTGTTGGAGCGCCTGGAGGAGACCGACGGCGTGGAGTACGCCGTGCTCGTCGCGGCCGACGGCATGAGCCCGGACTACACGCCCCGCCTCCCGCGGGAGCGGGCGGAGAAGATCGCCGCCATCACCTCCACCCTGTGGGCGGCATCGCGGGCCTACGACCGTGAAACCCGAGGCGGAGGCGTGCGCCAGTTCGTCATGGAGTCGGTCGACCACATCTCCCTGCTCATCCCGGCCGGACAGAACACGATGCTCGCCGTCCGCACCAGCGGCCCCCACGTCGACATCGGCGTGATCAGCGAGGCCGCCCTGCGGCTGGCGGGAAGCGTCGGCGACCAACTGGGCGTCAAGACGCGGGTGACCAGCGCCGTGGAAGCACCGCCAGCATGAGCAGGCCGCGGCAGGATCCCGACCTGGTCAGGCCCTATGTCCGCACGGGCGGACGGACTCGCCCCAGCACGGACGTGCGTCTGGAGAGCGTGGTCTTCGCCGCGACCGGCACCCTTCCCGGTCTCGATACCGATGGCCGCCGCCTGCTAGCTCTGTTCGCCGGTGCGCGCGGCGGCGGTCTGGCCGTCGCCGAGATCGCCTCTGCACTCGCCCTGCCGCCCTCCACCACCCGCATCCTCGTCGCCGACCTCATCGGACAAGGGCTGATGGCCCTCGCCCAAGCCCAGGACGACGACCGCCCTCCCGCCTCGCTGATCGAAAGGGTCCTTCATGGCCTCCGCGCTCACGCCTGACCGGTTCGTCGCGCCGACGGTGACGGCGACCGCGAAGATCGTGGTCGCTGGAGCCTTCGGCGTCGGCAAGACCACCTTCGTCGGCAGCGTCTCCGAAGTGCCCCCAGTGCACATGGAAGAGACCATCACCGGGGCCAGCGCCATGGTCGACGACCTGGCCCGCACGCCGGAGAAGGTCACCACCACCGTCGGCGTGGACTTCGGGCGCAAGCACCTCGGCGACGACCTGGTGCTGTACCTGTTCGGCACCCCGGGCCAGGCTCGGTTCCGGTTCCTGTGGGAGGAGCTGATCGTCGGCGCCCTCGGCGCCCTGGTCCTGGTCGACCCCCGCGACCTCGATGCCTCCCACGAGATCCTCACCCTCCTCGAAGAGACCGGAGTTGCGTACGCGGTCGCGGTCAACCAGTTCGACGGCGCACCCCGCTACCCGCTCGCCGAGATCGACGAGGCGCTCGCCCTGGAGGGACACACCCCGCTGATCGTGTGCGACGCCCGCGAACGGACCTCGTGCATGCAGGCCCTGATCCAGCTCACCGAATACCTCGCACGTCTGGAGCCCCGACCGTGAGCACCGCGCCCCCTCGCATCTCCTTGTACGAGCCGGACTTCGCCCAGGATCCGCACGCCTTCTACCGGCGTATGCGCGAGCAGTTCGGGCCCCTGGTCCCGGTGGACCTGGCGCCAGGCGTGCCGGCCACGCTGGTGGTCGGCTACGAGGCGGCCCGCCGTATCCTCGGCGACCCGCAGCGCTTCCCCGCCGACCCACGCCGGTGGCAGATCACCGTCCCGGACACCTGCCCGATCCGGCCGATGATGGAGTACCGGCCCAACGCCCTGCGCTCCGCCGGCGCCGAGCACGCCCGCTACCGGGCCGCGAACACCGCCGCACTGAAGGCCGTCGACCAGCACGCGCTGCGCGATCACGTCGAGCAAGTCGCCGCCCAGACCATCAGTGCCTTCGCTGCCGAGGGGAAGGCCGATCTGCTGGCCCAGTACGCCTGGCCGCTCGCCTTCAAGATGCTCAGCCGCCTGCTCGGCTGCCCCGACGAGGTCGGCCACCGGATCGCGGACGGCATGTCCAAGATCTTCGACGGGGTCAACGCCACCATCGGCAACCAGATCCTCGCCCAGGCCGTCGCCGACCTCGTCGCCCGGCGCCGGGCACATCCGGGCGACGACGTGACCAGCAGGCTCCTCGTCCACGTCGCGCAGTTGAACGACATCGAGATGGGCCAGCAGCTCATCACCCTCTACGGCGCGGGCATCGAGCCGCTGACCAACCTGATCGCCAACACGCTCCTGGAGATGCTCACCAACCCCAACTTCTCCGGAGACCTGCACGCCGGCGACGCCTCCGTCCGCGAAGCCCTGGACACGGTTTTGTACCGCGACCCGCCGCTCGCGAACTTCTCCATGAGCTACCCGCCCCGGCCGACCGACATCGGCGGCTGCCTGCTCCCGGCCGACGAGCCGGTGGTCATCAGCTACGCGGCCTGCAACAACGACCCCGACCTCGTCGGGAGCCCGCCGCTGGGCAACCGCGCCCACCTCGCCTGGGGCGCCGGCCCCCACACCTGCCCGGCCAGCTCGCACGCGTACCTCATCGCCCAGACCGCCATCCTCCACATCCTCGACGCCCTGCCCGAGATGGACCTCGCCACCCGCCGCGAGGACCTCACCTGGCGCCCCGGCCCCTTCCACCGCTCCCTCGTGGCCCTGCCGGTCACCTTCCCCACCAGCTGAAAGAGACCCCGCCATGCCCGAACAGCAGATACTCGTCCTCGACCCCACCGGCAGCGACCCGGACGCCGAACACCACGCCCTGCGCGAGCGCGGCCCCGCCACCCTCGTGGACATCCTCGGTGTGCACGCCTGGTCCGTCTCCGACCCCGTCCTCCTCAAGCAGCTGCTCACCGGCAAGGACGTCTCCAAGGACGGCCGCGCCCACTGGCCGGCCTTCGCCGAGACCGTCCACACCTGGCCGCTGGCCCTCTGGATCGCGGTGGAGAACATGTTCACCGCCTACGGCAAGAACCACAGCCGCCTGCGCCGCATGGTCGCCCCCGCCCTCTCCGCCCGCCGCACCGCCGCCCTCCAGACCGACATCGAGACCCTGGTCACCGGCCTGCTCGACGATCTCGATGCCCTCCCGGCAGGGGAGACTGTCGACCTGCGCGAGCACCTCGCCTACCCGCTTCCGATCGCCGTCATCGGACAGCTCATGGGCGTCCCCGCCGACCAGCGCGCCGAGTTCCGCACCGTGGTCGACAACGTGTTCGCCACCCACCTCACCGCCGAAGAACAGGCTGCCAACGCCGCCGCCCTCTACGGCCTGCTCGACGCCCTGATCGCCGTCAAGCGGTCCGCACCCGGCAACGACATGACCTCGCTGCTGATCGCCACCCGCGACGAGGAAGGCGACGGTTCCACCCTCAGCGGCACCGAACTGCGCGACACACTCCTGCTGATGATCAGCGCCGGATACGAGACCACCGTCAACGTCATCGACCAGGCCCTCACCACCCTGCTGTCCGACCCGCGCCAGCTCGCCCACGTCCGGCACGGACGGAGCACCTGGCAGGACATCGTCGAAGAGACCCTGCGGCACGAGCCCGCGGTCAAGCACCTCCCCCTGCGCTACGCCCTCACCGACATCCCGCTCCCCGACGGGCAGACCATCCGCTCCGGCGACGCCATCCTCGCCTCCTACGCCGCCGCCAACCGGCACCCCGCCCTGCACCAGGACGCCGACCAGTTCGACGCCACCCGGATCAACAAGGAACACCTCGCCTTCGGACACGGCGTCCACTTCTGCCTCGGCGCCCCGCTGGCCCGCCTCGAAGTCGCCACCGCCCTGCGCCAGTTCTTCGACCGCTTCCCCAACGCCCAGCTCGCCACCCAGCGCGAGGACCTGCAGCGCCTGCCGAGCCTCATCAGCAACGGACACACCAGCATGCCCGTCCTGCTGCGCCCCACGACGACCGACTGACCGGCCCGCAACGAGGAACCCCTGCCATGACCGCCCTCGCCCCAACACAGCCCCTCACCCCGTCCGAACAGCGCATCGCCCAGCACGTGATCAAGGGCCTGGACTCCCGCGAGATCGCAGCCGCCACCCAACTCAAGCCGAGCACCGTCCACTCCACGCTGCGCACCGTGCGCTGGAAGCTGGCCTGTCCCGAACGCTGCTCCCTCGCCGTGGTCGCCCACCGCCTCCTCGGCGCCGGCCAGATCACCGCCCCGGCGCCGCAACGGCCCACTCCGGATCTCAGCCCCGAGCAGATCAGCCTGCTCAAGGCCGCCACCGAACACACCCTGCCCCGCGACATCGCCCGCACCGCCGGCCTCGCCCCGGGCGACCTGCGCGACGCCCTCGACCAGCTCCTCGCCACCACAGGAGCACAGAACACCACCGAACTGGTGGTCCTCGCGCACAGCTGGCAGCTACTGCCGACCGAGCAGCCTCACGGAACGCGAAACGGGGCAAGCCAGTGACCCGGCCCATGACCCCCACGGCCAGCGAGGACCGTTCCACCCCCGTCCCCTTCACCCAGGCTCCGCCAGCCGCCATCTACGAGATGCGCATGCTGAGCACCGCAGCCGAGCGCGAGGAAGCCGCCGCACTCGTCCAGGACCGCCAGCACTGGCTCACCCTGCACGGCCTGCCCGTCCCCGCCCAAGCCGACATCCCCGCGCAGTTCCGCCAGGCACAGATCCTGCCCGCCGGCCTGTTCGAGGACGGGAGAATGCTGGCCTGCCTGATCCCCGAACACGATCCCGACCTCGGATGGGGCCAGGGCCCCTGCCTCCACCTGGGCCGCGTCCATACCCTGCCCGACCAGTCCGACGACATCACACGCCTGATCACCCTGTGGGCGTCCGACTTCGCCGCCCGACTCGACCTCCCCGTCGTCCGAGCCGAGACCCTGGCCCGCCACGCCCTCGAAGCCGAACCCCTCGCCGCCCTCCTGCACCGGCTCACCGACACCGGCTGGGACGTGTGCGGATCCGGCCCCGGACGCGACGGCGACCGAGTCGCCCGCCTCGAACTCCCCGCCGAACACCGCCCCGGGCTCACCGCGCTGATCAGCTGCCAGGCCCACGTGCCTCAGCCGACCCCGGACGATCGGAGCAACGCGTGACAACCGACGCACCACAACGGCCCGACCTCGCCCGCGAGCTGATCGCCCGCGCCACGGAATCGGCCGCGCACCGGGCCAAGCGCGTACGCGACCAGCTCGACGCCGTCCACCTCGGACAGAGCCGGCACACCGAGCACGCCAACAGCAAGGTGCTGCGCCGCATCCTGGCCGAGCACGACTGGCCCGGCCACCGCCTCGTCGGCCCCGACGCGGCCCGCGCCGCGTGGAGCATCGCCCTGCACAGCGACGACGACCCCGCCTTCCAGCGCGCCGCCACCACCCTGCTGGGACGTGCGGTCCAAGCCGGCGACGCGCTGGTCCAGCACTGGGCGCACCTGCACGACCGCGCCCTCATCACCAACGGGCGCGACCAGGAGTACGGCACCCAGCTCCTGCTGCGTGCCAACGGCATCGAGCTGTGCCCGCTGCGCGCGCCGAAGTCCGTCGACCTACGCAGGGCCACCGTGGGGCTGCCGCCGATCGCCGTCTCCCTGGAGGCCGTGCACCGCCGGTACGCCCCGGATGGCCTTGCCGATGAAGCCCCGACTGTCGTCCTCGCGGGGGCCACGGCCGCTTGAGAAAGCGGCTGCCTCATCCCGCCCGAGGCCCCTCGCCCTCAACTAGCGAAGGAATCTGATGGAAGACTTCAGTGCCGTTCCACTCCTGTCCGGCAATTTCACCATCGGAAAGACGTTCAGCTTCGAGGCTGGCCACCGGCTTCCCGGACTACCGGACGAGCACAAGTGCTCCCGCCAGCACGGGCACAGTTACGAGGTCGAGGTCATCCTCACCGCGTCCTCGCTGGGGAAGCCTGGCTTCGTCACGGACTTCGGGGCGCTCGCCCCATTCAAAGAGTTCCTGAACACCCAACTCGACCATCACAACCTGCACGAGATTCTTCCCTTCGAGCCGACCTCGGAGCGCTTGGCCCAGTTCCTCGCTGGCTGGTTCGTCCAGAACCTTCAGCCCTCTACCCCCGGCCGCCTGGTCGCCGTCCAGGTCCGCGAGACCCAGAGCAGCTGGGCCCGCTTCGCTGTGGAGGGACAATGACCGTCACCGAGACGATCACCGAACTCCTGGCTGACGACGCTGAATCCCGCCTGATCGTCGCGGAGTGCTTCGGCGTCGAGGTGCCGACCTTCCAGGGCGAGGGACCGAGCTGCGGACACCCGGCGCTGTTCATCCGCCTGTCACGATGCAACCTCACCTGCGCGCAGTGCGACACGAAGTACACCTGGGACTGGTCCCAGTTCGATCCGCGCAAGGAGTCGGCGAAGCGGTCCGTGGCGCATCTGGTGGCGTGGGCCGTGTCCTCGCCGGTCGAACTGGTCGTGATCACCGGTGGCGAGCCGCTGATCCAGCAGGCACGGCTGGTGCCTCTCTGCCAGGGGCTGATAGCAGCCGGCAAGCGGGTCGAGTTCGAGACGAACGGCACCATCGCACCCGACCCCGAACTGATGGTCGACGGCGTCCGGTTCAACGTCTCGCCCAAGCTCGCCAGCTTCGGCGTGAAGGTGACCAAGAGCATCGTGCCCGCCGCGCTGGAGGCGTTCGTGGCCTCCGGGCGCGCGGCGTTCAAGTTCGTCGCTTCCACGGCGGCCGACCTCGACCGGATCGAGGAGCTGGCCGACGCTCACCGGCTCGCGCCGGTGTGGGTGATGCCAGAGGGCACCACGCCCGAAAAGATCACCGCGACCACCCGGGTTCTCGCCGACGAGGTCGCGGCACGGCACTGGCACTTCACCACCCGCCTTCACGTGCTGGCCTTCGCGGACGCCCGAGGCCGCTGACCATACGCGCCACCACGCCCCATCCGTTCCCTCCAGTCCCCGGAAACGAGAGACGCCCATGACGACCTCTATCGTTAGCCCGGCAGCGGCGTCGACCGCAGCCGTTCCCGGGCCCGCTGTGGTCCTCGACACCGGCCGGGTCGCCGACCTGATCCACCAGCTCTTGGTCGAGCTGGGCGAGGACCCCAACCGCGAAGGGCTCGCAGGAACCCCGGATCGGGTCGCGGCCTGGTGGAAAACCTTCCTCTCCCCGGACGGATCCGCAACGGCCACCTGCTTCACCGAGTCCCAGCTGGGCGGACAGCTGGTCATCGTGGGCGGTATGAGCGTGTGGTCGCTCTGCGAGCACCACATGTTGCCCATGAACTTGCAGGTCACGGCCGGATACGTGCCGGACGGAGAGGTGGTGGGCCTGTCGAAGTTCGGGCGGATGGCCCGGTACTTCGCCGGCCAGCTGCAGGTCCAGGAACGCTTCACCCGCCAGGTGGCCGAATACCTCAACGGCGTGATCGGGCACGAGGACGTCGCCGTCGCCGTGCGCGGCGTGCACCTGTGCATGAGTATGCGGGGGGTCCGGATGGAGGAGGCCCGGACCACAACGGTGCACTCGGGCGGGCGCTTCGGCACCGACCCCGTCCTTTCCCAGCAGTTCCTCACCCTCACCACCGGCCTGTGGCGGGCGCCGTGATCGCCACTGGGGGCATCGACTTCTCCGTCATCGCTCCTCCTGCCTATCTGGAGGACTTCGTCGCTCAGGAGCCGGCCCGCGTCCACCACGTGGCCGCCCAGCACGTGCTGTCGAACCAGATCTACCGGGCCTTCTTCGCTCACGAGGCCAAGCGGGGCGCCGAGATCATCGTCGACAACGGGCTCTTCGACCTCGGCTACGCCCTGTCGGCGGAACGGCTCGTCGAAGCCGCGCTCGCGGTGTCTGCGATGGAGATCATCCTGCCGGACGTCATGCGGGACGGGGCCGCGACCTTGAAGGCGAGCGAGAAGGCAGCGCGAGAGATCCGTGAGCTGTCCGGCGATGCCTTCCGGCTGTGCGCTGTGCTGCACGCCGTGGACGACGACGAGTGGCTGCGCACCTACGACGCCTTCGCGAGCAGCGACTGGGCCGGAGCAATCGCCCTGCCGGCCTCGCGTCGGCCGGATCCCGACGAGCAGCTGTGCCGTACCCGCTGGTTGGCAACCGCCTATCTGAAGGACCACGGCATGGTCGACGATCTACTCGTCTATCGGCTGCTCGGTCTGGGCCGGACCGGACACCTGGAGCTGATCGAGCAGCGCGACCACGAGTGGATCTCCTCCGTGGACGGCGCAGCCCCGGTCATCCTCGGCGCCATGGGCATCGCTCTGCTGCCCGAAGGACCGTACGAGAAGCCCTCCACGCCCCGGATCGAGAAACTCGGCCCGATCCCCGAGGACCGGTTCGACCTCATCCGGAAGAACATCCGCGTCGTCCGCGCGGCGGCCGGCAGCGCCGTGACGATCGCCGAGGAGCGCCGATGACCCCCTTACTGGCCAGCCCTGCCCCCGGGCTCCTGCGCGCCGCACCGATCGAGCCAGCCGGGCACACCATGACGCGCGCGAGGCTGCTGCGCTACCTAGAGATCAAGGTCCACCACCTCATCCAGGAACAGGACTGGGACAGCATCCGCGTCATCGGCAGCTACGACCGCACGGTGGTGGTCTCCCGGTACGAGAAGACCGGGAAACTGTTCAACGTCGAGCGGCCTACCGCAGAGATCCACGGCCGTGACCTCGTCGTCAAGGCGTTCCCCGGAGCCGACTACGTCCAGCACTACGCCCTGATCATCGCCACGTACCTGGCCATGACCGGCCGTCCGGCAGAAACCGTCACCTATCTGCCGCCCGAGCAAGAGGAGTGCCGAACTGCGCTCAACGCGCTCGACCTGGAACTGGACAGCGACCTCGTGATCGTCGGCTGGGGCCTTCAGCACCTCGCTCCCGAGAACGGAGTGTGGACCTGCGGACCCGGCTACGCGTGGCAACGTACCAAGGTCGCCGGCCGTCGCGTGGTCTACCTCGGGTTCCTCCACAGCATCTGGGGGGACGTGGCTGGGCGGGTCGTCGCGCGCCTTGCCGAACTCGGCGCCAGCAACGTCGTCTACGTCGGCAAGGTCGGCTCGCTGACCCCCGGCATGGAACCGAACACCTCGCTGGCGACCGGCAACACAAGCCTGGTCTCCGGAGCACTCGTGAGCTGGGACGACTTCTTCGGCGACTTCGCCGCCGCCCAGGGCGGGGTGCAGATCGGCCTGCACGTCTCTTCCCCGTCGATCCTGCTGGAGAACCGCGACTGGCTGGCCCAACACAGGGGATCGTACGCCTTCGTCGACCCGGAGATCGGGCCCATGGGGGCGGCGGCACGCCAGGCGGGGATCAGATTCGGCTACCTCCACGTCATTTCCAACAACCTCGCCACCCACTACCCAGCCGACCTGTCGAATGAGCGTCACAGGGACGTCCTGCGCCAACGCGCCGTTCTCGTCGACCGCATCCGCACCATCATCACCGGCCGCCTGACCGCCAGTCCGACCCAACCCCTGGGAGAATCCCGATGACGGCGAACACGCCGACCACCACCGCTGCCGGGAAGCTGGTCACCTTCGTCGGCGGTGACGGTGCCGGCAAGTCCACCCTCGCCGCCCGCCTGCAGCAGGCCCTCAACGACGCCGGCCACACTGCAGTCCTCATCGGCAAGCACAGCACAGGCGTCCCCCAGGACTCCGAGCTGTCTGCCTACCTCGACCGCCTCAACGAGCTGGTCTACCGGCGCGACGCCCGTGTCGCCCAGGCATGCGGCGACCACTACTGGCTGCTCGCCCTGGCCTCCTGGTACACCCTGCAGGACCGACTCGTCATCCAGCCCGCCCTCGCCGCGGGCACCCACGCGATCCTCGACAACTCGCACCACAAGATCCTCGCCCGGTACGCGGTCAACCCCGAGGTCTCCGCCCGCCTGTGCGAGCAGGTCTTCGCGCATCTGACAGAGCCAGACCTGGTGTTCTTCCTCAACATCGGTGCTCGCGAGGCTCTCGTCCGCAAGGGCTCGTTCACTTCTCTGGAGACCGGCCACGCCGGCGGCGGTGACGAGGACTTCATCCGCTACCAGGACACCGTCCTGGACCAGATGCGCGAGCAGGCAGAACGCGGCGCCTGGCTGACGATGGACGTCGCCCAGTTGGACCGCGACCAGGTCTTCAAGGCCGCCGCCGCTGCCCTGGCCGGCCGTCTGCACCTGACCGTCTGACCCCTGTCCCTCCCCGATCGACAAGGAACGCACCATGGACCAGGCCCTGCCCGCCAGCGGGACATACGTCTGCCACGGCATCACCTGGGCGAGCGGAGACCCCCGTCTTCTGCTCGCCCCCGTGACCGGCGGACCACTCGTCTACGCCCCGGTCACGGGCAGGCGTCTGAGTTACCAGGTGAACGGTACCGGCCGGTGGTGCACCGGCCGGTACCGCTTCGCCGACCGCGTCCGCGTCGAGGCGGTTGCCTGCCCTGGCCGGGCCCCGGCCGAGGCCGGCGGACAGTGCCCGGCCTGCACCAGCCAAGACGACTTCCGCTTCGCCCACCGGTTCCACTCCGGCGGGCACGTTCCCGACGCCCTGGCGGCGTACATGGCCCAGCCGCACTGGCTGTACCTGGCGACGTTCGCCGACGGCGCCACCAAGATCGGCACCGCGGCCGAACCCCGTAAACGCTCCCGCCTCGACGAACAGGGTGCCCTGATCGCCACCTACCTCGCCCGGAGTGCTGACGGCCGCGCCGTGCGATTCCTGGAGGATGCCCTCACCCGCCACCTCGGCCTGACGCAGACCGTGCGAGCCGCGGCCAAGCTGACGGCCCTGGCAGAGCTGCGCGACCTCGCCCCGGCCTGCGCCGCCCACCAGCAGCACCTCGACCGCGCCACCGAGGCCCTGAGCAGCATGAACGTCCAGGCCACACCGGAGCAGTGGACGGCGCCCGGCGAAGGTGACCTGCTGCGGACGCCGGAGACCGGGCGCGCCTTGTATCCGCACGACCCACGCTCCGGTGAGCACGGGCTGACGGTGCTCTCCTGCCTCGGCTCCCAGGTCCTCGCCACCCTCGACGGCGACGGTGAACAGCTGCCTTACCTGCTCGACCTCGGCACCCTCAAGGGCCGGCGCATCGTCCTCGGCGCGCAGTTCTCCTCACCGCCCGCCGCCGTACAGTCCGCGCTCTTTTGACCCTGTCCGAACGTCCGGCCTGCAACTGCCGGACCGCCCTGCGAAGCGAGGCCACAGCAGCATGGCACCCCAGGACGCCATCCTCGGCTGGGACGAGGACAGCAACGCCGAGGCGTACAACGCCTTCACCCGTGCCCATCCCATGTACGACGCGACCAGTCGCGACCTCGCACGCCGAGGCCATCTCGCCAACGCCAGCCTGGTGGTCGACCTGTGCGGCGGCGCCGGCGCGACCGCGCGCGCAATCCTCGATCTGCTCCCGGCCCACGCCCGGGTCGTCTCCGTCGACAGCGCCGCTGCGATGCAGCGTGTCGGCCGCCGTACCCTGAACGACGCCCGCCTGACCTGGATCACCTCCCCGGCCGAACGGCTCGCCGACCACCTGCGCGCCAGCAGCACCGATGCCGTGGTGTGCAACTCCGCTATCTGGAAGACCGATACCGTCGCAGTGTTCGGGGCCGTCGCCCACGTCCTGCGCCCAGGTGGGTACTTCACCTTCAACGTCGGTGGGGGCTTCGCCGGCGTCCGGCACCCCGCCGAGCTGTCCGCCCGCACCGGGCCTTCCCTGAACGCCCTCATCCGTCATGTCGCCGCTGAGGTCCGCGGATACACCCCACCACCTCGCAATGCGGACAGGCCGCCGAAGCTGCCGCTGGAAACAATCACTGAGCAGCTGAGCGGAGCCGGACTGACGGTGGTCGGCACAGAGGTCACCGCCCAGCAGAGCACCATGGCCGAGAAGAAGGCATGGCTGTCCATCCCCGTCTTCGCGCGGCCCGAGGGCGACTTCACCCACGCACAGCAGATGCAGATCCTCGACACCGCCTATGCCATGACCACCCCCGATACTCCTGTTGTGACGAGCTGGCTCGTCGTCGTCGCCCAACGGCCAATGGTCGCCGCATGACTCCGCCGTCCCCGGCTCCCGGCGGCGGGGCCCGCCTCTGTGACCACGCAAGCGTCGGGGTACTGATCTCCTCCCCGAGCGGCCTGCTGGTGTTCGAGCGAGTGACCCCTCCAGTTGGAGTCGCCCCGGTCGCCGGCCACGTCGACGAGCATGGCGGCCCCGAGCAGGCAGCTCGCGACGAAGTCACCGAAGAGGTCGGTCTCACCGTCACCCACTTGCGCCTGCTGCTGGACCAGTGGCGGCCCAACCACTGCCACCGAACCCCCAGCGGCCCGGTCGGTCACCACTGGTGGATCTTCCAGGCCAAGGTTTCCGGGTCGTTGTGCCCCTCGCCCCGGGAGGTCCGCGCACCTCGGTGGATCCACCCCGACCAGCTGCAGCAGCACGCGCTGCGCACCGCCGCGCACGCCAACGGACACCTGGACCGTGAGGAGTTCGAGCGCGAACCCGGCCTGGAGCCGGTGTGGTGCCGCTTCCTGCACGACCTTGAGTTCGTCACCCTCCCCTCGGCCGACCTCGACCGGATCGAGGCCCTCCTGTGAACAGCACCCAGGGGCCTACCTCAGCGGGAGCCGACCGCCCGGTCGGCTGCCAGACGACGAGCATGCGCACGGATCCGCTCGCGGTCCTCGGGAAAGACGCTGTTCCAGTCGACGTCCAGACGGAACCATGCCACCGGCTGGTTCTGCTCTCCGACGAGCTGCACGTCGCGTCCGACGACCGCGGCATAGGACAGGCCCAGCGTCGGAGACCAGTCCGCCCGGTAGGAACGCACCGTCACGGCTGCTGGCTCGGGCAGCAGCTCGCTGCGCAAGCCGGTCTCCTCCAGCAGCTCTCGTGCCGCCGCCGCACGCGGTGCCTCCCCCGGCTCGACCTTGCCGCCGGGCGGCACCCACCCGCGCACACGGTGCTTAACCAACAGGACGTGCTCGAAAGCAGGGTCAGTGACCCACACCTCGGCCGCCAGCGGCTCCATCGGATCCCGGCGGGCCTCCTCCAACCAGGCCCGTGCATCGTCGAACTCCCATGCGGCGAGGCGGGCATCCGCAACAGCCTCGTCCAAGATCACCTGACCGACTTCACCATGACTCACCCGCCCCACCCTAAGCCGACGAACCCACCGAAGTTCGCAGCGACGATCAGGCAGCCCTCCGGAGATGTCCAGGCGACCCGGTGGCCCCTTCGGACCGCAGAGCGATCACCCGCGGCGCCCGCTTCACACGAAGGAGACAAGCGTGCCCGATGAGCAACCCTCAGACCGGGGAGCCTGGGTCGTCCTCGGCGGCGTCCACCTCCTCAACCGCACCGCACCGCGGCGCCCAGACGAGCCGATCCTCCTCGTACGGGTGCCACCGCAGGAGGTGTGCCAGCCGGCCACCACCGTAATCGTCCGCTGGAACGCGCTGGGGCCCTGCCCCGTCGAAGCACTGCACCACGGCGGCACCCGGATCGGGGCGGCCAGGATCGACGGTGGCGAACTGTTCCCCGACGCCATCGCCGGCCCCGCCCTATGCGGCCTGGTCGGACCCGAGGCCGCCCCCGGCCTAGTGCCGCTGTGCTATCTGGCCGAACACCCCGGCGGCGGCTACCACGCGTACGCGCAGATCCGCTTCCACCCCGAGGACGCCTGCTTCGTCCGCACTACCCGAGAACCAATCGGTCACGGCCTGGTCGAGGAACTGCGCTGGTTCGCTCCCGTGCTGACGGCGCACGCCGAGGCGAGCACGGCGCTCAACAACCACCTGCGGTACTTCCGCAAGCACTTCTCCGGCACCGAGTTGGAGTTCAAGTACACCCTCGATCCGGCACCGGACATCTGGGCCGCGTCCATGGAACTGCTCAAGGCACTGCGCGACGGCAAGCTGGAAGGCTGCCGTCCGGAGTACCGGGAAGAGTTCCAGATCCACCACACCGAGAACCATCTGTTCGACGTCACCGGTCCAGAGCCCGAGATCGGTTACGCCTCCTTCATCCCCACTGTCACCGCCGGGCACGTACTCAAGCGGAAATGGTTCGCCGAGGACGCCTTCGCCCGCCGCGAGGAACTCACCCCTGGCCTCGACATCACCCCCGACCGCTTCGAGGCGTTTCTCCACGAAGACCTGGGTCTCCAGGTCCAACCCATGTCACCGTTCGTGCGTGTCCGTTACGACATCCAGTGCGAGTCGCTGCGCACCGGACACGTCTACGGCATCTTCCTCGACCGCTGTGCCCTCCTGGCGGCCCCCGACGTGGTGCTCTCCCAGTGCGAACTGGAGTACCTCCGCTCGCGCAGCATCCTCGACCACGACCACGACGAGGTCCTCATCGAGATGCAGCGGATCGACAGCTGGCTCTGCGAGTACCTCGCCAATCACGGCTGGGCCGCCGAGCACACCTTCTATTCGAAGCGCAGCTTCCTTCGCGACGCCATCGCCCTCCGCCCAGAGCTCGCCACGCCATTACGTTCACTCTGATACTCAATTTTATTTTGGAGGAAGGGGATTCATGCGGACGTCGAGCCGGCGGGCGGTCTGCACGAGGTCTACCTCGCGGTACGGGCCGGGCTGCTCGCTGCCGGCTTGGAAGTCCCCTCCGTCGCCGACCTGCTGTGGGGACACGTGTCCGGCGGCTACGGCCTCACGGACACCGACACCCCCGAGCCGGCCGCACGATCGGACCGCCTCGCCTCCGACCTCGGCCGCGGGCTCCGCCCCGGCAACCGCGCCTCTGCCACGCTCTCCTCCCTTTGGTTCGTCCTGGAGACACAAGACCCCGTCGCCAACCGCTACAGCTTCCGCCGCGTGCATGAGGTCTGTCTCGGGCAGCCGAGGAGAGGCGACAGCGCGTGAAGCCGTTTGTCCCAGTGTTCCGGAGCCGGCCGTGGGAGTCCGGCGTCTCCGTACTGCACCTGTACGTCGTGCCGGATCCGGCCGTGGACACCGAGTTCTTCGACCTCGTCGCCTGTAGGCTCGCATTTCGTGTTTCCCTTTCCCCTTGATGGTGGCCTCTGTCCGGCCCAAGGGACAGCGCAGTGAGACGATCTTCTGTCTGATTCTGTCCCGTCTGTCTGAGCGTGGATGAGTCTCACCGGTCTGAGTGGGATGGCCTCCAATCTCACGTCCGGTGGCTGTTGTCGAGGGCGGGGTCACCCACTGCGGTGACTCGCGTCCCGTTCTATGCGACTTGTCTCATGGCATCCGTGAGGGTCGAGTCATGGGTGGGGTACAGGTCCTGTGGGCTAGGCAGTTTCGTTTGGATCAGTTGGTCGTTGGTCCGGGTATGCCGTTGAGTGATGCGCAGTGGGCGCGGATCGAGCCGTTGCTCCCGGACCGGACGCCCAGGCGGGGCGGCCGGTGGCGTGATCACCGGGAGGTGATCGACGCGATCGCCTTCAAGTTCCAGACCGGCACGCAGTGGGTGCATCTGCCGGAGAAGTACGGCAACTGGCGGGGTGTCTACAACCGGCTGCGGATGTGGGCCGTGGACGGCGCCTGGGAGCGGGTGTTCACCGCGCTGATGGCCCAGGCCGACGCCGACGAGGACCTCAACTGGGCTGTCTCGGTGGACTCCACGATCGTGCGTGCTCACCAGCACGCGGCAGGGGCCCGCAAAAAGGGGCCCCGGCCGGCGAACCGGCCGACCACGCCATCGGCCGGTCCCGCGGCGGACTGACCACGAAGATCCACCTTGCCGCAGACGGCCGCTGTCGGCCGCTGGTCTTCCATCTCACCGCCGGGCAGGCCGGGGATGCGCCCGCCTTCCCGGACGTCATGGCCGGCCTGCGCATTCCACGACGGCGAGGGCGACCCCGCACCAGGCCGGACGTGATCCTTGCGGACAAGGCCTATTCGTCCCGCGCGATCCGCGACCACCTCCGCAAACGCGGCATCCGAGCGGTGATCCCGATCCCCGAGGACCAGCGGGGCCACCGGCTGCGACGGGGCAGCCGAGGAGGCAGGCCACCGGCCTTCGACCGTGAGACCTACAAGCAGCGCAACACCGTCGAGCGGTGCATCAACCGCCTGAAGCAGTGGCGTGGGATCGCCACCCGCTACGAAAAGACCGCAACCATCTACCTGGCCGGACTCCACGTGGCAGGCATCTTCCTCTGGTCCGCCCGCTGATCTAAACGAAACCGCCTAGGGCTCCGCCGGCGGTATCAGACTTCGATCTGGCCTGGCTGATGCGCGACTGCGTGGGACCCGGCGCAATTCCTGGCGATGTGGTCATGCGGGGTGCCAGGCCGCCCGGCCCGGCACCGCGCCGCCCGGGCGGCAGCTACCCTTCTTGAGGTTACTGGCACGAACGTGTGGTCCGGCTGCCGTGCGACCCCAGATGCAGCAGAATGTTCCTCTGCCAAGTAAAGAGGAAGGGCGTCATGGCCACGGGGAAGCCTCAACTGTTGTTCGTGCACGGCATCGGCGGCCTTCGACACACCGCCACTGACCGCCGCCGGTGGCTGGAAGCACTGGCCGCCGGAGCGCGGGACGCCGAGATGGCCGATGCGATCTCCGCACTGACACAGGGCTGGCTGGCGGATGTCACATTCGCCAACTACAGCGATCTGTTCAACCGCCGGGGAGCCCAGGGCGACGCAGCCGGGGAACTCGACGGGTATGAAGCTCCCTTCCTTATAGAGCTACTTGACTCGATGTTGGAAGAGCTCGCCGAGCAGTTCCCGCTCGAGAGCAGCCCCCAGGACGCCCGGGCCATCCATGACGCACGTTTCCAGCTCGACGCCGCGATCCAGGGCCGACAGGCCCAAGGTGTAGGAGACATCGGCCGTCGGCTCGTCGGCGTCGCGACGACCATGCTGCGCCTCCCAGGGGTGCGCCAAGCGGCGCAGTGGATGAACGGCTGGGCAGTCCTGTCCCAGCTCGCCCAAGTCGGCCGTTACTTGGACCGCCGAGTCAAGAGGGCGGAGCTGGGCGCGGCCATCCGTGCACGGGTGCTCGACGGCGTAGACCCTGCGCGGCCTCTCGTGGTGGTTTCGCATAGCCTGGGCACGGTCGTCGCCTACGAGGCGCTGCACGAGTACGAGGGAAAGGTGCCTCTCTGGGTGACCTTGGGTTCACCTCTGGCTCTGGGGGCGGTGGTTCTGGACCGTCTGGTGCCGACCCCGGCGTCCTGCCCGGAGGGTGTCGCCTTCTGGCTCAACTTCTGGGACCGCGACGACATCGTGGTGGGCCGACCACACCTGGCCGACTGGATCCGCCCCAGTAAGAGCGGTATCAAGGCCGTGACAGAGCGCGTTGACTCCCGCGGGCTGTGGACGCACACCGCCACGAAGTACCTGCAGCACGGGACTGTGGCCCGTCCGGTGATCGAGGCTCTCCGGCCGTGACCGCCGCTACGAACCCACCGCGCAACGTGCTCGTCGTGGGTGCGCAGTGTGAAGGCGGGGCGAGGTTGGAAGGGCTGGAGGATGCCGCCCGTGCTCTACATGCCGCCCTGGTGGACCCGAAACTGGGGGACTGCGTGGACCGCGGTGAGGACTCCCTCCTGATCGGCACCGGTCTGGGTAGGAGTCAAGTCCATGACGCAGTGGAGCAGGCCGCTCAGGTCGCACAGCGTGACGGCGGCCCCCTCGTGCTCGCGCTACTCGGTCACGGGGAGGGCGCTGAGGGCGCTCCGCTGTACTTCGTAACGTCGGGCAGGAAGAACGCCCCGTCGCTTTCTAACGTGAACGTTCCCTCCCTGCTTGGCGACGCCCTTAACCACCCTGGTCTGACCGGTCTGATCGCCATTGTCGACACCTGCCTCTCCGGCGGCGCGGTACCGGCCACTCCGGTGATCACCGCCGGACGACAGGAGGGCAATGTGCGGTTCTCCCTCCTCTTTGCAGCCACCGCGAAAGAGCAGGCGTTCGACATGCGGCTGAGCACGGAGCTCACGCGCCTGATCGAGGAGGGTCTGCCCGGCGCTGGGGATTATCTGAAAGTTGACGACGACTTGATGGAGCAGCTCCGCGAGCGGATCCACGGTCAGCAGCCGGGACGGAACACCTTCGACGGCGGAGCGTATTTCGGTGATGCCCTCTGGCTGGCCCGAAATCTCGCCGACTTCCCCAACCGCACTCTCGGATCGATCGCGCGCAGGGCGGTACGGGACGCCGTCCGCCGGATTGACCCCAACTTGCGATTGTCCACAGAAGACGAGCTTCCCGTATGGCTGAAGGAGCGCCAACAGACGGCAAGCGGCGGCTCTTGGGCCGCTGTCCACCGGCTGCGCGAAGTGCTGGCCGAGCTGGAGGCTGGCCGCAGAACGCTGAGCGTCGTCAACAAAGTGTTCGGCCCGGACCTGACCGAAGATAGCCTTCGGCTAGCCGGTACGTTGGCGGGCCTTCCTCTGGACTTCATGCAGCCTGATCCACCCCCGACCCTTCGGGATGTAGTTGAGTACGCGGCTCATCATGGGGGTACCGCAGAGGGCCAGCACCGCAGACTGGCCCACTTGGTTGCGGCCATGACCCACGTGGCGGGACACGGAGACCAGCTGCACGAGGATGTCATCCTCTGGGCGCAGGACCTTGAGCTCACCGCCACGGTCAAGAGTCGCGTGCGCGAGCTGAACCACCAACCCCACGGTGACTGGGCCCCACGGCTGGTCCTGGTACTTGCTGACGACGGAGGCGAGAGCGTCGTCCGCGTGGACGCCTGGCTGCTCTTCGGCCGAGCTGTGCTCGGCAACCGCCGCTTCCCCTGTGCCCCCGGAGGCGAAGGTCTGAAGACGGCCCTGGCCGATGCCGTCGCCTGGGCGGCCCCATGGGCGAACATTGCGGGGAAGCGGTTGCACCACATCGACGTGGCTGCGCCCACCTTGGTCCTGCTCGACTGCCCTCCGGAAGAGCACATCGTCCGTAGGCAGAAGCTGGGCGTCAACTACACCGTCACAACCCGCTGGTCTGGCCTGCTAACGCCCCCTCCCGACGCCACGGTCGACGACATGCTCCAGGTGGGCGAGCAGTTGCTGGCCTCCCTAGACGACAGCAACTGCTCTGGCCCGAAGTGGCTCCATGTCGAGCAGATGGAGACGGTTGAGCAACTGCAGGAGCATCTGAGCAACCACGGCTTCGGACAGCACGTATGGGCGCTGACCTCCCTCCCGGGGACGGACTGGGACTTCATGGCGCAGGAGCTCCTCGAGCACACACCCGCGCTGGTCTGGCCCCGGCAGAAGGACGTCCACGATGAACAGGACATCAAGGCATCTGTTGGGAAGCACTGGCAGGCTCTGCCACACCAGATCGCGCACGCCTACCGGCAGCATCTGAGTGGAGCCGGCCAGAGCCACGATGATGATCTCGGTCCTCTTGTGGCCGTGCGAGCCGCCTGGCATGACGAGGACTGGCAGGCGTTCTGTCGGAGACAAGCGAGGGCGGTCGTGAGAGCACCAGATGAGATGACGTCCAAGGAGCGAGCATGAGCTGGACCCCGTACTACAGGGGCACGGGAGTCCCCCCGAAGGACCGCGCCGAGCTGCCGAAGCTGCCGGCCCCGCCCCCGTGGCGCGCCCCAGCCCGGCAGCAGGAGACTGACTCGCGCAAAGACCCCGCCACCACCTACCGACCGGCCCCCGGCCTCGTCGATGCGGTGAACGCCGCCCTGCACCTGCGCCGACCCCTGTTGCTGACTGGCCGAGCGGGTTCCGGCAAGACCACCGTTATCCGTCATATTGCCGACGAACTCGACCTGGGCAAGGTGCTCCACTGGCACATCACCTCCCGCAGCACCCTCGCCGACGCGCTCTACCGCTACGACGCTCTCGGCCGTATCCACGCCCACAACCTGCGTGCCCTCAATGGCAAGCCCCGACCAGATGGCTACGACCACGAGGACGACATCGGCGAATTCGTCCAGCTTGGCCCTCTGGGCACTGCGCTTCTCCCCAGCGACCGCCCCCGCGCGCTGCTGATCGATGAGATCGACAAGAGTGACCTCGACCTGCCCAGCGACCTCCTCGACGTCCTGGAGCGCGGCGGCTTCGAGATCCCCGAACTCGCCAGGCACCCCAAGCCCGACATCCAGGCCCGCACCGCCGATAAGGACGGCAAGCACGCCATCGCGCACGGCTGGGTCCAGTGCACCGAGTTCCCGGTCATCGTGCTGACAAGCAACGGCGAACGCGACTTCCCCGCTCCCTTCCTGCGCCGATGCATCCGCTTCGAGATGCCGCCAGTCTCCCAGGACACACTCACCGAAATCGTCGCCGCCCATCTCGGCAATTTCGAGGACAGTGCCACCGCCACCCTCGTGCAGAACTTCCTCAAGAAACTGAACGACGGCGAGTACGTCGCGATCGACCAGCTCCTGAACGCCGTCTACCTTCTGCGCGGCGACCAGGTCCCGGACCTTGATCAGCGGCAGAGCTTGCAGGACATGCTGCTGCAGGGGCTGGGGCGTGGCTGAGGACGCCGCCGCCCGTCTCGCACGGATCGCTCTAGCGGGCGGCGGCGACGTCGACGTCAAGGAGCTACTCGACGCCGTCCTCCTCGCCTCTGCCTGGGCCCACGCCGAGCGAGGCCCCGGCAGCTCGTCTCCTAACCCCACGGACGAAGCTCAGCGTCGGAAGCAAGGCCAAGCCGACCCGGCCGCTCCCACCAAGGACACCCACACGTCCGAAAGCGAGTACACGACGGATGCCGCCTCGGTGTGGCTCGAGAACCGGGCCGGCGCTCACACCGTTCCCGGCAAGCGAGTGAACATTGGCCGCGCTACCGCTCTCGCCAACGCCCTCGACATCGGCCGTGCGCTACGCCCACTGCGCCGCCCCTGGCTTTCGGGCGTTCACCGTCGCCTCGACGTTGACGCCACTGTCGAGCACTACACCCGTACCGGGATGCTCATCCCCCAGCTCACCTCTGCGCCGGAACCATGGCTTGAGGTGATCGTCGTCCTGGACCGCGGCACCGCCATGGCAATTTGGGATGAAACGGTCCGCACCCTCACCAAGATGTTGCGCGCCCTGGCCGCCTTCCGTGACGTCCGTGTCTGGCACCTCGAGCACCCGCCCGGCGACACGCCTCTTCTGCACGACCACCATGGCAGCGCTATCCCCGTGAATCTGGACGCGGCCCACCCCACCCAGCCAGCTCGCCGTCTCCTGCTCATCGTCTCCGACTGCGCGGCACCGGCCTGGCGGGAGGACTCCCTGTGGCGGACCATTCACTCGTGGGGTCGGACCGCCCCGGTCGCCCTCATCAACCCGCTACCCAAGCGGCTCTGGCAACGCTCCGGCCTCGACCTCCCCCAGACCACTGCGGCCGCGACCGTCCCTGCCTCCCCCGGCCGCCTCCTGTCCTACCGGCGCCCACGGCTTCTCCGTGAAACCCAGGACACGAAACCCTGGCAGGCGCTGCCCGTTCTGCAACTCGACCCCGACCAAGTCCTGGCGTGGGCTCGCACTCTGATGCGCACTGACCCGTCCGGCTGCGAGGCCGTCCTTGTCCCCGCCACCGGTCGGCCGCCCCTGCGTCGCCGGCATCCCGGCCCTATCGTGCATCCCGACTCGACGCCAACCTACGACCAAGTACAGGCCCGCGCCTTGGCGTTCACGGACGACCGACAGTCCTCCGCAGTCCGCCTCGCCATCGCGGTCTCTCCGCTCGACTCCTTCACACTGCCCATCCTCGACATTCTCCGCGAACGTCTTGTCCCGGATGCCACCCTCGCCCACACCGCCGAGTTCCTCACCGCTGGACTCCTTACTGCCACCCGCTGCGAATCGGCCGACACGATCTATCACTTCCACCCCGCGGCATCCGCCCACTTGACAAGCCTGCTTACCCGCGACCAACTCTGGGACGCCCACTTCGCCCTCAGCGACCACCTCGCTGCGCACCTTCAAGTCCCCTACGGCATCCCGGTTGTTCTCCACAGTCGCGCCGATGAAACCTTGCCGACCGGAATCAGTCCTATCGCCTACGCGGCGGCCACCACGGCGCGGCTGTTGGGAGTCGAGCCAGCAGACCCTTTGCCCAAAGCCAGACGCCGCCCTGAGGGTGAGCGACTAGTAAATTCGTCGAACCTGCCACAACGCGGCACTGTCCCGGCCGAACGCACGATGCCGGAGGACAGCCCCCGTGCAAGACCCTCCCACGACACACTCACCGGCCTGCCGAACTCCGTCGAGCTACACTCGCGCCTGGCCGCCCGCCTGTGCCATCGCCCCCCGTCTGACAACCCTGGCGAGCCGGACGGCACGGGTGGGACCCACCGGCACCGTTCCTATGACGAGGGCAGCCATGGCTTCGGCTTCCGGTCGGGCACCGCGATGTACGACACCGACGACCAGCATGTGCACGTCGTCGCCCCGAAGGGGGAGCGGGACGACGACACCAAGGGCCTCGCGGTCCTCTTCTGCGACCTCGACGGCTTCAAGTCGATCAACGACCGCTTCGGGCACAAAGCGGGCGACGCGGTCCTCATCGAGGTCGCCCGGCGGCTGTCCCGTGTCGCGCGCGACGGCGACACGGTCGCGCGGCTCGGTGGCGATGAATTCGTGATCCTCGCCGACGGGCTCAGCAAGGCCGACGCGCAGGACCTCGCCGTACGCCTGCGCAACGAGATCATCCAGCCGATCCGCGCCGAGGGCCGGGCCGTCCGGGTGGGCGCCAGCTTCGGCATCGGATGGGCGCACTGCGGCATGACTGCGGACGAAGTGTTGCAAACCGCAGATGATGGGAGGTATATCGAGAAGCGGTCGAGGTCTCAACATCGCAAGGGCAGTGTGTCGTATGTCCTGAAGAATAACCACGAGCTGGACCTGCCTCGCCGGATGCAGATCGAGTTCTCGAAGATTATCCAGGCGAAGGCGGACACCAAGGGCGGCGAGCTCACACCGGACGAGATCTGGGCGACCTTCCAGGACGAGTACCTGCCGAACCCGGACAACCCGTGGGGTCGCATTCGGCTTAAGACGGGCCAGTCGACCACCGACACGGACGGTATGGAGACCCTAAGCATCGAGGCGGTCGTCGACGGAGCAGACACCGTCCTGACCGGTACCGGCAATGGCCCCATCTCGGCCTTCTTCGACGCGCTGGGGCACATCGGCCTGGACGTACGCCTGCTCGACTACCAGGAACACTCGATGAACGAGGGTAACTCCCCAGAGGCTGCCTCATACATCGAGTGCGAGATCGGCGACATGACGGTATGGGGCATCGGTATAGACGCCAACACCACGCGGGCCTCGCTGAAAGCGGTCGTCTCCGCAGTCAACCGCGCAGCACGCTGGATCGACGACTCCGGCCGGCAGGGGCCGCCAATTGCTAACAGATTGGAGGACCCTGCTCAAGGGACAAGACCCTGAGACAACAATGCCGTGGCCCACGAATGAGACGGTCGAAGACTCCCAGGTCGGCCCACCGGAACGGGACACTCCGATTGAAACCCTACATCGCCGCATGCCGGGCGGCCATGCAGGAGTATCCGATCTGGTGCCTGCCCGACGACCTCGTGCACATCACCATCGAGATGAACGCCGCGGCCCCCAGCGAGCAGATCTCCGCCGACCAGCGCGCCCGCCTCGTCGCTGCCCTGCAGGCCCGGCTCACCGGCTTCGCACCCTTCACCGTGCTGTGCGGGTCACCGCTGGCCAACCGGTCCGGCGCTATCCTCGACACTCATCCCGACCAGCGCCTGGCCGCCCTGCGGAACCTGGCCCGGGCCGCCCTGTGGGAGGTGCACGACTCCCCTGCCGTCGCGCACGAAGGCGGTCGCGGACATGCCTCGCTCGGCTACGCCTATGCTCGCGCCGATTCCGACCCGCTTCAAAGCGCCCTGCGCCGTATCAGCCCGAGCCACGCCCCCTTGGCCCAATGCCGTGACTCTGTTGGCGATCTTGTGAGGGGTGCTGACGTATCGTCCGTTATGCGGTTCGCTGTCGGAGCGGGGTGGTGTCTCGGGGAGGGGCCCGGGGATGTCGTTGCGGCCGGGGAGTTACCAGCGGATTCCGGCGCGGACGGTGCTGACGGCGTGGGCGGCGTGTCCGAAGGGGACGCCGGCAATGCTCATGCGGGACCGGTTGGATGTGGTGTTCGAGGACGAGGACTTCGCGGATCTGTATCCGCGTGACGGGCGCCCTGGTCTGTCGCCGGGGCAGTTGGCCCTGGTCAGTGTGCTGCAGTTCGCGGAGAACCTGTCCGACCGGGCCGCCGCGAACGCGGTCCGCACCCGGATCGACTGGAAGTACGCCCTGGGCCTGGAGTTGAACGATCCCGGCTTCGACCACACGGTGCTGTGCGAGTTCCGGGCCCGGCTGACCGAGGGGGACGCGGCTGACCGGCTGCTGCGGGTGATGCTGAACCGGCTGGTCGAGGCCGGGCTGCTCAAGGCGGGCGGCCGCCAGCGCACCGACGCCACCCACGTGCTCGCCGCCGTCCGCAGGCTCAGCCGCCTGGAGCTGGCCGGCGAGAGCCTGCGGGCCGCACTCGAGCAGCTGGCCCAAGCAGCCCCGGACTGGCTGCTGCTGGTGGAGCCGGAGTGGGACAAGCATTACGGGCGCAAGGTCGAGATCGGCAAGGTCCCCGGCGGTAAGGCGGGAGTCACCGCCCTGGCCGAGGTGTTCGGCCGGGACGGATGCAAAGTCCTGGCCGCAGCCTGGGCACCTGACGCCCCGCCCGAGCTGCGCGCGTTGCCGCAGGTGGAGATCCTGCGCCGGGTGTGGGTGCACCACTACTACTGGGATGCACACGGACGCCTGCGCTGGCGCGATGGCCACGCTCTGCCTCCGGCGTCGCTGCGGTTCGACTCCCCCTACGACACCGACGCGCACTACTGCGTCAAGCGGGACACGGCGTGGTCCGGCTACCGCACCCATTTCACCGAGACGTGCACGTCAGACCTGCCGGAGGTGGTGGTGCACGTGGCCACGACGATCGCCCCGGTCCAGGACGGCGAGCTCACCGACCAGATCCACGACGACCTCGCCGCGTCCGGCCTGGCGCCGGGCGAGCACGTGGTCGACGCGGCTTACGTGACCGCGCAGCGGATCGAACGCGCCCAGCGTGTCCACCACATCACGCTGCTCGGGCCGGTTGCTCCCGACCCCAGCCATCAGACCAAAGCCGACAGCGGGTTCGACAAGGCCTCCTTCACCGTCGACTGGGACCACCACCAGGTCGTCTGCCCCCGCGGGCAGACCAGCCGGACCTGGAAGCCACTGCGGATCTCCGGCCACGACTACATCCAGGTCCGCTTCGGCGAGGCCGCATGCCGGGCCTGCACGGACCGGGCCCAGTGCACCAACTCCGCGGTCCGCCCGCGCTCACTCGCCCTGCTGCCCACCCGCGAACTGCACGACATCCAGCAGGCCAACCGCCTCGACCAGCGGACCCGGCAATGGCAGGACCGCTACGCGATCAGAGCCGGCATCGAGGCCACCCTCTCCCAGAACGTCCGCACCTGCGGCCTCCGCAGAACCCGCTACCGGGGCCTGCCAAAGACCCACGTCCAGCACATCCTGACCGCGCTGGCCTGCAACGTCACCCGGATCGCCGACTGGATCGCCACCCCGACTCGCAGCCCACGACCACCAAGCCACCTCCACGCACTCATCACAGCGACCGGTTGACCCTCACAAGATCGCCAACAGAGTCACGGCATTGGGTCTAGGCCCCCGGACCGGGGAGCTGCGCCACGGCCTGTCCACGTCCAAGTCGGGGGCTTTCACCGGGATCTGAGCGGACACCGGTCTCTCCGCGCCCCCTGAACTCTATTTGCGCCCAAGAAGTTTTGAGCAACTCTCGCAAACGAATCGGCAGCAACCAACGCAACCTCCGATGAGGTGAATTACCTCCAGAACTCCGTCCGAGACACCCGTGCCCGTGACCGAAAACACCCCCAAGCCAACCTGGGTCACGCCACAGAATCCAGCGCGAGACATACGGGCGTGACAGCCCCCACATCCGCACCCTCACACTCAACATCGCACAGAAGCCGGGAATTTATCGCCCATACGCCCGGTAACCACCCACTTCAAGATCTCAAACGGATAACGGAAGTGCGTACTCGCTGGAGACCCGCGACCACTATGAACACAAGGCGAAGCAGCAGGTCACGGCCATGATCATTAAAGCGACAAGTCGATTTGATTGCTTTCCGCCGCTCACCCAGCGTCCAGAGGCGGACCGGGATGGGCACTTTCCAGCCTTGATCTGCCATCGACTTCACGTAAAGTCCGAGGGGCCCTGAGGACCTCATAAAAAGGATTCCTGTCGGGATGATTGCAGTTCGCTCTAGTGATGCATGTTGCACGGAGCGGAGTTTCCGCGCCCATGCGCCTCGCTCGCGAAGGCGGACGCAGGTGCCTCCGCCGGTGCGCCGAGCCGGGCTCTGTGATCACCCTCGTGAGTACCGCCAGGGCAGCGAACAACGTTGACCCGTGGTGGTCGGCCCCTGGCTCCAAACATGAGCCGCGAGCCTGCCGGTACGAAGGGATTACTCATGCCTCCGGGAGAAGGCCGCCGTGACGGCCCAGATTCCACAGTGCCCGCGAGAACTCGGGGGAGCCTGCATCGGCTGGGGCGGTGGCGTAGGGCCGAGCGCCGCACCGTGGAACGCGATCTGCACCGTCGGCTGCGGCACGAGCTGCGGAGTCTGGGCATCACCCCGCCCCTGGACGTGGACGAACTGGCCAAGGCTCTTAGCGAACGGCGTGGGCGCCCGATGGTCCTGCGTCCGTGCGCGCTGAAGAAGCCGGGGCCGTCGGGGCTGTGGATCGATCACCCGCTGATGGACGTGATCCTCTACCAGAAGGAGACGACCCGGCTGCACCAGCGGCAGATCATCCTCCACGAGATCCTCCACGTCCTGGTCTCGGAATGGGGAGAGGACCAGGAGGCTGCGGGGATGTCCGCGGACGAGTTCGTCGAGATCTGGTCCGACCTGATACCGGTCCTGGACCCCAAGCTGATCCGGCGGATCGCCGCGCGCTGCGCGTACGAGGACGCGGAGGAGTGCTCGGTCGAGCTGGCGGCCACGATCATCCTGGAATGGTCTTCCGTGGTCGATACGCTCCCGCCTCTGTCCGACGATCCGCAGGTACGCCGGGTGCAGTCCGCGCTCGGTGACCGGCGAGGGTGGCTGTAAGTCCGTGGCTCAGTACCTTCTCCTGATCATCGCCGGCGCCGCGATCTGGAGGCTCTACCTGTGGTCACGCGCTCCGCACGACGCGCCCACCCGCTCGGTAGCTCTCGCGCTGTTGTCCATGGCGCTGTCGTATCCGGTGGCCATGCCTGGGGGCACGCACGGCATCGACACCCTGGCCGGGCACGGCATGGCCAGACTCGTCCAGAACCTGCTCCTGCTCGCGGCCCTGTACTTCCTTATGTGCTTCTACTTGTACTCGGCCGACGGGCCGTCCGCTCACCGTCGTGCCCGGCGGGAAGCCGTCGTCGTGGCGCTGGTCGCGGTGGTGATCACCGCGGCGGCCCTGGCCGTGCCTGGCCAGGAGCTCGGCAAGCCGTACGTCACGGTGGACATGACGATGGCCCAGATCTTCATCTTCTACACGGTCGCTGGCCTGTACATGATGTACGCGGTCGGTGCCGCCGGGTGGTGGTCCGCCCGCTATGCCCGTATGTCGCGTCGGCCGCACGCCACGGGTCTGTGGATGACCGCGATCGGCCTGGGTGGAATGGCCGTGGCCTGTGCCATCCGCGCGGTGTTCGTCACCCTCCGCTGGAGTGGTGGCTCCGTGCCGTACCGGGTCAATACCTGGGTGTCGGTCTTGCTGGTGGTGTCCAGCCTGCTCTTCGCCGCCGGCGTCACGTACTCGGTGGCCCGTGCCAGGATCGCCGCGATGCGGCTGTGGCTGCGCCGGCGCCGGGATCACCGCCGCCTGGCCCCGCTCTGGCAGCTCCTGATCGAGGTCTATCCGCAGAACGAACTGCGTCCCGCCTCGTTGGGGATCTGGGACCGGTGGCGGCACCGTGGTGTTCACCGCCGCTATCACCGGCGGATCGTGGAATGCCGGGACGGGCTCGTCGACATCAGCCCTTACGTAGTGGAAGGGGGAGACGCCACGAGCCTGCTGGGTCTTGCGCCTGACCATCTGGCCTCGCGTCTACGGCTCGCCGCCGACATGATCAAACGCGATGTCCCGGCACCCGGGCAGGCGGTCGCCCTGGCAGCACCCAAAATGCACGGCCAGGACGAGGATGTCGGTCAGCTGATCGCGGTGTCCGAAGCTCTCCGGCAGACCGCGTGACCGTAGGAGAACGAGGAGACGAGACGATATGCTGATCACAGCTGGCAGGGTTCTCACCGGTTCCGGCACCTACCTGGAGGACGGTGCCGTCCTGGTCGAAGACGGCACGATCACCGCCGTCGGGCCGCGGGCGCAGTTGGACAACCGCTGCGGCACGGACGGACAACGTCTCGCGTTTCCCGGCGCCACGGTCGTTCCGGGACTCATCGATGCCCATGTGCACTTGGTGTTCGACGGCGGCAGCGATCCTGTGGCCTCGCTCCAGGCTTCGGACGACGATAGCCTCCTGCGGGACATGCGCCGACGCGCGCACGAGCTCGTCTCCAGCGGGGTCACGACCGTGCGCGACCTCGGCGACCGCAACCACCTCGCGCTGCGCCTGGACGCGGAGATCGGACGTGGCAGCGCCACCGGCCCTCGGATCGTCTCCGCAGGAACCCCCTTGACCACGCCCGGAGGCCACTGCCACTTCCTGGGCGGCGAGGTCTCCGGCGAGAGCGCGGTGCGTGACCTCGTGCAGCGCAACCTGACGGCCGGCGCCGGCGTGGTCAAGGTCATGGCGACCGGCGGCGGCCTGACCAAGGACGGGCCCAAGAGTTGGCAGAGCCAGTTCTCCACGGACGAGCTCCGCGCTCTGGTCGACGAGGCGCATCGGGCCAGCGTGCCGGTCGCCGCGCACGCGCACGGGGCGGACGGCATCACCGCTGCTGTGGACGCCGGCGTGGACACCATCGAGCATTGCTCCTGGATGACGCAGGACGGCTTCGGCCTGCGCCCGGATGTCGTGGAAAGGATCATCGCCCAGGGCATCGCGGTCTGTCCCGCGGTCAGCCCGCACTGGCAGATGGTGCCGCGCGTGTTCGGGGAGGAACGCGCCAAGGTTCTCTTCGGCCAGGTCCGGCAGATGGCCGAAGCCGGAGTCAGGCTCATCGCCGGGACCGACGCTGGCGTGCAGCGGACCGGCTTCGACGGGTCGCTCGCACGGGCCCTGGGGTTCTATGCGCATCTGGGCATGTCGAACGACCAGGTCATCGACATGGCCACTCTCCACGCCGCCGAGGCCCTCGGGCTCGGAGAGACGACCGGCCGCATCGCACCCGGGTTCCGAGCGGACCTGCTGGTCGTCGACGCCGACCCCCTGTCCGACCTCGTTGCCCTCACCCAGGTTCGGGCGGTGGTCGCCGCAGGCCGCGTACACGCATCGGACTCGCAGCCTCACCCTCAGTCGTAGTACGCCCAGGCTACGCTCGACAGGGTTGCAGCCCGGCGGTCGCTGTGTCCGCTGTGGCTGCGCTGCTGGCGCGAGGGCTACCAGCCGTGGACGCTCACGTACGACGTCACCGTCGCTGACCCCAAGCCGCCGTCCTCGTAAGTCACGCGCCCTGGAAACTCCGACCGGTCAGCAGAGTGAGGCGCGCTATCCGTCCACGTTCTCTTGCTTCTCCGCCATTTCTGCCACCAGGTCGTTGATCACTGCCATCGCTTCGGGCGACAGGCCCTGTTTGCCCAGTCCACGAGCTCGCACTCGGCCCACAGCGCCTTGCTTCGCGGCAGCCAGCAGCCTCAGCCCTTCGTAGACCTGGGCGGCCACGGCCTCATCCGGCTCGAAGTACATGCGCGAGACACCGACGATATCGGCCAGCGCATCCAGAACCGCAGGGAGCACCGTCTCCGTGGCACCGGTCCGCAGGGCCTCGAAGTCACCCTCGGCGATGAGGTGCGCTCCAGCGCGCGCGTTGACCTCGGCCGCCATCTCCGCATCCGAGGGCGGACCGTCCGGACCGGGATAGGAGCGCTGCAGGATCTCAGTGATCTTCTCGGCGAGAGATCCCGGCGGCCCGCTCTGGCGCTCGCTGGCGGGCTCGGGAGAGCTGGCCCCTCCTGCCGCGTCGCTCTCCCTCTCCTTGGCCGCGGCCAAGGAACGGTCTTCTGCCCGGCGCAGCTCCACTTCGCTGACACCGTACTTCTCCGCCAGGAGCGGGACGTACCTGTCCTTGAGCCGGCGGTCGCCGCGCTCGGCCCCGGCGACAGGACCGGCGCTCCTGGTGCCGATCACCTCGGCTGTCTCGTACCGGTAGATGCCGGCATCGCACCGCAGGTCGGCTAGATCCGGAAGACCCTCGCGGGGAAACAGGTCGTCCAGGCCGCTCCGGAGCGCCGCCGCGTATGCAGGCAGCTTCTCCGGATCAGGCGAGGTATGGCCGGCCTCCCAGTTCGCGACCGCCGAGTTGCCCACACCCACCTCTGCCGCCACGTCCCCCTGAGAGAGTTCGGCAGCTCGCCGCACCGCGCGAGCGCGGTGCCGGTCGAAGTGACGGGCAGGCATCTGACCTCGCTTTTTCTCTAAAATGAAGCCTATTCATCTTGTTGACTTTTGTTTCCACCGAGAATAACTTCAGCTTAGCGAAAGATGGGCCCTCTGCACACGCCAGATGCCCGGATTCGCCCATAGCTGCACCGGGCGGTCATGAGGCCCACTTCGGCTCCGGCCCGCCCGCCCCTTCATCAGGAAGTCCGCGATGCCACAGCACCCCTTACGCCGGGCGGCGTGACCACGCGGTCGCACCGGTACTGCGCACGGCCGTAGGCGCGCGGATCACACTGCGCCTCGACGCCCGGGCGACGGCAACCGCGGTAGCAGAGCACCCTTCAGAGGGTCACTCTCTGCAACTACTACAGAGTTTTAGAACCAACTCTGGATCTTGTCGCGCCTCGTTGCGTATGTTCGTCGTCCCCTCGGGCAGCCCGCTCGGGGGGCGGTGAAAAAGGAGCGCGGCCGGTACCGAGCACACCACACAGAACCGCATACAGCGACGGCGCCCGAGAGCGGCTACTCCCGGACGCCGGACGCATAGCGGCACGTACCGAATCCACGAAGGCCCGGCTAGGCCCGACTGGAACGGCGATTGCCCACACCACCACGCTGAACCCTTTGCACGGGGCGCGTCAGCGTGGCAGCACTGCAAAGGGGATTTTTGCATGCCTCCTGCCCTGCGCGAAAGACCCATGGGTCCGGCCTGCGCGCCAACCGCCATCGTCCTGACAGCTCGCCGCTCCCCCTCGCCGCATGGCACCCGCGGGGCGGCGCGACGGTGGCTCGCTCTCATGGCCGGGGGCGCCCGATGAGTGTGAATGCCCGTGAGTGGGCGTGGGAGCACAGCTCCAGCCGGGGCACCGCCCGCCTGGTGATGCTGTCGATCGCCGACCGGGTTGCCGACGACACGTACGTCGCCTGGGCCTCCCTTACCAGTCTGGTCGAGCGCACGAACGCGTCCCGCACCGCCGTACGCGACGCGCTCACCGCACTCGAAAAGAGTGGGGAGCTCAAGGTCCTCGACCACTTGGAGGGCCCCCAGCGCACCACGGTCTACCGGCTGCCCCGCGCTGCCGCGTGGCTGGCCAAGGTCGCCGACACCAGACGCACGGACCCGGAGGCGTATGTCGAGCCGCCGGAGGAATCCGACCCGGTGCCCGATCTGGACGAGGAGGCGCAGAAGGGCCTGCGACGGTACGGAATCTTCCCCAAGAGGGGTACGGATTCCGCACCCTCCGACCGGAATCCGGCCGGTACGGAATCCGGCCCCTCACGTCGGATTCCGACCCGTCGACGTGCCGGAATCCGTACCAAGCACGGTGCGGAATCCGACCCCCAGAACCGTAGAGAACCGAAGGTGAACCGTAAGGGCAGCAGTAGTGGTGCTGCCGTCACCTCAGCCGATGCGTGGCAGGTCGACCCTGACAGCCACGCCTGGGCCCGCCAGCACGGCCACCTCGACCGCCTCGGCAAGGAGGGCCTCCGCGCGGCCGACGCGAAGTGGCGCAGCCATCGCGCCGGATTCAGTCCCCGCACCGCAGGTGCCTGGGCAGCCGACTGGCGCTCTTGGATCGCCCGCGAGCACGCCCCCACCCGCCCCGGCAGCGGTCCCGCCCCGGTCGGCGGCATGACCCGCGCCGAGGCCCACACCGCAGCCCTTCTCGCCGCTCTCGACGAGCCGACCGGATCGGAGTAGCCATGGACCGCCGCGAAATCGCCGCCCTGCTGGCCTACATCGGCCGACTCGACCCCCGCACCATCCGCACCGACCAGGGCGAAGCACGCGACCAGCTCGCCCAGTGGCACGAACTGCTCGCCGACGTGCCGATGGCCACCCCGCACGGCTGGGACGTCCTCGTCGCCGCCCGCCGGCACATCCGCACCTCGCCGTACCAGATCCTGCCCGCGGACCTGGCCCGTCCCTGGGACAGCTACCGGCGCGACCGCCTGGCCCGGCACTCCGACCCAACGCCGTCCGCCGATCCGGACGACCAGGCCGCCTGGACCGCCGAACTGGCCGGAACCCGCCGCGCCGTCGCCGCCGGGCTCGCCGAGCCCGCACAGGCCCGGGCGATCACCAGCGGTCGCGACGAGATCGACCCACGGCTGGAGGCGATGCTGGAGGAGGTCGGCTCCTGCATCCCGCTCGCTGCCCGAGCCGCCCTCGCCCCCTACCGGCCCGCCCGGGCAGCACGCGAGGCAGCCATAGCCCAAGGGCAGCCCGACGCCCTGAGCGTGCGCTGCGAGTGGTGCAAGGCCCAGCCCGGCGAGCCCTGCCGCCGCCGACGGGTCGGCCCCGACGACGGAGTACGCGCAACCGCCCCGCGCGCCACACCACACCCCGGCCGCCTCGACCTCGCCGCCGCCCAGCAGGCCCAGCACACGACGCAGGCCGAGCAGCCCGCTCTGGCCTGACCAGCGCACCGACACCCACCGTCCCGCACCGGCTGCGGCGCACGCCCGTGCGCTGCAGCCGGCACCCGACGCCTCACCCGCCGAGCACCGTCCCGGTCGGCCGGTGCGGCAGCACATCGGAGACATGCCTTGCGCCACATCACCACCCACGACGCGCCAACCACCGGCCTGCGGGGCATCGCAGACACCAGCTGGCACACCCGCGGCACATGCCACGGCATGGACGTCGAAGACGCCGACGCCGTCTTCTTCCCCGGGCCCCGGGACCACGAAGAGATCGCGGAGGCGAAGGAGCTGTGCGGCTGGTGCCCGGTACGCCGCGAATGCCTCGACTTCGCCCTGGAGAACGTCCTCAAGGAAGGCGTCTGGGGCGGCCTCACCGAAGCCGAGCGGCGCCCCCTGCACGACAACCTGCACCAGCGCCTCGACTACCGCCGCGTGACCGCCTTCTTCCATGGACGCGACGTCCACCTCACCGAAACCGAGCGGCAGGCCGTCATCGACCACGCCTACGTCCGCGGCTGGCACCCCGACCGACTCGCCGCCGCCCTCCAGATCAGCCACAAGCACGCCCGCGACCTACTCCGGCAAGCCGCCAACAAGGTCCTCGACCGTGACCGCAACTACGGCATGCCCCGCCAGAAGAAGAAGCGGAAGAAGACCTCCAAGGCCAAGGGAACCCCCGCGCCCTCAGCTCCCGGTGCTCGGCAGCCGGCAGGCCGCCCGGCAGCGTCGGCCCCGGCACACGCCACTCTCAGAAAGGCTGCCTAATGCTGATGTCAAGCGATCAGGCGGAGTTGAGGGCGGCCTTCGTAGGGCTTGCGGTCGCGGAGCATGGCGTAGACGACGTTGACGCGGCGTCGGGCGAGGGCGATCAGGGCCTGGTGGTGCCGTTTGCCTTCGCTTCTCTTGCGGTCGTAGTAGGTCCTGGAGACAGGATCGCGCTGGATGGCGCAGAACGCCGACTGGTAGAAGACGCGTTTGAGGGCCTTGTCGCCGCCGGTGGCGCTGCGCGAGTAGCGGACCCTGCCGGACTGGGACAGGACCGGGGCCAGGCCGGCCGCCGCGGCCAGGGCGTCGGGGCCGGTGAACCGGTCGATGCCGCCGACCAGCGCGATGAACTCCGCGGTCAGGACTGCCCCCATCCCCGGCAGACTGCGGATGAGGGCCCCGTCAGGGTGGGCGGCCACCAGCTCCTCGATCTCCGCATCCAGCACTTTGAGCCGGTCCCGGGCAGCCATGAGGTCGGTGGCCAGTTCCCGGATGAGCTGAGCGGTGCGGCGTTCCCCGACCACGGCGGTGCGCTGGGCGTGGGCGGCGGCGAGTGCGGCTTCGGTCAGCTTCCCGGCGGCGGGCCGGTAGGCGCCGTGCCGGGACAGGTAGCTGCTGATCCGGGCTGTGCCGGCCTGCCGGATCTCGGCGGGGGTGACGTAGCGCGAGAGCAGCAGCAGGCTGGTCTTCTGGGTCGGGTCCACGACGCGTTCCAGGCCCGGGTGGATCCCGGCCAGCAGGTCGCGCAGGCGGCTGATGCGGGCTGTGGTCTCCTTGGCCAGGACGGTGCGGTGGCTGACCAGGAGCCGCAGTTCGACGGTGGCCTCCTCAGGCAGGGTGATGGCCCGCAGGTCGTCGCGGAGCATCACCTGTTCGGCGATCACCTTGGCATCACGCGGATCGGACTTGTTCTCGCCGCCCCGGGTGCCGCGGCGGGCCCGGTTGACGGCCAGGCCGGGCAGGTGGACGCAGTGCAGGCCGGCGGCCAGCAGTGTCGCGGTCAGGAGCCCTGCGATGCCGCCCATCAGGTCCATCCCGACGGTGAGGCCGTCGTGTTCGGCCTGGACGGTGAGCAGTTCACCGACGGCCTGGTCGATCGATTCGGGGTCGTTGCCGACCCGATGGCTGAGCAACGGCCGGCCCCGGCCGTCAACAACGGTCAGCCAGTGGAAGTCCTTGCCGATGTCGAAGCCTGCGGTGGCGGCCATGACGCTCCCCTCGCCGTTCAGCGTGCGGGGCGACCTCTTCCGCCTGTCCTCGCCCTACTAAGCGATGGTCCGCAGAGCCTAATCAGCAGTCCGGAAGAAGTGGCGGGGCAGGGGGCACAGCCTCTCCAGCCATTCACGGCAGCCAGCATGAAAACCATCCCTGCCCCGCTCGCGCGACCCCATCGTCGCGAACGACCGGGCCGTGCGAAAGAAGGTAGGGCAGCATGACCCACCCCGTCCGCGCCTTCGGTGCCACTTCGGACCTCCCGCTCCTCCTAGCCGCCGTCGTGCCCGCCACTCTCGTCCTGGTGCTGACCGCCTGGACCATCCGGCGCCGGGGAACCCGCCCGCAGAAACGTCCCGGCGGACCGGCGGTCAAAGTCGCCGCGGTCGCCGCGCTGGGCTGCACCGCCTACAGCGCCGACACGAGCTGGCGCTTCGCCGCCGACTACCTCGACATGGCCGGCACCGCCGAGCGGGCCGGCATGTTCGCCGCCGCCGAACTCGCCTTGTTCGCCACCGCTCTGATGGCACGGCAGAACCTCGCCATCCAGGGCGCCCCCGGGCTGCCGGGCACGCTGGTCTGGGTGATCACCACCGTGCAGGTGATCCCCGCCTACGCCGAGAGCGGCCCCATCGGCGGCACGGTCCGCGCCTTCGTCGGACCGGTCATGGCAGCGATGCTGTGGCACCTCGCGATGGGCATCGAACTGCGGCTGCGCACCCCCGGCGCCGCCTCGAACGGACTGATCGCCGTCCTGGGCCGGGAGGCACGCGAACGGCTGCTGTCCCGCCTGGGTATCGCCGCGCGCGACCGCGACGCCGCGCAGATCACCCGGGACCGGGCCACCACCCGCGCGGTCGCCCTCGCAGTTCGCCTCGCCGACCGCACGCCCGAGCAGCAGAGGAACCGCCACGGCCGACGGCTGACCCGGCGCCTGTCGAAGGCGGTCGGCAGGGCCTCGGTCGGCACCGACCCCCTCCAGCGTGCGCAACTGCTCGACCAGCTCGCCGCCCGTCGGCACGCCCTCGCGCTCGCCACGGTCCCGCTCCCCTCTCCCTGGTCCCCGGCCGCGCACCGCACCACAGCGGCAGCAACGGTCCCCTCACAGCCGATGCCGGATGCGCCGGTCCCCGTCCACGGTCCCGACGAGTCCGACTCGGGCCGGGGACCGGGCGGCCTGCGGGGACCGGTCCCCGAAATTGCTGACTCGGAGGCATCGGCAGACGCGGGGACCGAAGATTTCCAGACGGGGACCGTCACGGGGACCGAGGCACCGAAAAGCGGCTCGGTCCCGGGGACCGGTCCCGCGACTCCGGAGGCCGCGGAGGGAGAATCTGCAGGCGCGGGGACCGGTCGCGGCTTGCGAGAAGCTCCTGCTCAGGGCGCCGATTCGCGTCGGGGACCGAGCGCCGCCGATTCGGGGACCGAGACCACCGGGGACCGGGGAGCGACCGACACCGAATCGGGGACCGAGACCACCGGGGACCGGGGACCGACCGACACCGAATCGGGGACCGAGACCACCGGGGACCGGGGATACAAGGTCCCTCTGCGTCGGAAGACGACGCCGAAGGCCCGGACGAGGAACAAGGGGAAGCGCGGCCGGCCCCGGACTCCGCAGGCGCAGCGACCGCCCCGTGAACCGGAGCAGTCGGTGGACCAGCTCGTCCAGCAGGTCCGTCCGCACGTCCCCGCCCTGCTCGAACGGGACGGCAACGAGGCTGTCACCCGTGTGCAGCTGCGGGAGATCCTCCGCCGCGAGGGTCTGAAGGGCGGCCGGAACGACCGGCTGAGCCTCGTCCTCCAGCAGCTGCGGAGCGACGACACCACGACGACCAGGAAAAGCGCCCGATGAAGACCTGCCACCAGTTCGACACCGTACGCGCGGAGTACCAGCGGGAGATCGGCTTCATGGTCGCCCACTCCCAGCGGCACGCGGGCAGGCCGGCCGCGAAGTCCAGCGCGAAGCAGGCTGCCTCGGCGAAGCAGCGGATGGCCCGCGCGCTCAACAGCCACGTCAGCCGCTGCCCCGAGTGCGGCTGACCCGGCAAAACCCCAGCTCAAGGCCCTCATCGCAACCGGTGGCCCGGCTCCGTGCCGGGCCATCGACCCGCTCCAGGAGACACGCCGTGATTCCTCGCCCCTCTCGCTCGGCCGAGCCCACATCCGCCGAGGCCAGCGCCTGGGCCGACGTCCTGGTCCGCCGGCGACTCCTGCACGCCGCCGTCCTCATGCCGAGCGGTCAGTGGCTCGTCCAGGACCACCCCGACGGACCTGTCCGCCTCCGGCAAGGGCCGGCCGGCATCCTGGCCCTGGCCGCGGCCATTCAGCACCACACTCGCTCCGCGAGGCCCGCAACCCGATGACGAACGCACCCAAGAGCAGCACCACCCCGGAAGTTGATCCCGACTCCAACTCGGTCTCGGGGCGAGCAAGTTATCCCCTTGGATACTCCGCCTTGAGCGAAGTATCCAAGGGCTCCTCCGTCCCTGGGGGGCCGGGGCTCGTCCGGCGCCGGGGGACGCCAGACGAGGAGGCTGCGACCGAGGGCGGATCGCAGCCAGAGGGAATACAGGACGAACGTGAGCAGCCGCGTACGCGCCGCCGCAAGTACCAGCGCCGTCAGCGTCCGCACGTCCGCAACACCCGCTTCAGTGACGACGAACTCGTCCTTGTGACCGCCGGTGCGAAGGCCGCCGGCCTCACCCTCGCCGGTTTCCTTGCCCGTGCTGCCCTCTCTGCTGCCCGCGACCTCGAACGGACCGCAAGTGCCGTTGCCGACGAGCGTGAGGTGATCGCCGAGTTCTTCGCCGCCCGTCGGCACCTCGGCCGCATCGGCAGCAACTTGAACCAGATCGCCCGAGCGGTCAACTCCGGAGCGCACCCGGGCGAACTCGATGTGGTCATCGCAGCCACCGACCGCGCCGTCCAGCGCGTCCAGCACGCCACCGACCAACTCCTCCACCAGGACTAGGACCTCCTCGCCTCCATGATCCCCAGGATCCAGAAGCGCGGGCAGCGCACCATCGGCCTCCTCTACTACCTCTACGGACCAGGCAAGTTCGAGGAGCACAGCGACCCCCACCTCGTCGCCTCCTGGGATCACAACGCTCCCGACCCGGGCCGCGACGCCACCGCGACCCTCAAACAGCTTCAGCAGCTCCTGGACCAGCCCGTCGAGAACATCGACCCGTCGCAGCGCCCGAAGAGGCACGTGTGGCATCTGTCCGTGCGCAATGGCAGCGAGGACCGGATCCTCTCTGACGAGGAATGGGCAGACGTGGCCCGCCGGATGGTCGCCGCTGCGGGGATCGACGATCCCGAGGCAGGTGCGGGCTGCCGGTGGGCGGCCGTCCGGCACGCGGATGACCACATCCACATCGTCGCCACCCTGGTCCGCGAAGACGGGTACAAACCTGACCTCGACCACGACGCGACCCGTGTGCAGGCCCAGGCCCGGGTCCTCGAAGCGGAGCTGGGTCTGCGACGCCTGAACAAGGGTGACGGCACCGCGGCGAAGCGACCCACCAGCGCCGAACGGCACAAGGCCGAGCGCCAGGGGCGCGAGCGCACCGCCCGTGAGGACCTGCGCGAAACCGTACGGCGGGCGGTGGCCGGCGCGAGGAGTGACGAGGAGTTCTTCGACCGGCTTGCCACCGCTGGCCTCCTGATCCGCAAGCGCGCCGCGCCCTCCGGTGACCTGCTCGGATACAAGGTCGCCCTGCCCGACGACCTGAACAAGGACGGCGAGCCCATCTTCTACCCCGGCGCGCGCCTGGCCCCCGACCTTTCGCTGCCCCGCATCCGCGAGCGCTGGTCCGGAGACACCCCGGCTTCGCGGCGGGAGGATGCGATCCGTACGGGGCCGGGCAGTCCGGCCGCAGCACGCCGTGGCACAGCCTCGGCGGTGTGGCAGGCCGTGCTCGTTGTCGAGCACGGCGACGACGCGGTCGCCGCCGCCCATATCGCCGCGGCCGGCGAGGTCCTGGATGCCCTCGCGAAGACGTCCGCTGCCCACACCCGCCGCGAACTGCGCGACGCAGCAGCGGCTTTCGAGCGGGCCTCGCGCTCTCACGTCCGCGCCGTGCGCGGGCACGAGCAGGCTCTGCGGCAGGCCGCCCGCGACCTCGTCCACGGCGGCCCGGCCCTGGGCCGCGGGGAGGACGGCGCGACCACCGCGATGGCGATCGACATGCTGTTCTTCCTCATCACCGCCGCCGCGCACTGGCACGCCCGGAAGGGACACGCCCAGCAGGCCGAGGCCGCCGCCCGGACTGCCGAGCACCTGCGCACCGCCTACCAGGCCGCCGCCGCACGACCCCTCGGTGTCCTCTACCGGCGCGGACGACGTCTGGGTCGGTCGATGCTCCAGCGGCAGACCGTACTGCTGCGCGACGCGCTGCCGGAGCTGGCCGAGCAGATCCTCGGCGAACCCGGCTGGTACTCCCTGGCGGCGACCATCGCGGAAGCCGAAGCCGCTGGCCACGACCCGGCCGCTCTCCTGTCCGACGTTGCCGCACGGCGCGAACTCGGCACCGCGGACTCCGTCAGCGACGTGCTCGTGTGGCGGATGCGACGGACCGCCGATCTGCCCGCCGACGCCTCCCGCCTGCCCGAGACCAGCACCGCAGGGACACGGTCGGCGACGCGGCAGGCGACCACCAGGCCCTCCACGCCCGGCAGGCGGCGCAGCGGCGAGGAAACCTCGCATCAGACCCGGTAAGCCCGCCGGATACCGGCACGCAGCCTCCGCGCATCACCGAGAAGAGGGACAGCGTCACCGCTCCGCTTGTCATCCACAGCATGGTCGTGCGCCACTTCGGACCTCGGAGACGACCAGGCCCAACGGGGGGGGCTGGCGGCATCCGTGCACCCGCAGGACGGACGAGCATGGCGCGGGTGGGGCACGTCGAGCCAGTGGACGCCACGGAGTTGAGCGGTCGTGGGAGACGACGAGGGGTGATCGGGTCCCCCGTGGCTACGCCGCCGCGCCGTTGCCCGACACGCATCGTGGCCAACTCGTCCTCAGGTCAGTCGAGAAGCCGAGCGCCCGTACTGACCTGGCCAGATGGACTGTGGACTTTGTGAGTTGAAGCCGCCGCGGGTGTCGGGCACGATCATGAAACGCGCAGGACGAGGTGACGAGGTAGAGGAGGACGCCAGGGTGTTTCACCGGATACGCCGCCGGGCCAAGGCACCGAGCGAGGCTCAGAAGCAGTTCGCCGAACTGCATGCACGGCTCCATGGCCAGGTCCCGCCTGGCATCGGAGTGCCGGCGCCTGAGCCGGAGCCCGCCGACCCTGGCGCCGCCGTGGACGACTTCCTCCCACCGGAACTGCGGGTGCCGAGCCACGATCAGGTCGAGGGCACGATGATGCCGTGGAAACAGCCCCTCATCCTCGACGGCGAGATGGCCGCCTGCGCCGAGTGCGGCGCGTACCGGGACTGGCTCGTCCTCTCCACCCGCGGCGAGATCTGGCTGCGCTGCCGGGCCGGCCACCAGCAGCAGGAGACCCGCATCGACACCGCCTGGTTCAACCGGCACTCCGGACCGGCGGACGCCACGTACGCCACGTTCGAGGACTGCCTGCGCCACCTCGGGCACTGACCACCACTCCTACGACCCCACCGGGCCCGCGGGCCCGCACTGACCACCCGTCGCCCAGCACCAAGGGGTCAGTTCCGTCATGCGCGTTCGCATCGCCGCCACCGTCCTCGGCATCACCGCCGCCCTCCTCGCCCTGCCCGCCTGCTCCACCGCAGCCGAGCACCAGACCTCGCCCGCCGCCCGGCCGGGAAAGCCAGTTGGCACCACCCAGAAGCCCGCCGCGCTCTCCTCGGCCGCGCTCAAGTCCCGCCTGCTCGACCAGAGCGACCTCGGCAGCGGCTACCTGCCCAAGCCACAGCGTCCGGCCCAGCACCACGATGTCACCGTCATCGGCTGCCCGGCCCTGAGCGAACTGGGCGGCAACGCGGCGACCGGAGGCACGCTCGCCTTCCCGCACAAGGCGAAGGCGGACTTCACCTACGGCGGCAGTTCTTCCGAGATTTCCGAGGAGCTGTACAGCGACAGCGCGAAGAAGCTCTCCGACGGCGTCGACCGGATCTTCGACGCCATGACCGGCTGCCCGACCTACCAGGTCGTCGCGGGCGGCACTCCGGTCGACGTGGCCTCGCAAGAGCTGTCCGCGCCCCGCGCGCTCGGTGACGAGCAGTGGAGCCAGCTCCTGACATTCACCGCAGGAGGACAGAGCACCGTGGTCAAGCAGACCGCGATCCGCGACGGCAGCCTGCTGCTGATCGTCTCCGGCTCCCCGGCCCTCGTCGACCGCCACCTCGACAAGGCCCTCAGCAAGGCCACGTCAGCCAGCTGACCTGCCCGCCTGTCCCGCGCCGCTGCCTCCGACCGCTGCCATGAGGATGCTGTTGGCGAAGTCGGAGCCTGCGTGATCCTCTACCTGCAGCCGGGCGGCGCGGAGGTGCCGCGTCCGGCAGACCCGGACGCAGCACCTCTGTGGTGTTCAGGTCAGCACGAGGAGGCGGACAGATGCACCAGATTGAGCAACTCGCGGACCAGCCCGCCGGACAACGTGGCGGAAGCGGCATAGAACGCCGCCTGCCCGAGGCCCTGGACAAGACAGCGGCGTGCGCGTCGCCGCTCAGGCACGGGGCGGTGCGTACGGTGGGACATGACGGTCTCCGTTCAGGGGATGAGTCGGCTGCCCCCGCACCGCGTGTTCCTGGCAGGGATACGGTGCGGGGCGCAGTTTTTGCTGACCCCAAGCCTTACGGGGGACGTGCGCTGAATGCAGCTTCCGGGGCTCGAATCTCGATGTAAGTTCGGCCCCATGAACGGGAATCGGACCACCACGTGGGTCGAGGGAACCTCGGCCGATCTGGTCGCCGACGCACACGCCCTGGGCGTGATCAAAGCCAGTCCCAGGATGGTGACCTCCTGGGTCGAGAACGGGATGCTCGCGAACCCCGAACCGCGCAAGACCAGCGCGCACGGCAGCGACCCACGGGTCTTCCCTCCGGAGCAACGCGAGCTGTTCACCAGACTCCTGGAGGCTCGTGAGCGCTCCCCACTGGGGCGCATCCCGCAACGCTCCCTGATCCGGATCGTGCTGTACCTGTGGCTGATCGACGACACGATCGTTCTCACCCCGCAGGCACGCCGAGCCTGGCGCACCCACGCGCGCGCCACCGGCCAGACGAGCGCCGTCCGGCGCCGCGAGAACGTCCGCGCCATCGTCGAGCAACTCGCCCACCCCTCAGCCACCCTCAAGCAGCGGCGGGCCGCCCAGCTCGTCCTGGAGGAAGGCGAGCGGACCGGGCGGATCGACCTCAACAGGCTGACCGCGGTCCTCACGGAGCTGTACTCGCCCTGGCCCGTCCAGCCCGGCATGCCGAGGATCGAACGAGCCGTTCCCGGCCCGTACGGGCCCGTCCCCATCCAGGACCACATCGCCATGTGGAAGGCCCGCCAGCAGACGATCAGCCTCCTCAAGCAGGAGCAGGTCGACGAGGCCGAGCTCGACCGGGTGCGCGCCGCATACAGGCCGATGTGGGCCGACTACCAGGCCCGTCGGCCCGCCATGGCGACCATCGGCGCCGGAGAGTTCGCGTCCTACTTCGCTGAGCCCGACACCATGGAGGGGCGCGCCATCGAGGCGGTCGATGCGTTCGTGTCGACGCTCGCCGGCGAACTTGGGCACATCGAAGCCGCGTCCCACGCCGCCGAGACGGCACGCCTCAAACTGGCTCGCTGACAGTCTCCGAAGCCAGTCGGCCCTCCCCGCTGAGGAATCATTCTGGGCGTCGAAGATCCAACGGCCACTCCACCCGAGAAGCAGGAAAGCCCGGCACCCCCAAGTGGGAGGGTGCCGGACTGCAATCGTCGCGAGATACGAGCGGGAGGCTAGATGGTCGGTGCTCGCAGGAGCCTGTCGCGGGTGGCCTCGGGCAGCACTTGGCGCAAGACCGGTGAGGTCGAGCTGAGGGAGGCGGCGAAGGCAGCGACGAGATCGTGCGGGACGCCGGCCGCGAAGGAGGCCGCCCACAGGCACGGTGCGCCGAGCACGGGCTCGGCCCACGCCTGCCATCCGGCCGGCCCTGTCTCGTCGGCCTCCGAGGCCAGGACCTGCGGGTCGGCGTCCTGAATGAGGGGCGGGACCTCGCCGAGGCTGATGTGCGAGGTGAACGTCGGGTCCGTCGCTGCCACCTGGGGCTGGTCGATGTCGCGGAACCATCCGTGGGCGGCGACGGCGTCAAGGACCAGCTCGGATCCGGCGAGCGGCACGGCAGGCTGGCCGTGGGCATCGAGCGCCACGAGGAAGTCGACCACCGCCTCGCCGGGGACGTCGGGGGTGAAGTAGGCCGACCACTGGGCGAGCGGGCTGCTGGCCTCGGCTCGGGCGGAGACCTGCCAGGCGATCGGCAGCTCGCCTAGGTGAAACGGCTCGTCCGCCAGGCCCCACTGGGCCCAGCGCAGGGCGTCGGGGCTGATGTGCAGGACGGTGCTGCGCAGGACCTGGCGGTCCTCCGGTGCTTCGTCCGGCTCGTGCCGTCCGCGGACGATCGTCAGGCTCGTCCAGCTCAGGCCAGCGAGCGTGTCGGCGACGACGTCGTAGAGGCGCCCGTCGTCACCGGCCAGGTGCCGGGGGCCCACCCAGAATGCGGGCTGGCCGCCGCGCGGGGTGGACGAGTCGGGCGGGAAGTCGGGGTACAGGGGCGCCTCCAAGGGCTCGGTGCGTATCTAGTTGCCGCTGGCGCGGCGGCGGGGGCGGCGCGGAGGTGCCTGGACGGGGCCCTGCCATGTCAGTTCGATGGCGACCTCCGGTGGCAGGTGGCCGAGCTGGGCGGCGTCCGCGTCACGTCCTTCGGCGAGGTAGACGACGGTCCGGCCGGTCTCGTCGACCGACTGCAGGACCTGCGCCAGGCGGTGGGCCATCGGGAAGTACGGGTTCACGGCCTGGCGGACCGGAGCATTCGGGTCGCAGGCGGACAGCAGGTCGATGAGATCGCCGACGGTCATCTCCGGGGACGTCACGAACAGCCTCCTGAGGGCGGGGAAACGGGTGCGGTCGAGCGGGCTGCCGTTCGGACGGCCAGCTCACTCACAAGGCGGTCGCTATCTGACGGTCCGCGCTGTCAGCGGCGGCGCGAGGTCTCCAGCACGCGTGCTACGACGGCGGCGACGATGTCGGCCGGCGTCTCGGTGTCGAACGACACGTGGTAGCCGCGGACCTTGGCGGTTCCAGTGACGGCGATCTTCCATCCCTCGCCGTTCGTGCCGGGGCGGCCGAGCGGGAACCAGCCGAGGTAGAACCTGCCGTCCTTGCTGCTGACGTGTACGTCCGCGCGGTCATCGACGATCAGGTGGAAGTCCTCGGCGGAGAACTGGTCCATGACCAGCGTCGGCTGGCCGGGGCCGAGTTGCCACTCCCGCAGTCGCAGGGCTTCGACGGAAGTGGAGAAACCGGGGCCCGCAGGGGCTACGGTCACGGGCAATCACCTCTCTGACCTGGGGTTTCCTGCAAGGTCGTCTACGTTGACATGCCCTCGCACTCGTTGGCCAGTCTTTCCGCGATCTTTCCTGTCTGCCCCCGGCGAACTGACAGCGGAGTGGACGCAACGCCGTTATGAGAAGGCGAGTAGGTGCTCATCCAGGGCACTCGCTCCCGCCACGCGGGACACCGCGACCGGCGTCTCCGCCGCCGCCTCCCGACGCTGTGACTTTATGCTGGCGATGATAAATGCCCCACTTCAGCATAATGAGGGCCTTTTATTTCGTTGGCCGCAGCACAGGATGGATCACATGCAGCAAGAGTTCACCGCGACGATCAGCACGTCGCTGGGGCAGATCCTCGTGAAGCTGTTCCTAGAAGACGTGAGGGACCCAACCATCCAGTTCTACGCTCTCGGGTCGGGAAGCGGACGCTGGGTGGACCCACGGACCGGGTGCATCGGAATCGGCTCGATCTACCAGGAGACGATCATCCACCGTGTGATCAAGGGACTCATGATCCAGGGAGGAGACCGGATGGGCGACGGAACCGGCGGCCCCGGTTTTTCGTGCCCTAATGAGTTCCATCCGGATCTGACGTTCGAGCGGCCGTACATGTTGGCGTTGGCCGCCACCGAACCGAACGCCATCGGCTCTCAGTTCTTCATCACTACCCGGCAAGCACCTGACCTCAACGGACTGCACACGATCATCGGCGAGGTAGTCCAAGGGAGGGACGTGGTCGACGCCATCGCGCAGGTCCCAACCAACAAGGACGGCCGCCCCACCAAGGACATCGTCGTTCACTCCATCCGGTTTAACCGCTCCCCCTTCGAAGGCGAACCGCACATCGATATCTGAACTTCACATTGGAGAGGGTGGGTTACGGTCGGGTGCCCATCCAAGCCACGGCCGACCCGGACGTCGGCGCATCGGGCCTCGTTGGCATGGTCAGCGTCGGAGCCACCGGGGAAGCGGATCGAGTACCGGGCTTGTGTGGTGGCAGTGCACTGATCCGGTCGTTGCCCTTCACGCCTGTGAGCCCAGCCTGGAGCGATCCTGGTGGACAGCGGGCGAGCATCTGACGGTGGACGATTCGTGGACGACAGAGCCCCCGGATTCCAGGTTGTGGAATCCGGGGGCTCTGCGTCATGGAACAGGGTGGAGTGCGGGTCAGCTCTCGGTGGAGTCGTCGGTGGGGCTGTGCGTGCGGGTGCGGCGTGCCAGGAGGAGAGCACCTCCGCCGGCTGTGATCAACACGGCTGCGCCGCCGATCAGCCACGGTGTGGCGTCGGCTCCGGTGTGGGCGAGGGAACCTGCCGGCGCCTTCGACGTGGGGGCGCCGGCCGAGGTCGCGGCGGCGGGTGAGGAGTCGGACTCCGGTGTGTCGCTGCCCGAGGCGGACGGCGTGGTGCCTCCGGTACCGCTGCTTGGCCCATCCGGGCTCGACGGGGAGTCGGTGGGGTGGTGTGTCGGCTTGTCCGAGGGATCGGGCTTGGGGACGGTGGCCGTCTTGGCGTTGGTGATGGTCACGGTCACCGGGGCTCCGGGACCCGCGGTGAACGTCTTCGTCGGCTTGTAGCGGCTGTAGCCAGCGGGGGCCTTGATCTCCTTGACCCAGAACTGCGTCCTGCGGCTCGACACGGGCAGTTCGCCCGAAGCCGTGCCCTTGGCACTGGTGGTCAGGGTGAGCAGCGTGGAGGTGCCGGTGCCGATGTTCACGGTCGCGCCGGGCAGAAGCCTTCCCGTCTTGTCGTCCTTGGCCTGCAGGAGGACCTGGGCGGCCTTGAACGGGTCGGTGATCGTCAGCCGGGTGGTGTTGCCCGGGGTGACGATGACGTCCTGGTCGGCGACGACCTCGTGGAGCGTGCTGCCGGTGGCCGTCTGCTTGAGCCGGTAGACGCCCGGCGCGAGGTCGGGGAAGGTCAGCTTCCCCCGGGCGTCGCTCTGTCCGCGTCCGGCTTCCTGGCCGGCGGAGTCGAGCAGCAGGAACACGGCGTCGGGCAGGACGCCTCCGGCCGTGTCCTTCGCGGTGATCTCGACGCTGCCTGCGTCCGGGGCCGGTGTCTCGGCAGGGTCGGCTGAGGCCGAGGGGGCCGGTTCGGAGGGCTGGGCGCTCGCGGCCGGCGCCCAGATGAGGGTGCCGGCCACCGCGACGGTGACGGCGGCGGATCGGACAGAGCACACGTGCACGGGGAAGGGAACTCCTCGGATCTGGAAGCAGGACAGGTCAGCAGGTCCGGCCGGGGGCCGGGACGGGAGGTGGCGGGGCGACGGGTGTGTTGCCGTGCGCGGGCTTCGTGGTCGGGGTGGCGATGTGGAGGGCGCGTCGGGTCTGGACGGGGACGTCCTGGACGGTACGGTGCAGTGGCTCGGTGGAGATGAGCGAGGCGGTGAAGGCCGCGACGAGCGTGGTGGGCGTCCGGAAGGAGAAGTCCGCCTTCCAGTGCGGTTCGTCTGGATGGCCGCCCCAGGCTCGCCAGGCCGGCCCGCTGGAGCCGCTGATGTCGTAGCGGTGGCGCACGCCGCCGAGTCCATCCGGGCTGAGGAAGGTCTGCGTGCCGTCGGTCTCGACGTCGTGGCTCCAGCCGCGGGTGAGCAACGGCACGTACACCTCCTGCGCCGCCGTCTCGTCCTGGAACAGCCGGTCCTGGTCGCTGTGCAGGTCTTCGAGGTAGAGGTCGAGCAGCTCGGTGTGGACGTCGTGGACCAGTTCGACGGGGGTGGCAGCGTCGAAGTTGATCCACCAGTCCGCAGGGGTGAACGGGGCCCGGTGCGCGGTGATCACCCACGTGCCCTTGCCGCGCTTCTCGGGCTGGGGGTCGTAGATGGTCTGCAGTCGCAGGCACGGGCTGAACGCGGCAGCCGGACCGTGATTGGCCTGGGCGAACGGCCAGCCGTCGTCGTAGGGGAAGTCCCACGTGGTGCGAGGGTCGACGGCGCCGGGCCCGGCGAGATGGCGGGGAAGGACCTGCACCGGCTGGGCCGGTTCGAGGTTCTCGAAGGGGTGGGTCATCAGGGGCGGGGACTCCTGCTGAAGGGTGCGGAACGGCTGGGGAGGCGGTGGGGGCCCGGCTCAACGGGCGCGGGTGCCGTTGCGGGTGACCGGCGCGGCGGGCGCCGGTTGCGCATTGCGACCCGCTGCGCGGCCCGGGGTGGAGGTGTTCCAGGCGCCGGGGAACCAGACCGCGGTGTACTGCTCGATGGCGTCGCGTAGCCCGGTGGTGACGGCTCCGTCCCACGGAGGCCGCTCCCGGCGGTGGTACTTGTCGATCACGCCGTATCCCTGTGTGTTGGGACGGGTGTTGTTGGCTTCGTGGCGGCGGTGGAATGTGCCGTGGTCCAGGAAGCTGAGTGCCACCGCGTCGATCTCCCCGCGGTCCCGGTGGACGATCGCCGCCCGCAGCCCGCCGTAGGTGTCCGCCTGGATGGTGCGGGTGAATTCGATCCGCAGCCGCAGTGGTGTGCCCGGGACGGGGGCGGCGAAGTAGGTGTTGCCGACCACGGCGTGGTCGGGGAACGGGAGGCAAAGCTCTGCGAAGAACTCGGGTGCCTGCAGGAACAAGAAGGGGCTCCGGTCGAGGTCGAGTTGGTGTTACCGACGAGGGCCGGGCAGCGCGGGCTGGCTGGTGGTGCTCCAGCGCGGAACGCTGGCGGCGGGAAGCGCGGCCGGGCGGCGGGAGGCAATGCGCCGGACGTCGAGGGGGGTCGGGATCGACGGGCCGGTCGGGAGGATGGGGGTGAGCTGGGCCAGACCGTCGGCGGGGGCGAAGGGGGGGGAGTCATGTGGTCAGCGGCGAAGGCCGGGGCGGGGGCCGTGGGCCGGTGCGGGCCGGGGTGTGGCGGTGGTCCATCGGCGCACGCTGCGGGCCGGGACGGCGGCCGGGCGGCGGGCTGCGGCGGTCCGCTGGACGTCGAGCGGGGTCGGCGCAGGTGGCCGGGGCGGTGTGACCTGGGTGAGCCGGGCCAACTGAGCGAGCCGCGGGTCGAGTGACTGCTTGTAGCGCAGGACGGGGGTGAGGTCGGCGAGGGCGGCGGCGGTTGCGGCGATCAGGTGTTTCGGCGTGCGTGCGGTGAAGGTCGCCTCGGCGCGGGTTCCCCAGCCGGGCGGTCCGGCCCACAAGGTCACCGTCTCGGCGTCGGGTCCCGTGGTGACGACGTCGATGCTCGCTCCGGCCAGCCCGTCCGGGGAGACGATCTCCAGCCTTCCGCGGGAGAGGGGCTTTTGCTCCCAGCCCGCGTCGAGGAACGGTCGCACCGCGTCGCTCCAGTAGTACGACCGCGAGGTGAGGAAGGAGTCGCTGTCTTCGTCCCACTCGGCGGCGAGGGCGCGGGTGAGTCCTTCGGTGATCTCGGGTGGGGTGTTCTGATTGATGCGCGCCGTCCAGCGGGGCGCGGAGACGGGGTCCTCGGCGGCGGTGATCAGCCACGTGTCGTGGTCGTCGCCGAACCATCCGATGCGGATGCGGTGGTCGGGCGAGGTGACAACCAGCTGGCACGGGCCGGCGTCGGGGCGGTGGTGGGGCCAGTGGGCCACCGGGGCGAAGCTCGGGTCGGCGTGGCCGGGCAGCCCGGCGAGGTAGCGGGGTGAGACGTACACGTCCCCGCCGGTCCACAGGTCGTTGGAAGACACAAGTTCCTGAAGTGATGAGGGGTTGGGGAGGGGGAATCAGCGGGGGCCGTGGAGCAGGGCTGCTTCGAGGTCGGCGATCCGGCCGGTGTAGTGGAGGGTGCGCAGGCCGAGGCGTTCGGCGGCCTGGCAGTTCTCCGCCCGGTCGTCGACGAACAGCACCCTGCGCGGATCACGGGCTCCGGTCGCGGACAGTGCCTGCCGGTAGGCGGCGGGGGCGGGCTTGTTCGTCTGGAGCCGGGCCGAGTAGAAGGCGCGGGTCATGAGCCGGCGGCACCAGTCGGTGGTGTCGAGGACGTCGCTGAGGTGGGCGGGCGCGTTCGACAGCAGGAAGAGCGGCAGCCCGTTGCGGTGGGCGCGTTCCAGGAGTGCGAGGACGCGGTCGTCGGTGGTGGTCCACATGTCGGTGTCGGCGTCGCGCAGCTGGCGCAGCAGGCGCGGACCGGGGTGGGCGCCGAGGACTTTGGCCCAGTACGCCATGTCGCTCAACTGGCCGGCGTCGTAGGCCGGTCGGGCGGCCCAGACGGCTTCCTGGAAGCCTGCGAGGTCCTGCTCGGGCCAGTGGGCGGTGTGGGCGAGGTGCCGCCACTGATCATGTAGGGGCTGCGCGCCGAGGACGCCGTTGTAGTCGAGGATCGCGGCGTCGAGGCCGGGGTGTGCGCTGGTGGTGCGGGTCAAGGGGTGGGAGTCTCCAGGGCGCGGTGGGCGAGAGCGGCGACGGCGGCGGCGAGCAGGGCGGGCAGCAGCTGGGCCGTGGACAAGGAAGTGACGCTGGCGAGGGCACCGATGAGGGCGGGCCCGGCGAGCAGGCCGAGGTAGCCGGTGACGGAGACCGTGGCCACCGCCGTGGGCCCGCCGGCCCCGGCAGCGCTGATGAGCGAGGGGATGGTGGTGGACAGCCCGAGGCCGAAGACAGCCCACCCGGCCAGGGCGACCGGCACGCTGTCGGCCGACGCGCCGGTGGCCAGCCCGGCCGCCGCGAACAGCGCGCCGGCACGAACCACGGCGGGGGCGCCGAAGGCGGCGGTGAGCGTGTCACCAGTCAGCCGTCCGGCCATCATGGCGGCGCTGTAGAGGGCGAACGCTGTGGCGCTGACCGCCGTCGTGGCGTGCAGGCTGTGCAGGTGGACGGCGGCCCAGTCGGCTGCCGCTCCCTCGCCGAGCAGGATCGCGGCGGCCAGAGCGCCCAGCAGCCACAGCTTCGCTGCCGACAACGCCCGGCCGCCGTCAGCCCCGGCCCCGATGACCGCTGCCGGTTGCCCCGTCCCGGTCAGTACGCGGGTGCATGATGCAGTGCAGAGCACGGTGACGGTCAGGACCAGTCCGGTCACCAGGAAGAGGGTGGTGTGCGGTGTACGGACCGTCGCGGCGGCGAGGACGGCACCTGCGAGGGCGCCGCATGAGTAGGCGGCGTGCAGGGACGCCATGATGGGCCGGCCGTATTCGTTCTGGCAGCGCACTGCCGCCGTGTTGAGGGCGACGTCGAGGATTCCGTGCGCGGCCCCGAAGACCAGTGCGGCCAGGAGCAGCCAGGAGAAGTCGGTGCACTGGCCCAGGGCGGCGAGACATCCTGCGAGGCCGGCCCCGCCAGCGATCGTGAGGACGGGCAGCCGCTCCGGCCGGGCCAGGCGACCGCCGGTGGTGAGAAGCCGTTGTCTTTCCGGATGTGATCGTTGAGTTTCCGCTGATCAGGCATGGTGTCGGTGTCGCCGAGGGAGGGTTCGGACGTTCAGTTCGTT
>NZ_JBIWOA010000036.1:0-111562 GCF_044767525.1 Streptomyces sp. NPDC101234 | reverse complement strand
GCATGACCTGCCGCCGTGGCAGACCGTCTACCACTACTGGCGGCGACGGCAGCAAGAAGGCGTGTGGGAGCGGATGTTGACGGCGCTGCGCGAACACGAGCGGGTGCAGCTCGGCCGTGCTCCCACTCCCAGCGCAGCCGTCCTGGACAGTCAGAGCGTCAGGGCCGGCGAACGCGGTGGCCTGCACGGATACGACGGCGGCAAGAAGGTCAGCGGCATCAAGCGCCACCTCCTCGTCGATACCCACGGCACCGTCCTGGCGGCCTGCGTGAGCCCCGCGAACATCGGCGATCGCGACGGCGCCGCGGTGCTGTTCTCCCAGGCCGCCGACGCTTTCCCGCGCCTTCGGCACGTGTGGGCCGACCAGGGCTACCGCGGCGCCGACTTCCACGGCTTGGGCCCTGGACGCCACCGGCATCACCGTGCAGGTCGTGCAGCGCCGCGACGGAGGATTCCGCTCGACCTGGGCGAAGGCAGGGACACCGCATCCGGCCGTGCCCCTCTTCACGGTGGTCCCGCGACGTTGGGTGGTAGAGCGGACCTTCGCCTGGCTGGGACGGTGTCGCCGACTGTCGAAGGACTACGAGTACCTGCACGTGTGTTCGGAGAACGCCATCTATCTCACCATGGCCATGCTCCTCGTGCGACGCCTCGCAAGATCACCCCGCTGACAGGCCTTTCAGACGCCCTCTAGCGCAATCACTGTGTCTACCATCACCCTTCTTGCTGTTGGCGGACAATCCGTCACAGGGGGGATGCAATGAGTCTGTTCAAGACGTTCCAGTTACTCGCGTACGAGGTGCCGACGGGTGCCTATGACGGGACGAACGTGCTGTCTGCCTGGGATGCGGGGCCCCGCCCGGTCTTCCCGGGCGGGATGGTCCGCACCCCGGACCCGCGCCACCCCGGTGCCGCGAACCCCGCCGAGCTGGCCGACGCGCACTCGCGCCTGGACCGGTTCGCCTCCGTCGTGGAGCGGGCCTACGTGGACGGCGGCGGGGCGAAGCGGTGGGGCATCAAGGGGATTCTGAAGATCTTCACGGCACCGGAGTTCTACTTCCGCCCCGCGCTCCCCGCGCAGTCCTACGCCTACAGCGAGCCGCAGGCGCAGGTGATCATGTCGGAGCTGGAGCGCATGTTCCGGCACCAGGTCTTCGCGGACTGGGTATTCGTCTGCGGCACCGTGGTCCACTTCAAACAGCTGTCGACCGGGCCCGTCTACTTCAACACCGCGGTGGTCGTCTTCGGCGGACCGGAGGGCAGGACCTTCCGGTTGGAGAAACAGGACGCGTCGGGGATCGACGGGGTGCCAACGGCCCTCACGCCCGGCCAGCACCGGGCGATGAAGCCACGGATCAACGGCTACGGCGATCGGCGGAATCACATCATCGAGGCCCATGGGATGGAACTGGGTCTGGAGATCTGCCTGGAGCACCACGGCACCTACCAGGTGCTGCGAAAAGTCATTCAGGACCGGAGCAAGTTCGAGCCGGGGAAGCCCCCCGGCGTGCCACTCCACATCCTGACCGCGGGCGGCATGCCGTCGAACAATGACTCGATAGGCGCCCTGACGAACGGTTACCTGCTGCGCGTGGACGGGGTCGCGGGGCCGCCCTCTTCCCTGCTGAAGGTGATCCGGTGGCGCAGCGGTCAGGTTGGGGGCGCGACGCCGTCGACCGAGGGGGCCACCGCGGAGACGCAAGCGGTCCAGCCCGGCCAGGGACTGTCGATAGCGATAGCGCCTGGGCTCCACGTGCCCGCACCGCCGGTGAAGACGGCTGCGGATCCGCTCCCGGCCCAGCCCTGGGGCGTGTCCGTGCCCGTGCAGCAGATCAACGTCTATCCGACGCGGGACATCGTCAGTGGACAGAACTAGGCTCCGGTCCGCCCTCGCCCCCTCGGGCGGGCGGACGACGGTGCGGCCCGGCACGCTGGGCCCGATGGTCGACACGATGCTGGACGCGGTCGGCGGTTTGCCGCTGGTGATCGAGGACGCGGAGGCGGCCCCCGGCGAAGCGCTGCGGATCACCGGACGGTGCACCCTGCTTGCGGGCAACCCCATGAAGTCCACCATCGACAAGGCCCTGGGAGACCTTGGCCTCCCCCACGCGCTTCTGAATCTTCAGCGCGCCCGGCCGCTGTAACTGGCTGTTCTCTATCCGTCCCTGTGGTCGGTGGGATTCGAACAAGAGCCTGGTTCGGGTGAGTTGGCCGGTACGGGTGCATGGAAGAAGGGCCTCTTGGTAGCTCGCGGATGTCGAGTCCAGCGAGAAGCAAGAGGCCCTGTTGTCGAAGTGTCGCGTGGTCGCGGTTGCCGAGTCCAGTCCGGCCACTCGTGGGTGTGACTGTCTCGCCCACGGGTTCGGGAACGCGGCCGACCGGCCGGCCGGCGGCCTCGGTACGACTCGGACATGAGTGATGCGGAGTGGGCCCTGGTGCGGGATCTGCTGCCGGTTCCGGGGTGGCTGGCGGGCCGGGGCGGGCGGCCGGAGGGTTACTGCCACCGGCAGATGATCGACGCGGTGCGGTATCTCGTTGACAACGGCATCAAGTAGCGGGCGATGCCCTGCGACTTCCCGCCGTGGCCTCGGGTGTATGCCTTCTTCGCCCGCTGGCGGGATGCGGGCCTGGTGGCCGACCGGCACGACCGGCTGCGTGGTGCCGTCCGTGAGGCGGAGGGCCGGGGAGAGGAGGCGAGTGCGGCGGTCGTGGACTCGCAGTCGGTGAAGGCGGACGCCACCGTTTCCTTCGCTTCACGGGGTTACAACACTTCTCCTCGACCAGCCAGCCCCGTTCCACCAGCCGTTTCAGCCGGGCCCTCGCGCCCTCGACGCGGGAGACGGACGCGCTGTCCCAGCCCAGCACCACCGCTGCCCTCCGGGCACCCAGCCCATCGCCTCCCGCCTCCAGGACGGCGGCCATCAACGCCTGGTAATCCACCGACAGGTCCTCGACACCGACCGCGTTCTCCCGGTGCGGCACCGCACGTCGCGGCCCGACCGGCTTCCTCCGCGACACTCCGACAGTCACCACCACGGGCGCTTCCTCCTCGGCCAACGCCTCCAGATACTGCTCCAGACCGATCACCCGGCGCCTGAGCACCTCTTCCGCATCCGCCAAGTCCGTCCGCACCCGCGCCAGTTCGGCTTCGAGCTCCTCCACCCGCACCACCGCGGCCTTCCGCCGCGCTTCCAGGACCGCCCGCATCGACGGCATCCGCCACCCCCACACCATCCCGACCGGCAACGAGTCGAGACTTCCGCGGCAGCTGCAACCCATGCCTGACCAGCGGAATCCACACATGAGGTTCGGAAAGAGAACGACCTCTTAGCCATGCTTCCCTGCCAGCGTCGCCACGGTGACGATGTCGCGGTTCTCCAGGGCATGGCGGGAGTAGCCGTGGCGGGCAAGGTGCAGTGCCACCTTGCCGAGCTGCGCGGTGCTGGTCATGAGGACGGGCGAGAGCCGTAGCAGGCGCAGCATCGGGGCGATCGGGGCGGCGAGAGCGTTGCCCCACCGATAGCCGGGCGTTTTGGACCGTCGGCCGTGGGAGGGCTGGACGAAGCCGGGACGCAGCGCGTACCCGTTGGGGAAGATGGCGATGACCGCGTTCTCGGTGCGGCCTTTGACCCGGGCCCAGTGGCTGCGTCCGTGTTCGGTGCTGTCGGTGCCGCCGCCGGAGACGTAGACGAACGTCAGGGCGGGGTTGAGGACGGCGAGGGTGTCCGCGGCGGCCTTCGTGTAGTCGTAGGTGATGCGTTCGTAGTCCTGCGGGCTCAGGCCGACGGAGGAGACACCGAGACCCCAGAAGCAGGCGTCCGCCCCGCTCAACTCCTCGGTGATCGCGGTGAAGTCGAAGAAGTCGCTGTGCAGGACCTGACGCAGCTTCGGGTGGCTCCGGCTCAACGGCGTCCGCGCGACGGCGACGACCTCGGTGACGTCCTCGGCCCGCAGGCTCTCCTGGAGGAAGCCGTCGCCGATAAGGCCGCTCCCGCCGAAGACCACTACCTTCATGCCGTGATGCTCCTTTCCTATCGGTATACCCGCTCCGTGCCCGTCCGGCCCGCGTGTTCCGGTCAGTGCTTCGGCGGGGACGATCACATTCGTTTGGCGGCGGGTGAGTCTGCGGATGAGGCGTCGGCACTGCGGTCAGCCCGACGGCGGATCGGGGTGAGCACGGCGATGCCGACGGTGAGTTCGGCGGCCATGATCGTGTAGACCGACATGCGTTCGGCGACTGCGCCACCCGTGATGACGCCGGAGGCGGCGACGATCGCCGCCCGGGCGAACATGATCACCACACTGGCCGTCCCGGCGGCGCCCAGGGCGACGAGAGCGGCACCGAGGCGCCGGTGTGCCTGGCGGCGCAGGCCGACGCCTGCGGCGATCGCGGTGAGGTTGCCTCCGAAGATCGCGAGCGCGGCGCCGGAGGTGTGCAGGGCGATGGTGCCGTCGGCGACCGCTTCGGGGGAGCCGGGAAAGGTGCCGACCAGCAGGAGGCCGACGCCGGTGACGATGCCGAGGATGCAGGCCCGGCGGCCGTATCCCTGTGGCAGGAGCGGGGCCAGGAGGGCCGCGGCGAGGACGAACAGGACACCGTGGGTGATGAAGGCGATGTTCATGACGGCGTGCTGCGGCAAGCAGACGGGGTGCCCGGCGAGGTCGCCGCAGCCGGGTACGCCAAGGTCGCTGATCGCGTTGAAGCCGTAGCGGTAGGCGGGGTGGCGCCAGGCTGCCGCGCTCACCCCTTCAGCGGTGACGTACAGGAGTGGGTTGAGTATGAGCAGGAGGTTGCCAGCGAGAGCTCTCGGGCGGTGCGCGCTGTTCTGAGCGAGCATGACGTCCTGTCGACCGGGTTGTTGGCTGACGGGGCGCGGCGGGCCGGCCGGGCCGGTGAGGTTCAGAGTTCGGCGGGCACGGAGACGCCGGTGAGCTTTTCGGCTTTGGCCCACAGCCGGGCCGCGACCTGCTGGTCGGCCGCTGTACGCGGCAGCTTCGCCAGGACGGGCGGGCCGACCATGGACCAGCGCGGACCGTAGTAGGCGGCCTGCTTCGCCGCCAGGCCGGTGGCGGCGCGCAGCAGCGGCTGCGCGCCGCCGGTGGCGTCCTGTGAGGGCACCAGGCGGCCGAGGATCTGCAGGAGCAGCGGCGGGCGGCCTCCCATGGTCGGACCGTTGGCGGCGATGTTGGTACGGGCGCTGCCCGGGTGCGCGCCGGTGGACAGCAGCGGCCACCCGTTCTGCACGGCCAGGTCGGCCAGATGCTGGCTCATCAGCAGGTCGGCGAGCTTGGACTGCGCGTACGCCGGGATGGGTTTGTAGTTGTCGGTCGCGTTCAGGTCGTGGAAGCGGATGGCGCCGCGGGCGGCCTGGCCACTGCTCATCGTCGCCACGCGCGGAGCGGGGGCCTTGAGCAGCAGGGGAAGCAGGCGGACGGTGAGGGCGAAGGGACCCAGGAAGTTGCTGCCGAACTGCAGTTCGAAGCCGTCCTTGGTCTCGTGGCGCACCGGGGGCATCATCACGCCGGCGTTGTTCAGCAGCAGGTCCAGCGGCCTGCCTTCGGCGATCAGGCCGTCGGCGAAGGCGCGGACGGAGTCCAGGTCGGCCAGGTCGAGGTTGCGTACCTCGGTCCGGGCGCCGGGGTGGGCGGCGAGGATGTCGCGCTGGGCCTGCTCGCCCTTGGCGACGGTGCGCACGGCGAGGATCACCGTGGCTCCCGCTACGGCGAGGGCGGTGGCGGCGGCCTTGCCGGTGCCGCTGTTCGCGCCGGTGACGACGGCGAGCTTTCCGCGCTGGTCAGGGACCTGGTACATGACGGACTCCATTACGTACTGCCGGTATCTTGTATCCACTGCACCGTAACGTACCGCCGGTCACTAAGCAAAGTACCGACGGTCTGTAACATGTGGTTATGGCTTTTCAGCGGGCACGTACCGACGAGCAGCGCGCCCAGCGGCGCCAGCAGATCCTTGAGGCCGCCGCCGGGATGCTGACCGAGATGCCCGTCGCGCAGCTGAGCCTGAACGAGCTGAGCCGACGCGTCGGACTGGCCAAGGCGAACGTGCTGCGCTACTTCGAGTCGCGCGAGGCCGTCCTGCTCGTCCTGCTGGACGTCGAGGTGAAGGACTGGATCGCCGCGCTCGAGCACACCGCGCCGCCCGGCGAGGGCACGCCGCGTGAGCGCGGGGACCGCCTCGCCGAACTCCTGGCCACCTCGATGGCCGAGCGGCCCGTGCTGTGCGACCTGCTCAGCGCACAGGCCGCGGTGCTGGAACACAACATCTCCACCGAGGTCGCCATCGGCCACAAGCTCGCCGCACGGCAGTCGGTCGAGGCACTGGTTCGGCTCGTGGCGCGACACCTTCCCGAGGTCGGCCTGGAGGGCTCGGTGGCCCTGGTGGAGACCACCTTGCTGATGGCGATGACGGCCTGGCCCTGCAGCTGCCCCTCGGAAGCCGTGCAGGCGGCCTACGCCTCCGACCCGGCGCTGGCCGGCATGCGCATCGACTTCATCGACCTGGTACGCCGCACCGCAGCGGTTACAGCCTCCGGCCTCCTCGCCCGCCAGGAGACGCCAACCACCGCAGCCTGAACCTGCCCGGCCGCTACGGCTTCACCGCCTCCACCCCGGCCGCCGGCACCCTGCGCCCGCTGTGCAACCCGGACCCGCCGGAACTGGACGAGGACGACGGCGGCGAGCCGGTCCGAGACGGGCGCCGTCGTGGACATGGACAGGGGGTGGCACACAGTTCGGACCACCCCTCTCCGCTGTCCTGGTCTACAGACCGAAGGCACCGCCCTCGATGAGGATGAGCAGGCCGATGCCGATGAGGACGACAGGCAGCAGGATGTGGCCCCAGCGGCTGAGGGCCTCGGCGATGACGGGCCTGGTGGCGAAGTGCCGGCCGGCCGCGATCCACAGGGCGAGCAGGATCAGGAAGACGGCCGCGTACACGCTCATGCCGCCCATCCCGGCGGTGGCGAACACGGGGACGTAGACACCGATGTTGTCGCCACCGTTCGCGAAGGTGACCGCGGCGACCTCCAACGGCTTCGGCCCTCCCTCGGCTTTCTCCCGCTCCTCCTCGGAGTCGTTCCGGTGCCGCCACGCCTGGACGGCGACCTTGATACCGAGGGCGAACGGCAGCAGGCCGAGGTAGGGGATCGCCTTCTCGGGCAGGAACGTCGCGCCGAACGCCGCGGCCACGGCGACCGCGAGGATGGCGGCGAAGCCGAGGTACTGGCCGGTGGCGATACGCCGGGTGGAGCCCCGGTGTCCGGCGCCGTGGGCGAAGAACAGGGCCAGGACCAGGATGTCGTCGATGTTGGTGACGGCGAACAGGCCCGCTGCCTGGCCGATGACGCCCGGGTTCATCGCCGCACCGCCCCAGGGTCGGAGTGCCCGCGGGCGCGAACGGCCCGGCGGATGCGGGCGTTGACGCTCTCGATCGCGTTGGTGCTGCAGATGACCTTGCGGATCTCGACGTCGAAGGAGCGGAAGGGCACGAACTCGGCCCAGGCGTCCGACCACAGCTTCACGATCGCCGGATACTTGCCTCCCCAGGACTCCTGGAACTCCAGGAACCGCTCCATCGCCGCGTCCTCGCTGGATGCGGTGCAGACGGGCTTGAGGGCCCCCGCGACCTTGTCCCAGTCCTGGCGGGCGGCATATCGAAAGCTGTTCCACAGGAGGTGAACCACACACGTCTGGACAATCGTGCGAGGCCAGACGGTCTCCACGGCCTCGGGAAGACCCTTCAGACCATCGCAGACCAGCATGAGCACGTCGTCCAGACCGCGGTTCTTCAGCTCGGTGAACACGTGCAGCCAGTACGCAGATCCTGCATATTCCTATGACTCTTACCAGCAAACGCCATGTATGCGGCGAATGCACAGGATTGACGGACCGTCGGCCCGCGAGACCGTACGCGCGACGGCCTCACCAGGGGCGACCGGTGCCACCATGCAATCTCCGGTACGCCGCCTGTCACCCGAAAATGAGTGACAGGCCCACACCATCCGGACCACGCCGATTCCGTGTCGGCTGAAACGGATGTCACCGATGAACGGTGGGAAGGCTGCTGCCGTTGCGACGTGTGCCTGTGTCATCGCAGTGAGTCCGTCTGAAGGTCGAGTGCTGCGCTGATGCGCTCGGTGTCGCCGGTGGCGAGCAGGTCGAGCATAGCGCCGCTGACAGAACCCTGAATCTCCCACCCAGTACTTGCCGATGGGGCAGATATGCTCACCGGAATCCCCACTTCCTGGTTCGATCTGCGACGGATGCCACCGAGCGTCTGCCGTGCCCCACCGACAATGCTCGGTGGGGTGTGAAGAAGTCATGAGGAGGACGGGGTGGAGAACCAGGAGCTGGCAGGCGAAGTCATCACGCTGCTTGACCAACTCGCGCTTGGCCTTGCAGATCCGCACGGTGATCTCGATGTCCTGGAAGACATAGAAGAGCAGCTCATCGCTGCACAACAGGCAGCCCTGGTTCCGCGCCTGAAAGCGTACCTGGATGCGGCCGCGGAATCGGGGAACTGGTATGCCCGGTCCGTGCTGGCCAATGTCCTGGCATCGACTGACGGCCGCAGCTCTCTCGCCGTCCTACTGCGCGCCCACTCCCGTGATCTGGGCGACGACCAGGACCGACTGGCGACGAGGCTCTACGTATTCGCACAAGAGGACCCGGCCGCCGCGCGCCGTGTCCTCTTGCCGTGGGCTGAAGACTCTGACCAGGAGCTGCGCCGGGCGGCTATCCGGCTACTCGGCTACGTACCAGAAGCCGCCGATCTCACCCTGTTGGCCAAGGAAGCTCAAGACCGGGACGAGCGGGTCCGGACTGCCGCTGTAGGCACACTCGGGAGTCACCACGCGAAGCCTGAGGCCGTCAGCCTTCTGGTGAGCCTGCTCTCCGACCCCTCCCCGCAAGTGCGGGTCTCCGTCCTGAGCTCTCTCGGATTCCTCCAGCAGTCGTCGGCTCTCCCGGCGATCTGCCGGCTCGCGGACGACAGCAGCTCCCGCGTCCGTGCCTGGGTTGCCATAGCCCTGGGACGCTTCCAAGCCGCGCAGTCCGGCAGTCCCGCCACCGCTGCCGCACTCGACCGACTCCAAGCCGACCCGGACCCCATGTCCGCGAAAGAGCGACAGCTGCCCGCCCGGGTACCGGACCTCGCAGCTGATCATCACACACCCAAGCAGTCATGTTGCCCACGGCCACCGACTGGGCACCGAAAAGCATCCCCGGCCATTTTCAAGGCTCTGTCCGCAGTTCCGTGATGATCGCGATCGTTGCGGCAGTCGAACGCCTCCGGAGTCAGCGCCTGATCCTGGGCCGGCCGCTCTCCAACGCAGTCCGTGCCGCCTCCATGAAAGCGTGGCGGTATTCGCGCTTGGCGGAACTCTGTTCAGACGGAACAGTGTTGCGCATGAGGGTGTGCAGCACCGTGGTGTAGTCATGGGCGGCCTGGGCTGTCTCATGAATACAGGCCAACTCGACGAACTTCTTCGCCAGCCACAGGTCGTGGAGCTTTTCGTCTGCAGGGTCTTCAGAAGTCTGGAGGCCAAGTTCTCGGCGATCTAGTATCAACTCGACGCGTTGCGCGGCAGCGAGGAATCCCAAGATGGCTTCTTTGCGCTCTGCGCGTTCTGCGTCTGTGCGTTGCCGTCGGTCACGTTGGACTTCGAGGCGTGTCGCCAGGTACTGCCCCACGAGTGCTCCCACCGTCCCGAGGAGAACGCCGATCAGGGCAAGAACTGTGCCTCCAGTAACTCCATCCACGTCCTACAGTCTGGTGGATCACCGCTGTGCCACGGGCGGGGTCCTGAAAGACCAGCCTCAACTTGAGCCTCGAGTCTTGGCTGGGTGAGGATGCGGGTCCGCAGGAGCTCGAATGAGGCCCGATCACAAATGGCCAGTTTGAGGGTTTTAATCCTATTTACGTGAGCTTCGACGACGCCGGAACTCCACGGCAGGGTGAGTCCGGCGGTGACGGCGTTGAGGTCCTGGCGGAGGAAGCTGGCGAAGTCCTTCATGGGCTTGGGTGCGTCCTGATCGGCCTGGCGGATCCATTCCAGCAGGAGGCATCCGCGCTGGGGCAAGCGATGATCGAAGCAATCAGCGGCCTGTTCGGCGTCCATCCCAGCACCGCATACGCCCAGGTTCCAATTCACCCAGAACGGCTGGACGGACTATCTTGAGGCCCTCCAGATCACTGAATAGGGTTGCCAGCAGGAACCGTGTAGCTGGTGACACGTTCGCTACTGACACCGGACTTCCTAGACTCTGTTTTCACTGGTCAAGCACATCTGGTGAGCCAAGGTGGCCCTCCGAGTACTAGTTACCAGGGGGCCTGGCAAGGCGGCCCACAGGCTCTCGACCCCTGATGGAATTGATACCAGCGAAAGGGTGCAAGGCGGAAAGCCGCACGAATCCCGGTCGCGGTATTTGAATCCGTCTTCCGCAGAATCATTGAGGAGTGTTCGCGATGTATCACGTTGCTGTCTACTTCGATGTCAAGCCCGGTCACGTCGACGAGTTCATCGCGGCCTCACACCTGGACGGGCGCGAATCCAACGCCAACGAGCCGGGCACGCTGCGGTTCGAGCTGATCGCCGACGAGAACATCCCGAACCGGTTCTACCTCAACGAGGGCTACGAAAGCCTCGAGGCGTTCAACACTCACGCCGCTGGCCCGTACTTCCAGCAGTTCTTCGAGACCATCGTCCCCCTCGTCGAGGGCGGCGAGCCGACCTGGCTGATCCGCGGAAACCGCGTCGAGGACCCGGCGCAGGCGCCGACCGTCGTCGGCGACAACGCACTGGCCTTCCGCTACGCCGACCACGTCGCGCTGCGGGTCAGCGACTACGACGAGTCGATCGCCTTCTACACCGAGAAGCTCGGCTTCGAGCTGGTCAAGGAGTGGACGCTCGGCGACGCGGCGCCCGGCATACGGTTCGCCTACGTCCGACTGGGCGAGTTCGAGATCGAGCTGATCGGAGACGGGCAGCCCAGCCCGGCCGCAGAGCAGAAGGACATCGGCGACCACCTCGGACGCAGCGGATACATCCACCTGTGCCTGCGCGTGGCCGACCTGGACAAGAGCGTCGAGGAACTGCGCAGCCGCGGGGTCACCATCTTCGCCGAACCGTTCGTGGTCGACCCGATCGGCCAGCGACTGGCGATGATCAAAGACAACAGCGGCAACGTCATCGAGCTGGCCCAAGCCGTCGCCGCCTGAGCCATCCGGCTCGTCCGTCTCGGACGCGGTCACGCCGTCCGAGACGGACGAGCCTCCCCGGCACACTTCCAGCACACCCGTCCACCGCCCCCGTCAGGGGGCCATTTCAAGCCCTGACCTGGCAGGTACTCCCAGGGCCACCCTGGAACCGCCGGACCGGTGTCGGCGGCGCCACACTGGGACCATGGACCGCAGCAAGGAGATCGCTGACTTCCTCCGCACCCGCCGCGCCGCGATCAGCCCGGACCAGGCCGGGCTTCCCTCCGACGGGCGCGTCCGCCGCGTCCCGGGCCTGCGCCGCGACGAAGTCGCACGCCTGGCGGGGGTCAGCACCGAGTACTACACCCGCCTGGAACAAGGACGCGCCGGCAACCCCTCCACCGAGGTCATCGAGGCCCTGGCCCGGACTCTCCAGCTCGACCCGTCCGAACGCGAGCACCTCACCGACCTGCTGCTGCCCGACCCGCACGCAGCACGCCGCACCCCCACCCGGCCCCAGCGGGTCCGGCCCGGTCTGCACCTGACGCTGGAGACGCTGAGCCACGTGCCGGCGTTCATCCTCGGAAGGCGCACCGACGTGCTGGCCGCCAACCACCTCGCCCGGGCCGTGCTCACCGACTTCGAAGCCCTGCCGGCCACCCGGCGCAACCTCGCCCGCTACTACCTCCTGGACCCGCAGGCCCGCGAACGCGTCGGCGACTGGGACAAGATCGCCTCAGAGACGGTGGCCATCCTGCGGCTGGAGGCCGGCCGCTACCCGGGCGACCGCCAGCTCGCCGACCTCGTCGGAGAACTCACCCTGCTCTGCCCCGAGTTCACGACCTGATGGAACGACCACACGGTCCTGCGCCGCACCCATGGCGCCAAGCACTACTTCCACCCGGTCGTCGGCGATCTCCACTTCTCCTACGAGTCGTTCCAGGTTCCCGGCGACACCGAGCAGACGCTGTGCGTCTACAACGTGGAACCCGGCTCCGGCACCGCCCAGGCACTCCAGCTCCTGAGCAACTGGACTGCACCCGAGATCACCGACCCGCCTACCCGCTGACGGCTCCGACCCGCCGGCCCCGGCCACCCGCGGCGGCCATCGCCGGAGCCAGGAGGCTGGTCAGCTCTGCGACGGCACGACGCCTCGATCGCGGACTTTCTGGCCATAGACGTCGCTGTCGTTTCTCGCCTCCACAGCCGCGCCCGAACCCCGTACGCCCACCCCGCGGGCAAGCGTTGGCGTGTCTCGTGAGACATGAATCAGCCTGGAGAACCGGGGCTGGTGTGGCCGAGTTTGATGAGGTCGGTGGCGCGGTGGCCGACGGGCTGTAGGTCAGCCCAGGGGTGGAGGGTCGCGCGGTTTCGTGGGTGATGGTGCGGTGTGGTTCGGTACGCGGTGCTGCGGGGACGTGAGCGTCGGCTCCGAGGAGGCGTTGGACGGCTTCGGGGCGGTGGTCGCGTCGGGTGGTGGCGAGGTGCTCGAGGTCCCAGGCCATCTGTCCGGTGACGGTGCTGCGTTGGCCGCGGCGTTGGATGTGGCCGCGGACGAGGAGCAGGCCGCTGTGGAAGACGGTGTGGGCGCAGGCGTCCTGGAAGTCTTCGAAGAAGGCCAGGTCGACCAGGCCGGTGCCGTCTTCGAGAGTGACGAAGATGATCCTTTTTCCGCTGGCTATGGGGGGTGTCTGGGTGGAGGCGCGGACGCCGGCGACCAGGACCTGCTGACCGGGGCGCAGGCGCGGGAGGTGGGCGGCATCGGTGGCGCCGAACTCGTGCAGCAGCTGATGGTGGTCCATGAGATGGCGGCTGATGTCGGCGCCGAGGATGTTCAGTTCGGCGTTGAGGGCTTCCCGGCTGGTCATCTCGGGCAGCCCGGACGGGGCAGCGGTGTGATCGTCGGAGAGGGCGATGGGGAGTTGTCCGTCACCGAGGGGGCGGCCGCGGTACTGGCGGTGCAGCTCGGTGATCTGTAGCAGCAGGTCGCGGCGGGTGAGGTTGCCGCGGAGGCTGTCGAGGACGCCGGCCTGGGCGAGGCTGTGCATGCGGGGGCTTCGTCTCTGACGCCCGTGCCCAGGCCGGTCAGACCTTGGAGGGCAGGGGTCCGTTGTTGTAGGCGACCGCGTCGGCGAAGGCTGCCTCCAGGTCCATGCGCTTGCCGGTGAGATCGGCGTAGGCGCGGTGGAGGTTGAGGGCGATGCGTTCCGCGTCGGGCAGGTGGGTGAAGGCGCCGAGGTCGCAGGCGCGGGCCGCCTGCAGCGGGGTACGGCCTTCGCGCAGACCGGCACGTGCCGTCTCCAGGACGAGCCGGTAGTAGGCGCGGTGCTGGTCGAGGACAGCGGGCAGGGCGGACGCGTCGATGACAGGGCCGTGGCCGGGCACCACGTGCTCCGGTTCGAAGGAGGCGATCCAGTCCAGCGAGCGCAGTGCGCCGTCCAGGGAGCCCATGAACACCAGCGGGGTGATGTGGTGGAAGAGCAAGTCGCCGGCGAACAGCACACGCTGGGTGGGGAGATGGGCGATCAGGTCGCCCGCGGTGTGTGCCGCGTGGCCCACGTGGCGCAGCTCGATGCGGTGGCTGTCGTCGTGCAGGATCAGCGCCGTGGTGGTCGTGAGGTCTGGGAGCCTGCGGGTGACGGTGCCCCAGTCGGGTACGGGCTGCCAGATGGGCGGGCAGCCGTCGATGACGTGATCGTTGAGGATGCCGTCACGGGTGGCCTCGTGGGAGACGATCACCGTGGAGGCGGGCAGCAGGCAGTTGCCGTGGGTGTGGTCGCCGTGCTGGTGGGTGTTGACGGCGTAGCGGATCGGCTTGCCGGGCGCGGTCTGTTCGATGGCGGCGAGCAGGGCGCGGGTGCGTTGTTCACTGGCGCAGGTGTCGACGAGGACGACGTGGTCGTCCCTGACGATGAACCCGGAGTTGTTGATCCACCAGGAGCCGTCGGGCTGCACCCAGGCGAACACACCCGGGACGAGGGGCTGAACGCTGCCGGGGGCGTTGGTGTGCGGTGTGGTCATCGGTATCCGGTCCGGGGTGCTCGGTGGTCGGGGTGGGAGGCGGCCCGCAGGTCGCCGGCGGGGCGGGCGGCCTGCTCGGTCACGCGGATGCTCTGGGTGCCGAGGTGTTCAACGGTGAGGGTGACGGTGTCGCCGGGGGCGAGCGGCGGGTGGGCGTCGAGCCCTTGGCGGCCCCAGAGTTCGGCGAGGCAGCCGCCGCCGCAGGTGCCTGACCCGAGGATGTCGCCGGTGCGGACCTCGGTGCCGCGTGAGACGTGCGCGATCATCTGGGCGTAGCTGAAGGCCATGTTGCTCCACCGGTCCTCGCCGACGACGCGGCCGTTGACTGCTGCGGTCATCCGCAGGTCGAAGGCGTTGCCCGCACGGTAGGGGGCGAGTTCGTCGGGGGTGACGAAGATTGGGCCGAGGGTGGTGGCGCTGTCCTTGCCCTTGGCCGGGCCCAGGCGTACGTGCATCTCGGTGAACTGCAGGTCGCGTGCGGACCAGTCGTTCATGAGGACGTATCCGGCGATGTGCGACTCGGCCTCGTCGACGCTCACGTCGCGTCCGCCGCGTCCGACGACGGCTGCGGCCTCCAGCTCGAAGTCGAAGCGGGTGCAGCCCGGCGGTATGCGTACGTCGTCGTGCGGGCCCTGGATCGCGTAGGGGTTGGTGAAGTAGAAGGCCGGAGCCTCGTACCACTGTGCGGGCGGGCGGTCGTCGTCCCCGCCGAGGCGGGCGACGCCCTCGACGTGCTGTTCGAAGGTCATGAAGTCCCGCACGGTCGGCGGTTCCGGGATCGGAGCGCGAAGCCGCAGCTGTCCGTACGGGAGCGGGACATGAGGCGTACGGATGGCCTGCTCGGCGGCGTCGCGCAGGTGCTGAGGGTCGTCGATCAGGTCGATCAGCCGCACGCCCGGTGGCAGCGGGTGGACGAGGTCGTCGGCATCGAGCACACCGACGCGGTCGCCGTCGGGAGCGGCGTAGGTGACGAAACGCACGAGGGGTTCTCCGGAGCGGGGGTCGGTGATGGTGCTAGGGGGCCTGGTGCAGTTCGGCCGAGGCCGCGATGATGGCGCCCCAGCCCTGCGGCGGCGTTCCCGGCAGGGGCCTGCCGGAGGCGGCGATGCGGCTAAGGACGCGCTCGGCGCAGGCGTTGGCCTGCGTGAGCAGACCGGGCAGGTCGGCGCCGGTGAGGTGGCCGTCGCGTTTGGCGAAGCGGCCGGCGACCAGGACGTGACGGACGTCGTCGGGGGTGGTCTGGAAGACGAGGGTCCCGGCCGGGTCCAGGTGTGGGTGCTGGGAGAGACCCGGGCCGCCGGTGACGATGACGTCGGCCTGCTTGCCGGGGGTGAGGCTGCCGATGCGGTCCGCCATCCCGACCGCGTCGGCCGCGTTGACGGTGGACCAGCGCAGCGCGTCGTGGGCGGTGATCGAGACGGTGGTGGGGTCACCGCCGCCGAGGTTGAGTGCCTCGGTGTCGGCCCAGCGCTGGAAGGCCAGTCCCATGCGGGTCTGGGTGAACAGGTCGCCGGTGTTGAGGGAGACGATGTCGCAGGACAGGGTCGGCTCGATGCCGTGACGACGGGCCGCTGCGAACGCGGGCCGTCCCATGCCCATGTTGAGTTCGGTCTCCACCGAGATCGACAGCTTGGCGCCGCGGTCGGCCATCAGCTGCCATTCGTGATCGGTGAGGGTGTTGCAGTGCACGTGGACCTGGTCCGGGCCGAGCAGCCCCGCGGCGGCGAGTTCGCCCACCCCGGTGGGCAGGGACCATACACAGCCGGTGTGCATGACGATCAGCGCGTCGCGCTCCCGAGCGGCCATGATCTCGGCGCGGGTGGTGTCGAAGGGCAGCGTGCCGTACTCGGTGAGCGCGGCCCCCAGGGTCACCAGCGCGTCGCGGCTGGAGAAGTGGGTGTCGGCGACGCGCGCGAAGTCCGAGACACGGGCCGCGTGGTCGGCGAAGTGCGGCGGCTTGGCGGGGTTGGACTCGAAGAAGCCGTAGCCGAAGACCGCGCGGATGCCGCTCTCGCGCAGGCCGGCGATCGCCGCGTCCGCGTGCTCCGGGGTGTTGTTGCAGTGCGAGAAGTCCAGGATCGTGGTGACGCCCGAGTTCAGCGCGTCCAGGGCGCCCAGCCGGTTGCCCAGGCGTACGTCGTCGGGCTCGAAGGCGGGCGAGACACCTAGCCGGACGCCGAAGAGGTAGTCGATCAGGGTCCAGTCGGCACACAGTGCCCGCAGGGGCGTCTGCCAGGTGTGGCGGTGGGTGTCGATCATGCCGGGCGCCACGACGTGCCCGGTCACGTCCACGATCTCTGCCTCGTCGACGGCCAGTTCCGGCGCGACCGCGACGATCACCCCGTCCTCGATCAGTACGTCGCCTCGCGTCAGGGTCCCCAGTCGCGGGTCCATGGTGAGAACGGTGCCGCCGCGCAGCAGAATGCGGTCCTGAGCCATGCCGATGACTCCCTTGTCATCCGAACGTCGTGTGAACCACGGGGGCCGTGCCTCCCGTGGCCTCACCTCACCAGAGAGCCCGGCGGGGATCATCAGCCAAAACGGCTCTGAACCGGTCGTGGCCGACGGGTTGACGCAGGCCGCCGCGATCACGTAGACGGAACGGGATGCATGGAGGTACGCGATGGACATCCGGGCCCTGCGCTATGCGGTGACCCTGGCCGAGGAACTGCACTTCGGCCGGGCGGCCCAGCGCCACTACATCAGCCCCCAGCCCTTCGGCCGCCACATCCAGCGCCTGGAGCACGACCTGGGTGCCAAGCTCTTCGACCGCACCAGCCGCCGCGTCACCCTCACCCCTGACGGAGAACGGCTCATCGCCCAGGCCCGCACCCTGCTGACCGCCCTGGACTCACTCACCGACCGGCACGCGGACGGCCCGTCCGACCCCCATCACCTCACGCTCGGTGTCCTGGGCTTCGGCCTGGCCGAACGCGGCACGGATCTCGTCCAGGCCGTGCACGATCTCGATCCCGGCATCGCGTTCTCCTACGCCGAACTCGACCTCGCCGACCAGTACGACGCGATCCGCGGCCACCAGGTCGACGTCGGCATCGTCCAGTATGTCGGCCCCGTCGACGGCCTCGTCTTCGAACAGGCGCTGACCATGCCACGGGTCGCCGTCGTCCCCGCCCGCTCCGCGCTCGCCGAAGCGGACCACCTGACCGAGGCCGACGTCGTCGGCAGCACCTGGCTGCCCACCGCCTTCCCCAACTCCGCCACCGCGGCCTGGTCAGGGCCCGCCGCCGACGGAGCACACCACCGCGACGCCCTGCGCAGCCCGGCCGCCATCCCCGCGGCCGTCGCGACAACCGGCAGACTCGCACTGCACGCGGATGCCGCCGGACGCTTCTACCCGCATCCCGGCGTCCGCTTCGTCCCGCTCGACGGGCCACCCGTACAGATCGCACTCGCCACCCGCGCCACCGACGACCGGCCCGCCGTCACCGCCGTCCGGCAGGCCGCCCGCTACCTGCGCGCACAACCCGACCGCTGCCTCACGCGCCAGGACCTGGATCAGCCGGTGGTGTAGCCGGTTTCGAGGAGCCGGTGCAGGGACAGCAGGTCGCCGGCCGCCACGGGGTGCTGTCGGCCCAGGCCGGGAACAGAGAAGCGACGGACAGACTCGGGCGCCCCGCCCGGCTGGGGCCCACCCCTGCGCATGACTGTGATCATGGCGATGAGCACTGATCCATCTCGCCGACGGCGACGGGTCGGACACGGCGGGTCCGATCCTCATGTCCTCGACCGCGAAGTTCGTTCTCATGCCGGCCGTGGCCTTCCTGCCGGCCCAGCCACTGGACCTCGGGGCGTCGGCGCTGCTGGTCGCCGTGCCCTTCCAGGCCCTGCCCATGGCATCGTCGTCGTACAGCATGACCCGACACCTCGGCGGGGACGCACCGATGATGGCCGACAGCACCGCGGCACAGACCCTCATGAGCATCGCCGCCGTACCGCTCGTCACGGCCTTCGTCCCCACGCGACCACCGGGACCCTCAGAGGGTGAACCGGGGCAGGTTGTGGTCCGGACAGATGGTTGGTGCGACAGCCCGGGCGGCGAGTGTGGCGGCGAGGGCGATGAACAGGACGGCGGACAGGCCGGTGACCACGCTCTGGCTGCGAATGCTCAGGCGGCGGCCGGAGCGTGCGACGGCGAGCGCGAAGACAGCTTCCAGCACGGAGGCGACGAGGAACCAGGTGACGGTGAACAGGGCCAGCCCGGTCCAGCCGGCCAGATGCCGGGCCTGCATCATCGTGGGCGTGCCGGTGGCGAGCCAGAAGGTCCAGGTGAGCGGGTTGGCCAGGTTGGCGGTGACCCCCTTCCAGAACGCCCATGATTCGTTCAGGGCGGGGACGGCGTGTCCGTGCCAGAGGCGGCGTGCGTCGCGAACGGCGACGGCGGCCAGGTAGAGGAAGAAGAGCGCTCCGATCAGGCCGACCCAGAAGGACGCCTGGGCGATGGCCGTGATGATCCAGGCGAAGGCCAGGGCCGGTATGAGCAGGATCAGGTCGGCTGTGGCGGAGCCGAGGATGATGCGGAAGGCGGCGGTGAATCCTTGGGTCGCGGCGGCCTGGAGGATGGTGGCGAAGATCGGGCCGACGGACAGGGCCGCGCCGGCGCCGAGCAGGACGCCGAGCCAGAGCACCTGGATCATGAGGGGTTTTCCTTGCTCGCGGGTGGTTGGGGGCTGATGAGGTGCGCGCTGGCGGTGGGTTCCTTGATGGTCTCCAGGGCGATGGACGTCACCGTTCGGGTGACGCCGGGGAGGGCCCGGATGCGTGCCAGCAGGCGGCGAAGGGACTGCGGTGAGGCGGTGCGGATCTTGAGGACGTAGCTGTCCTCGCCGTCGACGTCGTGGCATTCGAGGATCTGCGGCTCGTCGCGGACGAACGTCTCAAGGGGTTCCTGTTCGGTCTCGTCGGCGTAGGTGCCCACGCGCATGTACGCGACGAGGTCCTGTTGCAGGGCGCGAGGATCGATGAGCGTGGTGTAGCCGCGGATGATGCCCTCGCGCTCCATTCGCCTGATCCGGGACAGGACCGAGGGGCCGGTCAGCCCGACCGTCTTACCGATGGCGGCATGGGTCGCCCGCCCGTCCGCCTGAAGGATCTTGAGGATCCGGAGGTCGACGTCATCCAGCCCTGAAGGATCGTCTTCGTTTGACACTTTCCACCCCAGCTAACGAAATTTAGACAATGATGCTACGTATTCAACGATTCGTTGCCAATGTGGAGTCTCGGCAGTGTGGTCGAGTCCACCCCAGAGTCCCGCTCGATCAGGGCGCGCAGCTGGCGGTGACGGGGCGGGACAACCCTCTTGCCGGTGAGTCAGTCCTGGGCGAGGCGGTCGAGGAACTGGCCGGCAAGTTCCAGGCCTGTGCGGAGGGTCTCGGTGTCGTCGGCGAAGCCGATGCGGACGGTGTGCTCGATGTCGAAGGCGGCGCCGGGGGTGAACATGACGCCGGTCTCCTGAAGGAGGCGGGTGCAGAACTCGTAGGAACCGAGCGGGGCGCCGTAGCGCAGGAGCGCGGTGGTGCTGGAGGCCGGTTTGACGTAGGTGATGTCGTCGCGGCCGGTGACCCACTCGTCGAGGATGGCGAGGTTGGTGCGGGTGATCCGGTGGGAGCGGGCGAGGACGGCGTTCTTGTTCTCCAGGGCGACGCAGGCCAGGAGGTCGTCGACGCGTCCGACGCTGATGGTGGTGTAGTCCCGGTGGGTGGCCACGTCGGCGAGGAGGGGGGTGGGGCCCACGATCCAGCCCAGGCGCAGTCCGGCCAGGGAGTAGGGCTTGGACATGCTGCCGGTGGAGATGCCGCGCTCGTACAGATCGGCGATCGAGGCGGTGAAGCCGTCGCCGTCCTGGTCGACGCCGCGGTAGACCTCGTCGCACAGCACCCACGCCCCGGCCCGTTCGGCGATCTCGGCGATGCGGGCCAGTCCGGCTTCACCGATGAGGGCGCCGGTGGGGTTGTTGGGGTTGTTGACGGCGATGAGCTTGGTGTCGGCCGAGACCACGCGGTCGAGTTCGTCGAGGTCGGGCAGCCATCCGTGCTCCTCGCGCAGCGGCAGCCGGGTGACGCGGGCGCCGTAGCTGTCGGGGATGGAGTAGTGCTGCTGGTAGGTGGGGACGACGGCCACGATGTGGTCGGCGGGTTCGACGAGAGTGGCGTGCACGAGGGCGTTCGCGCCGATCGCGCCGTGGGTGATCAGGACGTTGTCCGGGCCCTGGCGGTCGTAGAGGCCGGCGACGAGGCCGCGCAGGCGGGGGCTGCCGGGGATGGGGCCGTAGGTGAGTGGGGTGGCGTCGAGTTCGGCGAGGATCTCCTCCCGCCGTCCGGACATCTCCAGCAGCTCGCCGACGGTCAGGGAGCGGACGCAGGTCTCGGCGAGGTTGTAGCGGCAGGTCTCCTCGTAGTCGTTCATCCACTGCTCGACGGCGAACGGGCGGATCTTCACCAGGGCTGTCCCTTCGTCATGACGTTGTCGTTGTGCAGGGCGGCCCAGGCGACGGCCGCGTCCTCGATGCCGAGCCCCACGGACCGGAAGTACACCGGCCGCTCGCCGCTCGGGCCCTGGGCGTGGCCCGCCACGAGGCCGGACAGGTCGCCGCGCACGGCGGCGGGGTCCCAGCCGTCGGCGGCGGCGCGGGTCAGGTCGGCGGCGACCTGCAGGGTGGTGAGCGCGTCGACGTAGACGTCGAGGGCCTTGACGGCGGCGGGCGGGATCTCGCGGGCGCCGGGGGCGTTGGTCGAGATCGAGGTGACGACCGTGCCGGCGGGCAGGGTGGCGGGGTCGACCACATCGTCGGCGGCCGAGGTGCACAGCATCACCATGTCCGCGCCCGTCAGCGCGTCCTCAAGGGTCGCCGCGGCCCGGACGCCGTCGCCGGCCTCGTCGATGCCCTTCGGGGAGAAGGCGCGGACGGTCATGCCGGGGCGCAGGCGGCGCAGGTAGCGGGCGTGCGCGCGGCCGACTCGCCCGTACCCGATGACGGCCGCGGTGCGGGCGCCGGGCGGCAGGAGCAGGTCGGCGGCGAGCACGGTGGTGGCCGCGGTGCGCTCGACGGTCAGCTCGGAGGCGTCCAGAAGCGCGAGCGGCTGCCCGGTGGACAGGCTCACGAGCATCGTCCACGCCGTGACCACGGCGGCACCGGCAGGGGCGGGCAGGTACGGGGAGACCTTGACCGAGTACACGTCGGCATGGGGCAGGACAGCCGGGTAGTGGATGACGTCACCGCCGCCGGGCAGGTCGACCGTGAACCGGCCCGGAGTCGGTGCCGTGCGGAGGGAAGGGGCCCCGAAGGCGTCGCGGAGAGCAGCGAGAACGGCCTGCTCGGAGACGCGGGGAGAGCTGATCACACGCATGGTGAGCAATATATTGCCCACTCGGTCGGGTGGCAACTTTTTTGCGCACTATAATTCTCACCATGAGTCGTGAGAGCGCCCCAGACGTAGACGGCCAGGCCACGCAAGAATTCGTCACCCGCATCGGCACACGCATCCGCGCGCTGCGCAAACAGCGAGGCTGGGGCGTCCAGCAGCTCGCCGACGCCGCCAAACTCAGCCGGCGCATGCTCACCGACATCGAACTCGGCCAGGCCAACCCCAGCCTCGCCACCGTCGACCGCGTCGCCCGCGCCCTCGACACCGACTTCGCCGCCCTCGCCCTGCCCGAGAACGACGCTCCCGGCACGCAAGCCGAAGGCACGCTCGTCTGGGAGGCCCCGGACGGCAGCACCGCCCTCCTGCTGGCCGCCACCGAGAACCCGCGCGCTGAACTATGGCGCTGGACCCTCACCCCCGGCGGCCGTTACGACGCCGAACCCGACCGGCCCGGAGCACAGGAGATCCACCACGTCCTCGCCGGCCGCCTCACCCTCGTACTGGAAACCGGACCGCAGGTGGTGGAGCCGGGACAGAGCGCCACCATCCCCAGCGACCAGCAGTACGCCTACATCAACGAGCACACCCAACCGACGGTCTTCATGCGGGTCGTCAGCGGCGCCTGACACTGTGAACCTGCATGCGGTTACAGCTCAACACGCAGAACTTGACAGGGAACAGACCCGGTCGGTGTACAGCTTGGTGGTCAGCTGCAGCCCGCAGCCTCCGAGCAGCAGTCCGCACCAGAAGGTGTCGTGCTCGTGACGGCGGCGGAAGGCGTCCAGCTCGATCGCCTCCAGCGGCAGCATCAGCGGCTCCTCCGAGTCCGCGCCGCCCAGGACCGCCGTCTGGATCTGCCGTCTCTCACCTCGCACGAAACCCCGCGTCCCAACTCATCGCGCCATCTCCAGTGCTGGCCTCACAGACGATCGACGTGCTTAGGAGAGCATCTGATCTGCGTTCAGGATGTTGTGGGCGTGTTATCCGTTTCAATTCGCCAGGTTGGCGTGGATTCTCCGGTGAGTTCGCGGCTCATTTTGTTAGCCATCGCCCAGTGGATCATTGCCCGTGAACCGATCAAGTACACCGCGAGAACCCATCTCGCCCACAACGGCTGTGCGCCCCACCGTTCCCGCAGCTCAAACCCCACTGTGTCACCCTAGACGAGCGTCCGAGCCTCGGCGGCAGAGATGGCAGCGACGGCGTGATCAACGGTCCCCAGCACGGTTCCTCACACCGGTTCGAGCGGGTCAGCAGCACCATTGATGGTCAGCGCCCCGGTGGGGAATCGTGACCACGGGGGTGGGGAATTACCGGCTCTGTCGAAGATCTTGTGACGGAGCCGCTCTGAACTGGGCATCAACTGGGTGTGCGGTTCAGGGGATTTGGGGCGGTTGCTGCCGCATTTAGCCGGTGTGGTTCTGGAGTCGGTGGAGCGGGCCGCTGGGGTGGTCACGTTTCGTACGTCGTGCCGGGCGCTGCCGGCGCGGTGTCCGGGGTGCGGTATGCCGTCCTGGCGGGTGCACGGCCGGTACACGCGGAAGCTGCGGGATGCGCCGGTCGGGCTGACACCGGTAGTGATCGAGTTCGTGGTGCGGCGGTTCAAGTGCAGTAACTCCCGCTGTGCCGCTGTGACCTTCGCCGAGCAGGTGGAGGGCCTGACCCGGCCGCACGCCCGATACACCCCGGTATTACGGCAGATGATGTCGTCGATCGCGCTCGTGCTGGCGGGGCGTCCCGGGGCCAGGCTGGCCGGGCTGCTGGGGATACCGGTGGCCAAAGACGTGCTCCTGGGCCTGCTCCATACCGTTCCGGATCCGCCGTCCGGCCTGGTCAGGGTACTGGGCGTTGATGATTTCGCCCTCCGCAAGGGCGACTCCTACGCGACCCTCCTGGTGGACCTGGAAGCCCGCCGCCCGCTGGACGTCTTGCCCGGCCGGGACGCCGAACCCCTGGCCTCCTGGCTCGCCGGTCACCCCGAGATCGAGGTGATCTGCCGCGACCGGGCCGGCGCCTACGCCGAAGGTGCCCGCACCGGGGCCCCGCAGGCCCTCCAGGTCGCTGACGGCTGGCATCTGTGGCGCAACCTCGCCGAAGCCGTGGAGAAGACCGTCGGCGCCCACCACTCCTGCATCCACGCCGCGCTCACCCCGACCCCCGACATCCAGGAGCCGACCCCGACGACCCTGATGACGGCGGAGTCGTTGGAGCCGGAGCCTGACTTCGTCCCACCCGATGGCACGCTCGACGTCCTGGGCCACCCCCGGCGGCTGGTGGCCCGCACCACCGAACGCTACGAGGCCGTCCAGCAGCGCCTCGCCGAGGGGAAGTCCCTGGCCGCGATCCGGCGCGAACTGCGGCTGGACCACTCCACCGTCCGCCGGTTCGCCCGCGCTCAAAGCCTGGAGGAACTGCTGGTCAAGGCCACCAACCGGGCCTCGAAACTCGACCCCCACAAGCCGTATCTCCATCAACGCTGGCGCGAGGGCTGCCACGACGTCCCGCGTCTCCACCGTGAGATCCGAGAACAGGGATTCATCGGCGACGTCCAGAGCATCCGCCGGCACTTCCGCCCGCTCAAGAAGCCGCACAGCCCGCTGCCGAAGTCACCATCCGCACCCCTGCCCCCGGTCAGGACCCTTCCCAAGCCGCGGCGCGTGGTCCGCTGGATCATGACCGCCCCCGACCGGCTCCCAGAGGCCGACGTTGCAGAGCTCAAGGAGATCCGCACCGGCTGTCCGCACCTGGACCTCACCGTCCGGCACGTCCGCGACTTCGCCGAGATGATGCGAGACCGGAACGCCGAGGCCCTCCCCGCCTGGATGGACCGGGTCAAGGCCGACGACCTGCCCGCCCTGCACTCGCTGGTCAACGGCTTCCATCGCGACCTCGACGCCGTCACCGCCGCCTTCGCCACTTCCTGGAGCTCGGGCCAGGTCGAAGGTCACGTCACGAGAGCCAAGCTCCTCAAGCGCATGGGCTTCGGCCGCGCGAATCTACCGCTTCTCCGCAAACGCATCCTTCACAGCCGATGACCGCGCAGTCGTCACAAGATCTTCGACAGAGCCGAATTACCTGACGCTGATCACGCAGATCGTGGGGAATTAATTACGCGAACGTCCACAACGCTGGCTCACGCTGCCGACAGTCGACTCGTCGTGGATGTAGACGACCCCGCCACTTGGCCCCGGCCGTTGGCGGATCTCATCTACACGATCGTCGACGAAGTCGAACTGGACGAGCCGGATCTGTACGTCGACCTGGAGTTGGAGGGCAGGGAAGCGCAGGTCCTCGACCTGCTCCGTGACCACCTTCTGCGGGCGCAGCACTGCACCAGGCTGCTCGACCACGAGGCCGACGCGATTCGTGCTCTTGGCCTGCGCCCCCCTGGACGTCGCTCTCGTTGACGACCGCCTGGACCAGGCTCAGGAACGGGGCTATCTGACCGGTGCTGAGCGGGAGGTACTGCGCTCCCAGAGCGTGGTCGGCCCGGAGAGGCGGAAAAGAGGCAACCGAGAGGGGCAGGTCTGCCTGACACTCTCCGCCGAGGCCACCTCCCTCGACATCATCGGGGCGTGGCGGCTGCTGTCCTTCTGGGGTGGCGAGGCGATCTACCGGCAGCACCGCGACGATCACGCCGGCGTGGCCCAGAGACTGCGTTCCCTGGGCCGGCCCGCATTGGTCACCGCCTACGTGGACCTCGCCAGTCCCGGCAGACACCTCGTCATCAAATCGGTGGTGCACACCTTCGTCGGCAAGGCCATCGGCTATGCCCCGGCCAACGCCGACGTCCTCTACCGCAACGCGATCCCGCCGCAACACATCGAATCCATCGCCTTCCCCGGCGATCGTGCCCACGACCGGCTTCCGGGACTCCCCACCACGTGATCGATCGCTCCGCTTGCCCCGGTGAGACGACACGGTTGGACGTCCAGCTCCCGTCCTCTGGGTCAGACGGGGGCAGCGTGACACAGCAGCTTCTACGCGGCGAAGCCGATGTTGGTGACGTACTCGTACTGGCCCACGGGATGCTGCACCGGCGCCTACACGCGCCGCATCACCTCGCGGCAGAACGTCCCGACGCCGTCCGGGTAGTCGATGAACTGGTTCGGCTTGATGCAGAACGTGGTGAAGCCCTGTTCCAGCTGTTGCGGTATCGAGGCAAGGGCGGCACCGAGGTCGGCCGGTGAGTGGTCATCGGGGAAGACCGGCTCGGTGCCGCCGATCATCTCCAGGTCGGTGACATCCCGCCCGGCCGCGGCCATCGCCTCTTTCAGTGTGTGCAGGTCTTCTTGGGTCGGGCGGCCGAGCGGGTGGAAACCGTGGCCGTGCTCGACGAGGCGGCGCAGGACGGGACCGTGCAGTTGCTGGCCGCCGAACCACAGTCGCGGGCCCTCGGGGCGGTATGCCTTCGGCTCGAAGTACACGTCACGGAACGGGTAGTACTCGCTGTCGTGGGAGATCGGCGACGGGCCCCACGCCTTGGCCCAGACGCGAAGGTGCTCGTCGAGGAGCCGCCCGCGCCGGCCGAAGGGCACGCCCAGCGCGTCGTACTCGTCCCTGCTCCAGCTGACCGTGGGCTGGACGACCAGCCGCCCCTCGCTGATCAGGTCGAGTGTCCCGAGTTCCCGGGCGAGCAGCAGCGGGTGCCGCAGCGGCGCGAGAACGGCTGCGGCCGCAAGGCGCAGCCGTGAGGTGACCGAGGCGATGGCTGCGAGCAGGAGGAGGGAGTGGGGCCAGGGGGTGTACGGGTCCTGGTTGCCGGGGAGCGCGTATTCACGGGGGTTGGTCATGACCCCGGCGGCGGCCGCGTCGGGGCCCAGAACGATGTGTTCGCTGATCATGACCGCGTCGAACCCGGCGTCTTCGGCCTCACGGGCCCAGCGCACGACCTTCGGCAGGTCGGCCCGGCCGCCGGTCAGTGTCCAGTTCTCGCTCAGGACGAGCAGCATGCGCGGAGGGGGTGCCATCTCGGGACTCCTTGGTGGCGGATCGGTGGTGGCGGGGTCAGCGTTCGTGAACCACCCGACCGTCGAAGACGGTGAGGTCCACCTGTACGTCGGTGCTGTCGTGCGGGTCGAGATCGAGCAGCGGGCGGTCCAGGACGCACAGGTCCGCCGCCTTGCCGGGCGCGATGGTGCCCTTCCAGTCGTCGGCGAAGTCCTGCCATGCCGGAGTAGTGGTGTAGGCGCGCAGGGCCTCGGCGAGCGTGACGCACTGCTCGGGGCCGCTCGGCCTGCCGCTGGCCTTGGATTCGCGCAGCAGCATCGCGGCGACGCCCTGGCGCCAGTCGGGCTCGGTGATCGGCGCGTCGGAGCTCGCGCACACGTGGACGCCGGCTTCGATCGCGGACCGCACGGGCCACTGGTAGGCGGAGCGCTCCGGGCCGACGACCTCGTCCATCAGGTCGGAGATGGTCCACTTGATGGACGGGTTCATGTTGACGCCGTAGCCGTGTGCGGCCAGCTTCGCCAGACTACCGGCGCCGATGAAGTCGCCGTGGATGACGTAGTGGCGGGCGTCGGGGCGAGGAGCGGCCGTGTTCGCGGCGACGAAGGCGTCGACGACCGTGTCGATGGCCCGGTCGCCGGTGACGTGGACGCCCAGCTGGAAACCGGCCTGGTGCGCGAGGGTGATCATTTCGCGCAGTTCCTCGACCTGGAGGGCGGGAGTGTCGCCGTGCACGCACAGGGAGCCGTGGCCGCCTTCTCGGTACGGTGTGCTCATCCAGGCCGTGCGGTTGGGCGGAACGCCGTCCGCGAAGATCTTCACGCCGATGGCGTTCAGCCGGCGCGGGTCCCCCGAGACCGGGCGGCGCAGTTCCTCCAGGCCCTTGCGGACGTCGTCGGCAGAGCCGCCCAGGGGGGCGGGCAGCAGCAGCACGCTGACCCGGGCGTGGAGTTCACCGGTGGCCTCAAGGTCGGCATAGGCGGTCCAGTTGTCGCCGCTCAGACCGCCGAAGAGGGAGTCGGCGCCGCCGGGGCCGAGGCCGGGTTCGGTGTAGCTGGTGATGCCGCGTGTGTGCAGTTCGCGGACCACACCCTGGATGGCCTGGCGGCGCTGGGCGATGGTCGGGGTGGGGAGCGAGGCCTGCACGAGCCGCTGGGCCGCCTCGCGCAGGATGCCTGTCGGTGTTCCGTCGGCGTCGCGGTCGATGACACCTCCGTGGCGGTGTGTGCTGTCCGCGTCGATGCCGCAGCGGCGCAGGGCCTCGCTGTTGGCCCACACCATGTGCGAGGAGAAGTCCGTCAGGCAGACAGGGTGGTAGGGAGCGGCCGTGTCCAGGTCATGGCGGTGCGGGAAGCGGCGCGGGTTGGCCAGGCACTCGGCGAGGTAGCCGGGGTCCCAGCCCAGGCCGACGATCCACTCGTCGGGGCGCACCGCGCGGGCTGCCCGCTGCACCGCGGCGGCGATGTCGGCGATCGAGCCGACGGCGGGGTGGCCGACGTCGATGGCGAAGGGCGGCTTCGTCATCCCGTACGCGGCGCCGTGCAGGTGGGAGTCGTTGAGACCGGGCAGGACGGTCCGGCCGCCGAGTTCGACGATCCGGGTGCCGGGACCGGCCAGGGCGCGCATGTCGGCGTCGCTGCCCGTGGCGACGATGTCCCGACCGCGTACGGCCACGCCTTCGGTGACCGTGAAGTCATGATCGACAGTGAGGACCTGACCGCCGGTCAGGACAAGGGTGGGGGCTGATCGGGGCACGGTGGCCTCTTCCGGTTAGAGGAAACGGGGACGGGTCAGCGCGCCGCGCGCGGTACGAGATAGGCCAGGGCCGCACCTGCCACCAGGGCGCTGCCCTGGGCCATCTGCTGCCAGAACGTGGGTACGTCCAGCAGCGTCAGGCCGTTCTGCAGGCAGCCCAGGAACAGCACGCCGAGCAGGACGCCGACGATCGAGCCGGAGCCACCGGTCAGTGCGACTCCGCCGACCAGGACGGCGGTCAGTACCGCCAGTTCGAATCCGACGCCCGAGGTCCCGGCGACCACACTGTCCAGCACCGATGCCTTGATCGCCCCGGCCAGGGCCGCCGCGACACCGGTGACCACGAACAGCGCGAAGGGTGTACGGCGGACATCGATGCCCGAAAGGTGGGCGGCCTCCCGGTTGACGCCGATGGCGAAGACATGCCGCCCGGCCGGAGTGAGCGCGAGGAACAGGGAACCCGCCACCAGAACGAGTGCGGCGATGACGACCGGCGCGGCCACACCCGCGATCCGGGCCCCGCCCAGCCAGGCGAAGCCGGTGCCGAAACCGCTCAGCGGCAGCGGGAAGAGCTGCTGGGCCAGCCCTCGTACGGCGGTCAGCATGCCGAGCGTGACGATGAAGGCCGACAGCCCGAAGTAACAGCACAGGACTCCGTTGACTGCGCCCACGGCCGCGCCTGCGACGAGCGCTCCCAGGACGGCGACGGCTGGAGACTGCTCCTGCCCGGCGAGCCACCCCGCGACCAGCCCGCCGAGGGCGAGGGTGGAGCCGACGGACAGGTCGAGGTAGCCGCTGATGACCAGCAGCGCCGACGGCACCGCCACGATGGCCAGGGTGGCGGCGTCGGTGGCGATGCCGCGCAGGTTCGCGGGGGCGAGGAAGCTGCCCGTGGACAGCTGGAAGGCCAGCACCATCACGGCGAGCACGGCGATCAGTGGTTGGCGCCGCAGGGCGGTCAGCCCGCCCGAGGTGAGGAGGCGGGGGCGGGTGAGGACGGAGTCGGCGGTGGTCATGCTGCTCCTTCGGCGGGCTCGGTGACGGCAAAGGCGTCGCTGCCGGTGCCGGAGGGCGAAGCGGCGGCCGCGTCGGCGTCGGTCCCGGCGCTCGGGCCGGCGTGGTGGACGGCAGACAGCAGGGCCTGTTCGGTGAGGTCTGTGCCGGAGAGTTCGCCCACGACGCGGCCGGCGGCGACGACCAGAGCGCGGTCGGCGAGAGCGACGACCTCTTCGGGGTCGCTGGAGGCGAACAGCACGGCGGTACCGCGGTCGGCAGCGAGGGACGACACCACCTGGTAGATCTCCTGGCGGGCGCCGACGTCGACGCCCTGGGTCGGTTCGTCCAGCAGGAGGACGTCCACGTTCCGGACGCCGTTGATCCACCGGCCAAGGACGAGTTTTTGCTGGTTGCCGCCGGAGAACGCCGCGGCGGGCAGCCGGGGTCGGGCAGGGCGCAGTGCAACCGTGTCGGCCAGCGCGGCGAACACGCGGCGTTCTGCGGCCAGTGCCCGTACCCCGGACCGGGCCAGGGATCGTACGGAAGGCAGCAGTGTGTTGTCCTGGGCGCCGAGCAATGGGAACAGCCCCTGGCGGCGCCGGTCGGCCGGAACGAGCGCAATGCCCGCGCCGAGCGCTTCGGCGGGCCGGGCCGGGGCCACGGCACGGTTACCGACCCGGATCGTTCCGCCGGCGGCCCGGCGACTGCCGTACAGGGTCTCCAGGATCCGCGTACGGCCGGAGCCGATCAGCCCGAACAGACCGACGCGTTCCCCCTCGCCGACCGTGAGGGTCACCGGCCCGAAGCCGGGGCCGTGCAGTGCGTCGACGGTGAGCCGGGGCGAACCGGGGGCCCGTACGGACGGGGGCTGCCGTTTGGGGCGCTCCTCGGCGGGCCGCCCGGCGATCGCTTCGACCAGCTCGCGCCGGGTCTGGCCCGCCATCGCCGAGTGGTGGGTGACCCGTCCGTCCCGCAGCACGGTCACCGCGTCCGCGAGCCGTTCGACCTCCGACAGCAGATGGGTGACGTACACGATGGCCAGCCCCTGCGCGCGCAGGTCCTCGACGCGCTCGGCCAGTGCGTCGCTTTCGGCGGCGGACAGGGCGGCGGTGGGCTCGTCCAGTACGAGGACGGACGCACTGCGGCTGAGCGCCTTCGCGATCTCCACCAGTTGCCGCTGTCCCATGGGCAGTTCTCCCACCCGGTCGCGCGGGGAGCAGGCGGCCGCGACCCGTTTGAGCAGCCCGGCGGCGACCTCCTCCTGGGCGCGCCGGTCGATACGGCCGTAGCGGGTCCACTCCTGGCCGAGGAAGATGTTCTCCGTCACGGTGAGCGCGCCGACCACGCTCAGCGTCTGAAAGATGATCGCCACGCCCGCGTCGATCGACGCGCGCGGGGTGAGCCGGGTGTAGGACGTCCCGCCTACCTCGATCGTGCCCGCGTCCGGTGCGAAGGCCCCGCCCAGACACTTGATGAGAGTGGACTTGCCCGCGCCGTTGTGCCCGAGCAGGGCGTGGACCTGGCCCATCGGCACGGTCAGGTCCACGCCGTCCAGGGCCCGCACCCCGCCGAAGGACTTGCTCAGCCGGCTGATGCGCAGGTTCACCGGTGTCATGGCGGGCCCCTAGCGGTTCTGGGCGAGCAGGTCGTCGATCGTCGCGGTGTCACCGCGGCCGACCAGGGAGATCGGCACCTGGACGCTGGGGTTCGCCTTGCCCGCGGCGACCGCGCGCGGCACTTCGACGACAGCGTTCGCGATGTCGTTCGGCGCCAGGGCGGCCGAGGCCCGGTAGAAGGTGCCCTGTTTGATGGCGAGCAGCGAGGGGGCGGCGCCGTCCTGCCCGCCGACGAAGGTCTGGGGGTCGTCGTTCTTGCGGCCCGCCTGCTGGAGCGCCTTGAATCCGCCGTACGCGGCGGCGTCCGTCACGCCGAGGAGGATGTTGAGGTCGGGGTGCTTGGCGAGGATCGCGTGGGCCTTGGCGAGCCCGGAGTCGGGGTCGATGGCCTGTTCCTGGGCCACCACGTCCACCCCGGGCGCGGCCTTGGTGAACGCGTCGATCATGCCCTTGGTGCGTTCGCGGCCCAGCTCGATGGTGCTGTCGGTGAGGAAGGCGATCTTGCCCTTCCCGTCGAGTGTTTCCTCGGCCCACTTGGCGGCGGCCTCGCCCAGCTGGGTGCCGCCTTTGCGGAAACTGAACTGGATGTCGGCGCTCTGGTGCTCCAGTGAGCCGCCGTACGTCACCCAGATCAGCCCGGCGTCCAGTGCCGACTTGGCGATCGGTTCGGCGGCCTCGAAGACCATCGGGAACGACACGATCGCGGGCACCTTGCGGGCGGTCCAGGTGTTGAGGTTGGTGGCCTGTGTGTCGGCGCTGGCCGCGTCGCTGGTCGTCAGCAGGGATATGCCGTGCTTCTTCGCCGCGGCGGTGGAGAGCTTGACCAGTGTCGTGTAGAGCGGGATCTGGGTGAACGGGTAGTCCAGGCCGATCTTCGCCAGGCGGATTCTTGTCGAGGCCGAGCCGGGAGACTTGGCCGAGGCGGACGTGCTCGGCGGCGCCGAGCAGCCGGCGGCGGCGAACGCGGTGGCCGCGATGGCGGCACCGGAGTAGGCGAGGAACTGTCTGCGCGAGGCCGAGGGAACGGGGACGGATCGGCGTGTGGTCATGGCGGGGCTCTCCGAGCGACGGGCCCGCTCACAACGGGCGTCCGGCAGTGCCCAACAGGAAAGCCCCGGGCGTCCCGCTCCACCATCCGTACAAATACCGACTCGGCGAAGCGCACGGATCCACGGCACCACGAACTGGTGAACGTCTTGCCCCGCACGGCCCGTGTCCCTATCGTGGACCCCCACGCATCATTAGGATCCAAACGACCTTCGTGGTCCCGAGCCGCTCTCCGGAGGCTCGTATACTCAGCCACCACCAGATCGCGGCGGCCACCCGGATCGGCATGCTCACCCGCGAGCGCGACACAGCAGCCGCCTGCGACCAGGCGCTGCGCGAACTCGCCCGTGCGCTGCCCCTCGACGCGGCGACGCTGCTCACCATCGACCCGCTGACCAAGACCCACGTCCAGGTCGCCGGCATCGGCTACACCGCTGAGATCTCCCATGCGCTGGCCGCCGAATTCGTCACGACACCGTGGTACCGCAACGTCGTAGAACAGGAACTGCCGCCGTCCATCTCCGAGGACACCGAGGACCCGGAGGAACTCGGCCCCCGTTTCCGCCAGGGCTGGTTCTACGCCGAGCGGGTCCGACCGGCCGGCTTCCGCGACGGAATCACCGGAGCGCTGCGGCACCACGACCGCCTCGTCGGCCTGGTCCATCTGAGCACACAGAGCGCCGACGCCTACGACGTGCAGGCGCGTCGGCTGCTGGCCTCCGTCATCCCGGCCCTCGCGGCACTCGCCGACCCGGTGACGCGCGCCGGTGACGCGCACCGCCTGCCTGAACGGGGCGCGGCAAGCCTCGTGACCGCCGACGGAACGATCGACCTGCCCGGCCGCGACCACGTCCGGGCACTGCAGGACACTGAATTCCACAGCCTGCTCCGCATCTTCGCCACCACTGGCGGCCACCGGCTGCGGCTGCTGTGGCCGGTCGACGGCACCTGGTATCGCGTCACCCTCCACCGACACCGTCCGGATGCGGGACTCACGGCGGACGCGGTACTGGTGCACGAGACACCCACCGAAATGCCGTACAGGCTCAGCGCCCGAGAGCTGGAAGTACTCACCCGGGCAGCGACCGGACAGACCAATCAGGCCATAGCGCAGGCGCTGTTTCTTTCTCCGCGGACCGTGCACAGCCACATCGAGCATCTGCTGCGCAAGACCGGCGCCGCCTCCCGCTCCGAAGCCACCGCCCTCGCGGTCCGTGACGGCCTGCTCCGCCCGGCCCCGGACAACCTCGCCTTCTTCGTCGAACGGTGAGCCGACGCAGCCACGGCAGCGTAAACACACACGACCGGCCAAAGCCAGAACCCGGTCGTCACGGTCACCTGGCTTCCACACGGCCCGGCGGGAGCGGTGTCTGAACTGCCCCGCCCGCACCACGATCGGATCGGTCTCTCCCCCACAGCCCGAGGACCGCATGACGACGGCGTCCACCCCGTAGAGGGCGGGCCCGGCAATGCGGCTCCTACGCGGCGAAGCCGATGTCGGTGACGTACTCGTACTGGCCCCACTGGGAGCCGAGGTCGGGCAGGACATCTGCGGTCCAGGCGTCGTCCAGGCTTTGGTGGTCACCGACCCCCCAGGACGCGACGATCTTGTCCCAGCGGCGCACGTTCAGCGTCCGAAACTCCACCACGCGCTGACCAGACAGCCGTCCACCTCCTCGCCGCCGTCCTGCACGAGGGCCAGGCCGTCATCTCCCAGCGGCAGATCGCCGCGAAAAGTAACGAAATCTCAGCCTTCGCTCCGCTGTTGGAACGGCTTGACCTGCGCGGATATGTCATCACCGCCGACGCGATGCACACCCAGACCAGCCATGCCGCACACGTCAGCGTCCGGGGCGGGCACTACATCCTGGTCGTCAAGGGCAACCAGACAACGCTCCGCCGACAGCTGAGACATCTGCCCTGGCGTGAGGTCCCACTGCAGCACCGCACCCGCGAACAGGGCCGCGGCCGACGCGAGATCCGCCGACTCAAGGTCTGCACCGTCCAGCCCGGTCTCCTCTTCCCACACGCCGTGCAGGCCATCCAGGTCAAGCGCCGCCGCACCAGCCGCCGACAAACAGGACCACCATCAAGACGGCCTACGCGGTCACCAGCCTCGCCCCCGATCAGACCACCCCGGAACGAATCGCCGAACTGATCCGTGGACACTGGCAGGTCGAGGCACTGCACCACGTGAGTGAACGCGCCCCGGGACACGTTGACTCGCAGGGCGCCGTCCTTGACGCGGGACAGCAGTGCGGCATCGAAGAGCCCGCGGGTCGCCGCGGTCAGCCGAGTGCACAGCACGATCACGTCGGCGTCCGCGACGAGCCGGGGCAGCAGCGACACGGAGCGCACCGGCCCTTGGGGCGTGTCCCTGTCCGCGCGCCCGACGCGGGTGACGGCGCAGCCGAAGGGCGTCAGGAGCTCCTCCAGGGCGGAGCCGACGGCACCGTGACCGACGATGAGCACGGACCGTGCGTGCAGGGTGGAGAAGGACCGCGGGTCCCAGTCCTCCCGATCCTGGGCACGGAGCGACTCCGGTATGCCACGCAGGCTGGCGAGGATCAGCGTCAGGGCCGGCTCGGCCGTGCCGGCAGCCGGCACCCCCTTCGCGTTGCACAAGGTCACCTCACGGGGCAGCCGGTCCAGTGCCGCCCGCAGTTCGTCGGTTCCTGCGCTGAGCGCCTGCACCGCCTGAAGCCGGGGCATCCGGGCCAGCGGCCGGGCGATGACGCCGATGTCCCTGGTCAGCGGGGGCACATAGAACTCGTCCTCCGCGGGGTCCGTGGGAAAGGCCGAACGGCCGTCCCAGCGGGCGTAGTCGAGTCCCGGGGGCAGATCGGCGAGGCGACCGAACTGTGCGGGCAGCCATATCTGGGGGATCGCCCGGTCATGACGACGTACTCCGCTCTCACGACGTTGTCCGGGGCTCCGGTCCGGTCCCGGAACGTCCCGAAAGGTCGCGGACGGAGTCGGACCATTGGCTGCGCAACGTGTGCTTCTGTGACAACGGTCCGCGCTGCGGTCGCCTGTCCTCGCTGTCACACACTCTGCCCATACGTTGTCATGTCGGGCATGCACACTATCCTCAGCGGACCGTCGGGCCTCCGACGGGACTCCGACGCCTACGCGGTCACCGCGGAGTTCTACGACATCCTGCAGGCCGACGCGGACGAAGCCCGGGTCCGCCAGCTCTACGCGCGCCAGATCGCCGGCGCCCGCACCGGCGTGCTGGACGTCGGGGCCGGTACCGGGCGGGTGACGATGCTGGCCCTCGCCGACTCCTGGGCCGACGTGCACGCCGTCGAACCGGCCCGGGCTATGCGCACGTCGCTGCTGACCCGGCTCGCCGCCCTGCCCTCCGAGCAGCGGGGCCGGGTCACCGTGCACCCGCGCCCCCTGGACGAGACCGCGCTGGACGCGGTCGCGGACGTGGCCGTCTGCCACAACGTGGTGGGCTGTCTGCCACCGGGCGTACGCGAGAAGTTGTGGCCCGCGCTCGGCAGGGCCCTCACCCCCGGCGGCTCGCTGTTCGTGCAGCTGCCGCCGGCCCGGCTCCCGGCCCGCACCGTCGTGCGCCTGCTGGCGGACAAGCGGGTCGGCGAGCACGTCTACGGCGGGCGCATGACGATGTCGGCCGCCGGCAACCGCATCCGGACCCGCGCCGACTACTGGGTCAGGGACGCCGAGGACGTGCTGCGGGAACACACCGAGACGTTCTGGATGTGGCCCGCGACGCGCGCCCGGCTGACCGGCGAACTGGCAGCGCACGGGTTCGCCCCGCTCCCGGGGTACGAGGAGTCGGAGCTGCTGGCCGTGACGCTGCGCGGCCGCCGGTGAGACGCCGCACCGCAAGAGCCCCTCGGGTGCCGCACTGCCGCAACCGGGCCCGTCGCCCGGTCATCCGCACGGTTCGCTGTGTGTGCCACACCAACTGGGACGGGATGCAACGTGTCGCGTGTGAAGACGTTCGTGATCGCGTCGGGGGCGGCATGGCCGTCGGCAAGGCCGCGGAGGAACTGTGCGCGCAGGGTCACGACGGGCCCCTCGGGCCCGCGCACACTCTTCCTGCCGCCCCGGGCGCGCAGGCCGACCGCCCCGGGCGCGCAGGCCGTGCCGGGCCTCGACCGCGGTTCGGCCCGCTCCGGTACCGAGCGCGCGGGTGGCCACATGTCCACCGACCGCAGCAGCGCCTCACCGATCCCGGCCGGTGGGCCGGGCGCGGCCAGCCGGTCCAGCGCGAGGCCGCCCACGACGTGGCTCAACCAGGTCCGCGGCGTCCGGATGCGCGCACGCTCACCGTCGGAGAGCCCGTACCACCGCCGGTACGCCTCGTCGGTAAGGCACTGGGCCGTCACCCGGCTGCCCGGCATCCACTGCGCGACCTCCAGCAAGTGCCTCCGCTCGTGGAGCAGTTCCGCAAGCGGCAGGGCACCGCCGATGTGCTCCATACCGACTCCCCATCCCGCACGGCAGCGTCGCACGGACCGTTACCCGCTGCACCCACCGCACCGGGAAGCGGGAGAGACGCTGACATCTTCGCAACGAAACACACCGTCGGACCGAACTTCGGCATCCCGACCCACTCAGCGGCAATGCAGTGTGACGGGTGAACGGGCTGCCCCTGAGGGCCGCTTGCCCCCGGGCCGCTGTTCACCCTCATGTTCCGAAGGGCAACATCATGCGTACTTCAGCACGCGCCGCGGTCGTCGGAGCCTGCCTCACAGGGCTCTCGCTCGCCTCGACGACCGCCCAGGCCACCCCCGGCGGCCCCGGCGTCAGCGGTCGGGTCCTGGCCCAGCGGACCGTCGGCGACACCGACTACGTCCTCCGCGAGATCACCATCCCGCCCGGCCAGGCGACCGGGTGGCAGTACCACGACGGCACCCTGTACGCCTCGTCAGGCAGGGAGCGCTGAGCCACTTCGACGCCTCCTGCGCCTCCGACGGCGTGTACAAGAAGGGCAGCTTCCTGAAGGAGCCGTCGGGCGCGGACCACGTGCACATCGGCGAGAACCGGGGAGCCACGGACTTCGTCCTGGAAGTCCTCTACGTCCTGCCGCACGGCACCCCCTTCTCCCAGGACGCGCCGCCCCCGGGCTGCGAACTGCCGTGACGTGGCGGCCGTACGGCGGCTGTCACAGCTCCCGCCACTACCCGGTCAATGCGGTACCGAAGGCTCGTGGCGGTCCGTGCCCGATTCCCGCGGCGACGAAGGAGGAGCATGGCAGGGACATTCATCAGTCGCGCCCGGGCGACCGCCGGTCCCCCGGAGCCCGTCCACCGGACTTCCGACGCGGGCCGAGGAGATACACGAGGATGACGCGAGACGCCGAACTCCGGACCGATCCCGCCGCCGTCACCGTCTCGCTCGCCGCGGAGGCCGCCGTCCTGGAGGGACGGCTCGGGGTGCTCCGGGAGGCGATCGACGAGGTGGACGCCCGGATCCACGCGGTGTCCGAGAAGATCAGACGGCTGCCCGCAGCCGGCGACCACGAGGCGCCGCCGGCGGACGAAGGGAGCGCCACGGGGTTCGCTCCGTCCCGGGCCCGCCGTCCCTGATGGCCCGGTCAACGGAGTGTTCTGCGTGGGACCGCCCACTCTGTTCTCGGCCGACGGGGCCGCTGCACATGATGTTCGCCGGCATCCCCCGGTGCCGCGCCGCGCCGTTGCGCTTGACCTCCTCCAGCGCGGTGAGCCGGCGCGGATGGATGGTTCCGGGGTTCTGTCCGACCAGGAAGATCACGTCGGCGTGGTGGAGGTCGTCGAGACTCACCGTGCCGTTGCCGGAGCCCAGCGTCTCGTTGAGGGCGAAGCTGCTGGACTCGTGGCACATGGTGCTGCAGGCAGGTTGTTGGCGCCGAAGGCGCGGCCGAAGAACTGCAGGACGAAGGCGCCGCTCGTTTGCCCGGCCGGAGGTGTAGCAGACGACCTCGTCGGGGGAAGCGAGCGCGCCAACCCAACCGGCCCTCCCGGCAGGCGAAGCCCCGGCGCGATCCGCCGGCCGGACAAACGAGCGGCGGCTTCGGCGTCCAGGCCGGAGGGGCAGCGCGTACTCCGCGTCCGGGCCGGGCTGCGGCTCAGGCGGGGAAGGCGAACAGCCGGTACTCGGATGTCGTCGTGAAGCCGAAACGTCGGTACAACGGTTCGCCCGCAGGGCTGGCCACCAGCGCGGCGCAGCGCATCCCGCGCTCCCGCCCCACCTGGAGCGCGGCGGCCGTCAGGGCCGCACCGACGCCCCGCCGGCGATGTGCTTCGGTCACGTGGACGAGGAAGATCCCGGCCACCCCGTGGGCGGTGATCACCACGGTCGTCCCGACCACTCGGCCGTCCAGCACGGCGGCCAGCCGGATGATGTCTGCGTTGTCCTCGCGCCGCGACTCGATGCGCACCAACTCGGCCTCCAGCCCGGGCTCGACACCCATCGACGCCCGGTACGTCCGCACCAACTCGGCCAGCCGTTCACCGTCCCGGACCGGCTCCACCCGCAAACCGGTGCGAGCGGTGTGCGGGACTGTGCCCGGGTCGGCCGGTTCATCGAGCGGAAGCACCATCACGGGGAGGGCCGTGAGCTCTCGTCCACCGCGGCACCGCAGGACGTCGGCGGTGTCCTCGGGGCTGTCGGGTCCGACCCACCACCACCAGGGAACGTTCGCGAACTCCTTGCGGACGGCCGTCACGTCCGCCCCGCCCGCGGACACCGATCGCACACGTACGACGCCGTTGAACTGCGGGGTGGCAAGCCCGCTGCGGAACTGGTCGACGGTGTTTCCCGCTCGGCTCTGTGTGTCCCATCCCATGAGGTACTGACGGAAGTTGGCGAACACCGATGCCATGGCGCCGAGTTCCCGCGAAGCCTCAGTGCTTCGTGTCCCGTTGTTCGACGTGCTGATCGGGCTTGCCGGATCCATCATTGCCACTGTCTTCCTCATCTCGTGGTTCTGCACATCACAGTGTGCGTTGTGTTTGCGGCCGGCGTTCTGCGGCCATGACTGTCCTCCGGAGCGAGGATCATCGCCGTCTTCTGGAGTCCGGGGGCGGCTGGCGTTCGGGCTCCTGAAGGCACCCTCCGGCCGGTCGCCTTACACGTGGCGCGGCCGGGGAGCGATTCACTCGTGACGTAGTCCCTGCGGTCGCGTCGAACGCCACAATGCCGGCAGCGTCAACAGGGTGACACCGAGGGAAACGGCCGCCCCCATGCCGGCTATGGCCAGCAGGGTGCTCCAGTTGTGCGTCACATGCCTTCCGGTGAGATCGAGCAGCGAGCTGCCGAGGGCCGTCCCGATCGACTCCGCCACGAGCAACCCAAGTCCGACGGGAAGTACGGACTGCAAGAGGACGGATGCGGCGAGCGTACGACGGGGCGTGCCGAACGCGACGAGTACGGACAGGACTCGTGCGCGCTCGCGGACCTGTTCGAGCGCACCGAGCAGCATGCTCGCTGCGATCAGTACCAGCACGGCGGCTACCCCGGCCAGCAGAGCCCGCCTGACTCCGTCGAGGGCAGGGTCGCCCTGGGAGTTTCCCGGAAAGTCGACGCTGAAGGCCGGGTCCAGCCGTGCTGCTGCGGTACGGATGTGATCCTGCACGTCTTTGAACCCGGTCGCATAGGTGAGGCTGACCGTGCTGACGGCGTGTGCGATGGCGGTGTGCCCGGCCGCCCGGGGAGTGGCCAGCAGGGTCCGATCAGAGGAAACCGCTGCCGGATAGGCGAGGGTCGCACGGACGGTTGCGGTGATGTGCGGCACTGTCCAGCGGGGACCGTACATGTCCATCCGCAGTTTCATGCCGGTCGCCCATGTGGTCATGTCGTGCATGGTGTCTGTGCCCGGAGGAGCGGTGAGAAAGGCGTCCCCGTCCGAACAGGAAGGCAACTGTGCCAGCAGGCGCAAATGAGCGCAGTCGGCGATGAGGACGGACTGAGGGAACCCATCGTTCAGGGGGCTCACCGACAACTCCTTGAACTCAATTGCCCGTTGGACGCCAGGAGTCGTGGCGAGCACCGGGGCGTACTGCGCCCCTCGCGCCCCGCCGTCGTCGAGGCGGGCGATAGCGACGCGTGTGGAGGCGGAGGGGCCGTGTACCCCTCGGGCGGTGCTGTCCGCCGGGTTCTGGGAGAGTCCGGTGAGGAGGGTCTGGAGCGCCACGGCCCCTGCCACGGCAACCGCGATCCCGTTGACCGAGCGGGTGGCGGCCTCGCCGTTCAACTGCAGGCCCCGCAGGGCTAGTTGCCAAGGCAGCGGGCCGAAGCCGCCGAGCAGTCGGGTGAGGCGTTCCACGGCCCAGGGCAGCACCGCGGTGACTCCGACGAGGAGCGAGAGCATGCCTATGAGCACCAGCACGACACCGGAGGTGCCGTTCATGTCGGCAGGGCTGCGCACGGAGATCCGCAGCAAAATCAGTCCGAGCAGGGGAAGTGCAATACGCCACCACAGGCGTCGCGAGGTGCTGCCGGACTTCCGGACGACTCCAAGGGGCTCTATGGCCACCTTGTGCATCGACAGTTGTGTGATGCCGAGGGAGAGCGTGAGTACGGCGACGACCACGAGCGCCGCCAGCAGGGGCTGTGGCGTGAGATCTTCAGTGAAGGCACCGAGCCCCTGGATGTCCACCATTCCTGCGAACTGACGTCCCGTCAAAAACAGGACCACACCTAGGGCGATGCCTGCCAGTGTGCTGAGCGCGACCTCGCCTGCTGCGATGGTGGCGGTCATCCCGCGGTTCGCACCGACCAGGCGCAGGGCGGCCAACCGCCGGTCCCGTCGCTCACCACCGAACCGTACGGCCGCGGCGATGAAGGCACCGACGGGGAGGAGCAGTACGACGATTCCCGTGATGCTGAGGAGGACGAGTTCGGGGGGAAGGGGCTTCTTCGCGTAGGCCTTACCGAAGTGGTCGAGCCGTCGCGTTTGCCCTGCATCGGTCGCCATGTGGTTCGCGACCAGATAGAAGACATGCTCGCCCGGGTCAAGCAGACCTGCATCGCCGATCTCACCCGCGATGGGATGGGCGAGGCGCTCGCGCAGCAGTCCGTTTCCCGGCGCGTTCAGCAGTTTGCGCAGCGCCGGAGACACGACCATCTCCCCGGGGCGTGGGTAGCGCTGGACTCCGGGCGGCAGCGGCGCCGCAGACCCCTCCGGCTGCACCATGCGCCCTCGGATCTTCTCGCCCCGGAACACGGTGTCGATGTCCCTGATAAGAACAGTGTGATCCGAGGGCATGATGGCGCGGTCGCTGAGGTTGACATCGATGCGGTGGTGGATTCGCTGATCCCGGTGGTGTCTAACGGTCGGCACCGAAGCGGCGAACAGCAACAGGGCCACACCCAGCCCCACTCCGACAGCTGTGAAAGACGTGCGGATCGCGCTGTCCCGCCCGCCGAAGAGTGCGAGTCGAGCGCCGAGAGCGAACGCGCGGAGACCTCCGAGGCGCCGACGTGCAGGTGGGCTCACAATGTTCCTCTCGTACGCACTGGGGGCAGGGTGCCGTCTCGCGGCGCAGGGATGGGCAGCGGCAGGGCGCGAGCGCCATCTGCGATGCCCAGGTCGACTATACGCAGTGCGTATAGTCGAGTACACGTTACCAACCCATCGTCGTGCAGCGTGTCACACTCTGACTGATGGGGCGGGCGACTCCTGTCCGACGACGTCTCATCGCGTCAGCAATTCCACTGCTCCGTAAGACTGCTGGCCTGCCCTGCGCTCAGCCACGGGTCCCGCACCACCAACTGCGCAAAGGAGTTCGGTGTCGTCAAGGTGAACACGTTGAGTTCAAGGGTGTCACCGACAACGCGTTCTGGGGCCAGTGATTCCTTTTCCAACCTCGGTTTGAGCCGGTGAGGTGGAGGGTGAGGACGGCTTGGACGAGGCTGGTGATGCGGGTGGTCGAGCACCGGAGCTTGCGCAGCAGCCACCAGGTCTTGGGTGTGGCGACGGCAGGTTCGACCAGGGCTCGGATCTTGGCCTGCGAGCGGTTCACGGCCTGCTGGCCCTCGGACAGGTCCTCCCACCGGCCTCGGTAGGGCACGCGGGCAGCGGGCCCAGCGCCCTGGTAGCCCTTTTCCGCCCAGCAGTCGATGTCTCCTGAGGTGAGGGCGTCGAGGATGCCGTGTTCGCGTGCCGCGCAGATGTCATGGACTGCTCCGGGCAGGACGGGTGAGGCCCGCAAGAGACGTCCGGCCGGGTCGGCGAGGATCACTCACTCCCCGTCTCGTGCACACGCGTGGACCGGGGCAGTTGTTCCTTGTACGCCGTCATGATCGGGACCGGATCGGCAGCTGGGACCAGCGGCCGCCCGTGCCGTCCTTCCCCCTCGCCCATCACGAGGCGGGGCGAGGCAGACCTCGTTCCTCGCCCGCGCGAGGCACTGACCGACCTGGTGCGGCTGGACCGGGTGCACCGGATCCAGGCACTGTATGCCGTCACCCACAGGTATGCGCTCCCCGCGGCTTCGTGACGACTGTCGGTTCTGACTCACCGTGCCCGTACGCTGTCGAGGACGTCCGGCAGGGCTCGGCGGGAGCTGATGCCGAGCTTCACGTAGACCTTCCGCAGGTGCCATTCCACGGTATGGGGGCTGATGAACAGCTCCGCGCCGATCCGCGCGTTCGTCATGCCGTCGGCGGCGAGGGCTGCGACCTGCGACTCCTGCGGGGTGAGAGCGTTCGCCGGTGCGGTCTCCCGCGCGGCCACCTGCTCGCCGGTGGCGATCAGCTCACGGCGGGCCCGTTCGGCGAACGCGTGAGCCGGCATCGCGTCGAACATGTCGTGGGCCGTGCGGAGATGCTCGCGGGCCTGCGCGCGGCGCTGTGCGCGCCGCAGCCACTCGCCGTACAGCAGGTGGGTGCGTGCCACCTCCACGACAACCCCGCCGCGGCCGAATTCCTCGATCGCCGTGCGGTACAGGCGGTCGGCCACCTCACCGTCGGCCAACAGCGCCTCACTGCGTGCGCTCGCACCCCGCGCCCATCCGGAGTCGGCGGCGCGGGTGAGTTCGGTAAGGCGGGCCAACGAGGCGCGGGCCTGGTCAAGTTCACCGCAACGCGTCGCGGCCTCCACATGTTCGACCAGCGACAGACCAGTGAAGTTGAACCCGTCGTGCTCGATACCGGTGCGCGCGGCCTCGATCGCCTCTTCGTAGCGGGCCAGTCCGTTGAAGAGCACGCCCTGGATGTAGCCCATGGCACCGAGCAGGGATACTTCGCCCCGCTGCACGGCGAGTTCTCTGGCTTCTTCGATGATGCCCGCGGCGACATCCGCCTCACCCCGCCACGCGGCCAGGACCAGCGTGGCGTATTTGTGCGGGGCGTGGCCGGTCGCGGTGGCGATCGCGTCGGCCTCGTCGATCATCCGGTCGGCCTCGGCGAAGTCGCCGTAGTGGATGTGCACCCCGCCCGCGTAGATCAGAGCCGGCGGCAGGCTGCCGAGTGCTCCGATGTCGCGGGCCAGACGTACCGCGCGAGTCGAGAGTGTGTCCCAGGCATGCAGGTCCCAGGCCCAGTGGATGGACGACTCAAGCGCGACCGGGGCCAGCAGCAGCCACCGTACGGTCGCCTCCCGCGTGCGGAGCTCTTCGTGCTCGAGCAGGTCGAGTGCCTCGCGCAGAACCGGGACGGCCGTCTCGCCGTCCGCGAGCAGGGCCGCCACACCGTCCAAGAGAGCGTCCGCGGCCTTGGAGCCCGAGGAGGGCGCCCCGGACGCGCGGGCCGCGATCGCCGCGGCGCGGGCGCCTGTCGGACCATGGACCCGGCCGGCGAAGATGGTCGCGCTGATCGCCTCCAGGTACGTCTCCCGCGCCAGGGGAGATCCGGCCGCGGTGAACTGTGCGGCCGCGTTCAGGAGCAGTGGTGCCGCCTCGTCGCTGCGGCTGCGGGCGAACAGGATTCTGGCCCGCAGACGTGCCAGGCGGGCCCGGTCCAGGACGCTGAGGGGATACAGGTCGGCCACCGCGGCCAGTTCCGTGGCCCGTTCGGGCGCGGCGGCCGAGAAGTGCGCCTCGGCCGCCGCAAGGGCCCGGCGCCCTCGTGGCCAGGGATCGGGCGTCACCTCCACCGCGCGTTCGAGCAGAACCGCCTCGGCCGCGATGCCCCCGCGCTGCCGGGCGCGGTCGGCGGCCTGCTCCAGTCCTGCGGCGACCTCCTCGTCCGGCCCGTCGGCCGCCTGCGCGGCGTGCCAGGCGCGCCGGTCGGGGTCCACGAGGGGGTCCGTGGCCTCGGCCAGGGCCCGGTGCACCGCACGTCGATCCTCCGGCTCGGCTCCGTGGTAGACCGCCGAACGGACCAGCGGGTGCCGGAACCGTACGGGCTCGCCGAACTCGATCAGGCCGGCTGCCTTGGCCGGTGCGGCGTCCGGAGTGATGCCGAGGGAAGCGGCCGCGCGGATCAATAGGCGTACGTCGCCGACCGGTTCCGCCGCAGCGATCAGCAGCAGGGTGCGGGTCGCGGCCGGCAGCGCACCGAGCCGCCCGGCGAAATCACGCTCGACGCGGCCGGCCACCGGCCCTTGGACGACCGGGGCACTCGACGCGTCGACGCCATAGGCCAGTTCGGCGGCGCTGCGGCCGCGGGAGAATTCCAGCAGCGCCAGCGGGTTGCCGTGTGTCTCGGCCACGAACCGGTCCCGGACCCGCTCCTCCAACCGTCCCCCCACAGCCCCCTCCAGGAGCTCCCCGGCCGAAGCGGCGTCAAGTCCCCTGAGCTGCAGCGCCGGCAGGCCCGCGAGCGCAGACTGCCCCTCGGGGTCGCGGACCGCGAACACCATGGCGACCGGCTCCGCAAGCAGTCGCCGGGCCACGAACTCAAGTGTCTGCCTCGACACTTGATCCAGCCATTGGGCGTCGTCGACCAGCACCAGCACCGGCCGGGTCTCCGAGGCGCGGGTGAGCAGGGTCAGCACGGCGAGGCCGACCAGGAAACGGTCGGGCGGATCGCCGACCGCCGTCCCGAACGCCACGCGCAGGGCGTCACGTTGTGGTTGCGGCAGTTCTTCGACACCGTCCAGGAACGGCGCGCACACCTGGTGCAGGCTCGCGTAGGGGAGCTCCATGTCGGCCTCAACACCGCGCGCCCAGGTCACCTGCACCCGGGACGCCTGCGCAGCCATGCACTCCAGCAGCACCGACTTGCCGATGCCCGCCTCGCCCCGGACGACCAAGACGCGGGAACCGCCGTCCCGAAGGCCGGCCAGCAGGTTGTCGAGCGCCGCGCACTCACGCTGCCGGCCGACCAGAGCGGGAGGCGGGCTGGCGATCATGCGACTCGGCTCCTCGGCGGGATCCGGGGGGAACAGAGCTCCCACAGCGGGGTTCGGAAGAATCCTTTTCACGATACCCGCGGCCCCTCCCCCGCGGTGCGGACAGGCGGTGTGACTACTTCCACGCCCGGAAACACGCTGAGGTTGTCACAAATGCGGGACCTGTCCGGTCGATCCCAACCAATGATCCTGTCCGTTCGCTGTCGCAGGAGGACCCATGTCTTCGCTCGGACACCAGCTCACTACGTCCGTCCTCGTGGTGGGAAGCGGTGCGTCGGGCCTCCGAGCGGCCATCGAAGTCGCCGAGGCAGGTGTCGCGGTCGTCGTGGTCACCCAACGGGCCCGCGAAGGCGCCCCGGCCAGCGCGGCGTGGGACCATGCCGAGTGGCCCCCGCCCCTGCCCGCCCTGGCGACACCGGGGAGCGGCACTCGGCTGACACGTCGCGGCAGAGCCGCTTACCGGCCGCCTCGCCCAGCGAGCGGATCGCCTCACGCGCCGCCGCGCAGCCCATCGAAAGCGTCGAACCCCGCGGCAGGCGCCCCGGCCGCACCGACAGCATGTCCACCACACGGCTCACTGGCCCGAACCGTCACCGGGCCCTGCGTGTGCGCGGGCGGCAATCTGGTGCAGTTCCACCCCTTCGGGCTGATCGAGCCGGACCACGCCGCCGGCATGCCGCTCAGCGACGGCGCACGTCACGCGGGCGGCGTGCTGCTCAACAACCTCGGCGAGCGGTTCATGACGCGCTACGACCCCGAGCGGATGGAGCTCTCGGCCCAGGAAACCGTCGCACGTGCGTCCTACACCGAGATCCAGGAAGGCCGCGGCTCCCGGTCCGGCGGCGTCTGGCTGGACCTGTCCCACCTCCCCGGTGACACGGTCTTGGCACGGCTGCCGCACTCACCCGCCGCGACCCGCGCCGCGGAAGCCGACGTGCTCCGCCTGATGGCCGCCGACGGCGACCACCACGCCCGCGCTCTGCAGCGCGCGGTACGGCGCCTGATCACGAACCACGCCGGCGTGGTCCGGGACAAGGCCGGACCCGTCGCGGGATTGACCGCACTCGACGAGATCGAGGCCCGGACGGCGGACACCGGCGTCCACATCGACATCGGCGGCTTCTCGGACCTGGCGCACGCCTACGACCTCAGATCCGCCGTACTCGCCGCCCGGGCGACCCTCCAGTGTGCTCGGGTGCGGCTCTGCCCCCAGGGCTGCCACCACCGGTCCGGCCGCCCCGGCGCCGCGCCCGCCCTGCAAGACGCCATGGTGTGGTCCGCGACGACCGGCGTGCGCCGCACATCCCTGTGGCCCGCCCCGACCGGAATCACCGTGCCGTGGCGCGACGCGTCCGACGATGCCGGACCCACCGTGTGAGGGCGATCGACAGCGGCGCGAAAACTTTGTGCACCGCCCTGTCACAGATGCCGGAGCCGCGTGGTCAGCAAGGTACGAGCCATCGCGGCCGGTGCCGTGGACGAGGTCGCCGCAGACCCACCGGGCACGGAGCGATATCAGTGAAAGGGAAAGTCCATGAAGGTCGTAGTGATCGGCGGAACCGGACTCATCGGTTCCAAGGTCGTCTCCAAGCTCAACGAACACGGTCATGAGGCGGTGGCAGCCTCCCCGAACACCGGAGTCAACGCGCTCACCGGCGAAGGCCTGGCCGACGTCCTGAAGGGCGCCTCCGTCGTCGTCGACGTCTCCAACTCCCCCTCCTTCGACGACGACGCGGTGATGGAGTTCTTCCGCGCCTCCACCACTAACCTGCTCGCCGCGGAGGCTGCCGCCGGCGTCACACACCACGTGGCTCTGTCCGTCGTGGGCACCGACCGCCTCCAGCAGTCCGGCTACTTCCAGGCCAAGCAGGTCCAGGAGGACATGATCCGGGACTCCGGAGTGCCGTACTCGATCGTCCACGCCACGCAGTTCTTCGAGTTCGCCAAGACCCTCGCGGACTCGGCGACCAGCGGTGACACGGTGTCCGTCGCCCCCATCAAGATCCAGCCCATCTTCTCGGGCGACGTGGCCGCGGCCGTCGGCCGCACGGCGGCCGGCACTCCGGTCAACGGAATCGTCGAGGTCGCCGGCCCCGACACCTTCACCCTGGAGGACTTCATCCGCAAGGGGCTCGCGGCTCACAACGACCCCCGCACGGTCGTGACGGACCCGAAGGGTCTCTACTGGGGCGCCGCCCTCAAGGAGTCCGACCTGCTGCCCGGCCCCGAGGCACAGCTCGGCGAGACGCACTTCGCCGACTGGAGCAGCAAGCAGTAACGGCGAGCACGGAGCCCACGGCCCCGAAATCGCAGCAACGTCACGACAGTTCATCTCCCATCACGCGACTCTCAGGATCCCTACAGGGACGCGCGCATCAACTACTTCGGCAACGCTCTCGCGGGCAAGGTCATGAAGCACCTCAACTCGGCCGGGGCCGCTGTGCACTCGGAGCTTCCAGTCGCCACCCAGGAACTGGTGAAGATCCGGGCCGGCCAGATCAATGGCTCCGGGTTCTGCACCGACATGCACACCAAGGACGCCGTAGCCGCGGGTGAGGACCAGCAGCGGCTGCACCTCGTCGCCGCCTGGCGCGAAGCCACCGTCTTCACCGACGCCGAGCGCGCGGCGCTGGAGGTCACCGAGCAGGGCACCCGCATCGCCGACGCGGCGGGCGGGGTGTCGGACGAGGCCTGGGCCAACGCCGCGAAGCACTACGACGAGGACCGGCTCGCCGCGCTGATCTCGTTGATCGCGGTCATCAACGCCTACAACCGCATCAACGTCATCAACCAGCAGCCCGCCGGCGGCTACCAGCCGGGCATGTTCGGCTGACCCGCCCGCTCCGGCCCGCCGGACGCCCACCGTCCGTCTCCCGCTCGCCCCGGCCCATCGAGCGGGAGACGGGCCCTCGGACACCCTGCGTCCACACGACGCCACGCCGCGAACCGCAGCACCCCGGGTCCCACGCGAAGGCCCACCTGCGAACCACCGCACCCCGGGCATACGCGACGCGCCACCCACCGCCCCCACCCAGCGCACCCGTGCGTGGACGAGAAGACCGACCCGCCGTACCCGCTGCCCGGCACGAACGCACCGGCCGCCTCCTGGCCCACTGTCCCAAGGAGACGACATGCACCCCTCCCCCACCCCGAGCGACCCGGCCTTCCTGCGCATCGCCAGCGCCCGTGGCCGATGGACCCTTCTGGCCACCGTCCTCGGCTCCAGCGTGGTGCTGCTCGGCTCGACCGTCACCAACGTCGCGCTGCCGCACATCGGCGACGACTTCGACGCCGACCTCGCCGCACTCCAGTGGACCGTGAACGCCTACATGCTGACCCTGGCGGGACTCATCCTGCTGGGCGGATCCCTGGGCGACCGCTTCGGCCGACGCCGGATCTTCGTCCTGGGCATCATCTGGTTCGCTGCGGCGTCCTTGCTGTGCGGACTGGCTCCCGACACGACCACGCTCATCGCCGCCCGCGCGCTCCAGGGCGTCGGCGGAGCGCTGCTCACCCCCGGCTCACTGGCGATCATCGAAGCCTCCTTCCACCCGGACGACCGGCCGCGCGCCATCGGTCTGTGGTCCGGGTTCGGCGGCATCGGGGCGGCACTCGGGCCGTTTCTCGGCGGATGGCTCGTCGACGGCCCCGGCTGGCGCTGGACCTTCCTGCTGACGATCCCCCCGGCGCTGCTGTGCGTGCCCCTGGCAATGCGCCACGTCCCGGAGTCCGTCGGCAGGCCTCAGCAGCCCACCGTCCCGGCCGGTACCCACACCCCGTCCCGGCGGGGCTTCGACCTCGCCGGTGCGGCGCTGGGCGCGCTGACGCTCGCTCTGGCCACCTACGCGCTGACCGAAGCCCGTTCCGGCGGGCCTGTCGCCCTTGCCGCGGCCGCGGGCAGTATCGCGGCCGGGGGTGCGTTCCTGCTGGTGGAGCGGCGCAGCAGCGACCCGATGATGCCCCTGTCGATCTTCTCGTCGCGGCCGTTCACGGCCATCAACCTGATCACCCTGTGCGTCTACGCCGGGCTGGGCGGGTTCTTCTTCCTGACCGCCCTGCAACTGCAGATCGTCGCCGGCTACTCGGCACTGGCGGCGGGCGCCGCCATGTTGCCGAGCACGGTGCTGATGCTGCTGTTCTCCGCCCGCTCCGGGACGCTCGCCCAACGCCTGGGACCGCGCATCCCGCTCACCGTCGGCCCTGTGGTGTGCGGGGCGGGCATGCTGATGACGGCGCGGGTGGGCACGCACGCCTCCTACTTCGCCGACGTTCTGCCCGCGCTGCTAGTGATGGGGACGGGCATGGTCATCATGGTCGCTCCGCTGAGCGTGACGCTGCTGGCCTCGGTCGAGGCCGCCGACGCGGGCCTGGCCAGCGGAATCAACAACGCGGCCGCACGCGCCGCCGGGCTGGTCTCCGTGGCCGCACTGCCGCTGCTGGTCGGCATGAGCCCGGACGCCTACCGCTCCCCCGACTCCTTCGACACGGCGTTCAAGCGGGCCATGCCCCTGTGCGCGGGCCTGCTGGCCATCGGCGCGGCGATGGCCTTCGCCCTGCTACGCGAAACGGCCGACACCTCTGGCGCACGGCACGGCCGGGCTCACGGCTGGCTGATGGAGCCGCCGCTGGTGTCGCGCTTCGCCCATCACCGGGCTCTCGACTAGGTCGAGCGCCGAGATCCCCCGGCCCGGGCGCATTTGCCAGCCGGTTCCCGCCCCTTCCCCGGCGGGGACCGGCTTCGTCCGTAGGCCGGGCCGGTCCTGCGGGTCGGCAGAACATCAAACCCCACCCCCTCCGTCGCCGGACAGATGAAGCACCGCCACATCGTCCCGTAGCCCACCGAACGGGGCGGCCGGCAGCGATACGCCGCCCACCGAGGCGTCGACGAACGTCTGCGCCTCCAGATGCACGAGCCGGCCGGCCTCAGCAGGCCCTCCTCCCCCGAGCCGTCCGCCGGCCGTACGATCTTCGTAGAGTCCGTCGGTGAACAGCATGATGCCGTCCCCGTCCGGCATTGCCATCTCGTTCTCGCGCCAGTCCCCTTGCCCGGGGAAGAGTCCCAGCGGGAGACCTGGCGGCGGTTCCACCCGACGGACCTCTCCCCTGTGCCGGTGCAGAAAGCCCGGACGGCCGTGGTGACCGTCCGCAGGGTGCGGCGGTGGGGCGACAGGACCAGGGACATTACGGTCGCGTAGGTCCTCCTCGGCTCGTTCCTCGGTCAGGGTGCGTTCGAGCAGCTGGAGTTGTTCCAGCTGGCTCTGCCCGCACAGCACGGCCGTGCGCCATGCCAGGCGCAGGTGGACACCGAGGGCGGCCGCGGCGGCACCGTGCCCGGACACATCGCCCATGACCACGTGGGCACTGCCGTCGTCGCCGCGCACCACATCGCAGAAGTCACCGCCCAGCAAAGTGTGCGCGCGACCCGGCGCGTAGTGGAAGGCGGTCGTGAAGCCGTCTGCCTGCAGCGTCAGGTCGGGCAGGCCCCGTTCAGCAGGGCGTTGTCCCGCGCGATCTCCTCGCCCGCCACGGTGCGCCCCGCGACGGCACGTTGCAGCGCCACCCAGATCTTCCGGCAGAACTCGTCGGGAGCGTTGCGGCAGTGATCCGCCCGGCCCTGCACCGAGCTGGCGACAGAGCGGAAGGCGTGGGACGCATACGTGCCCTCAGGAACGAGCACGGCCGCGTCGGGGGCGTGGCGGCGTACCCGGGTGACGACGTCGGCCAAGGTCCGTCCGGCCGGTGTGCTGCCCACCAGAACGCACAGCGGGCCGTGGGTGCCGGAAGTGCGGCATCCTTCCTCGACGCTCGTGTGCCAAATCAGCGCATCGGCCGGCCGGTCCGGACGCAGCCGCCGGACGTGGACCGCGTCCTGTTCGTCCTGGGACAGCAGAACCACGCGGAGGTCGCGGCAGAAGGAGAAGTCCCCACGGGGACGGGCCTCGCGAGCCCGATGTCCTCCACAGCGATCGACGGCCGGAACGTCCGGCCGCGGAATGGGGATGCTCATGCATGGTCTTTCGTGCGGCGAGAGGCGATGGCGGCTTTACGCACGAGTGTCGGCGGCTCGCAGTACGCGCACCCTTTTCTCCTGCCTGGCCCGATCTGTTCGCTCATGAGACAGGGCACACACGTATCTGTGACACCAAGATCTCCACCCACGAGCCGTGCCAAGGCAGTTGAGGGGGGGTAGCTGCAACATGCCGATTCGCTGTCACGAACCGGGGCGCTGTCCAGTCAATGAAGAAAGGGCGGAACTCCTCGCGGAGCCCCACCCGCTTTCGCCGCCGTCGCCGCCCGCAGAGAACGGAGATGAGACCTCATGTTCAGCACGCCCAGAGACTCCCGCACCTGGTTGGTCGGGCTGCCGTGCCGGTCGGACGACTCCCGGATCGTCTGGCTGTACTACGTGGTCGGCGAGGCGCCGGACAGCGCCGAAGCCCTGTGCGCCGCGGTGCGGCGGGCCAACAGCGCCTCCGAGCGGGACGCCCGCGGCCAGGTGCCCGTGGAACCCGACAGCGCCAAGGTGCGGCGAATACGACAGCACATCCTGGGTGACTTCGCCCTGGAAGCCTGCTGAACCCAGGACGTGTCAGCCGCGGCCCCGCCCCGGGCCACCCGCCCCACTGTGGGTACGACACCTCCGGCTGTCACAAGCGCGCCCCCTGTCCGGTCAGTACGGGGATTGGTGTCCGACACGATCCGAGGAGGACCGGGAAGATGTCCCAAGGCGTTGATGTTCAGGCGGACCCCGCCACCGTCGCGGCGTCGCTCACGGCCGAGGCGACGGCTCTCGAGGGGCGGCTGCGCCAGCTCCGTGAGGCCGTTCACGTCGTGAACACACGTATCGCGTCGATCGCCGAGTCCCTCCAGACCCTGCGCGGCACCGCGACGGCACACGGCGGAGGTGAGCGTCGCTCCGGATCCCCGGAGGACGCCCTCCCTCGCGGTTGAACACTGCACGAGCCTCTCAGTCCCGCGCCGGCACCTCCTGAAGCACCCATTCGTTGCCGTCCGGGTCGCTGAACTCGGCGTAGGAGTGATAGTCACGACGCTGCGGGTCGGGTCCCTCGACCCGCTTCTCATCGGTGCTGCGGTGGAACACACCGCTCGTGTCATGGAAGATTCCGCCGGTCACCACGCCTCTCGCGTCGAGTTCCCGGCAGACCTGCTCGATGTCGGAGACGACGAGGTGCAGGCCCCGCACCGAGCCTGGGGCGGCGGTGGTGACTCCGGTCCCGAACAGGATCGAGCACGCCGATCCCGGGGGCGTCATGTGCACCACGCGATAGGAGGCGTCGATGGCATGGTCGGCATCCAGTCGGAACCCGACGGCCTCGTAGAACGACTTCGCCCGGTCGACGTCCGAGACGGGCACTACCAGGACGGCCAGCTTGAGCTGCATGACGTCGGCGCTCTCGCCGGCGGGCAGCTTGCCCGCCTCGGCTGACGCGCCCTCGCCCACAGGGCGGGTGTCGGCCTGCGCGGCGTCCTCCACCTCCTCGATCTCCACCCGGTACCGGTAGATCCCGGCCCGCAGACCGTGGGCCACGACGGTCCAGCCCTCCACCACGCGCCACATCGCGTCGGTGCCGTGCAGGTACGTCCCGTCCGGCGCGGCGGCAGCCTGCAGTTCGGCATCCAGTGCCGGCTGCCGTTCGTGCGGCACGTGGAGTTCCAGGAGGAAGCGGCGCGGCGACCGCGTGCCGTGCGCGGCTTCCGCCGCGGGCAGTGGTACGGCGGCTATCTCGCGGAGCCCGCCGAGCAGGGTGACATGCAGTGTCGTCATGAGACCGTCACCGGTTCCCGTCCGTTCCGGCCCGCACGATCACGAGCGCTCCTCGTCGTTGACCCAACTCATCAGCCTGCGCAGCTCCTTGCCGGTGGTCTCCAGCAGCAGTTCGGAGTCCTGCCGCTTGTACTCGGCGTACTTCTTCAGACCGCCGTGGTACTCGGCCATCCAGTTCCCGGCGAACGAGCCGTCCTGGATCTCGGCGAGAACCTTCTTCATCTCGGCCTTGGTGGCGTCGGTGATGATTCGCGGGCCGGTGACGTAGTCGCCCCACTCGGCGGTCTCGGAGACCGACCAGCGCATCTTCTCCAGGCCGCCCTCGTACATGAGGTCGACGATCAGCTTCAGCTCGTGCAGGCACTCGAAGTAGGCGATCTCCGGCTGGTAGCCCGCCTCGGTCAGCGTCTCGAAGCCCGCCTTGACCAGGGCTGACACGCCACCGGCGAGCACGGCCTGCTCACCGAACAGGTCGGTCTCGGTCTCCTCGGTGAAGGTCGTCCTGATGACACCCGCACGGGTGCCGCCGATGCCCTTGGCGTACGACAGGGCCAGCGGGAAGGCGCTTCCTGTGGCGTCCTGCTCGACCGCCACCAGACACGGAACGCCGCGGCCCTCCTCATACTGGCGACGCACCAGGTGGCCCGGGCCCTTGGGGGCGACCATGCACACGTCCACGTTCGCCGGCGGCTTGATGAAGCCGAAGCGGATGTTGAAACCATGCCCGAAGAACAGCGCGTCGCCGTCCTTCAGGTTCGGGGCGATGTGCTGCTCGTAGATCTGGCCCTGGAGCGGGTCCGGGACGAGGATCATGATCACGTCGGCCTCGGCGGCGGCTTCCGTCACCGTCACCACACGCAGGCCCTGCTCCTCGGCCTTCGCCCAGGACTTGGAACCCTCGTGCAGCCCCACGCGCACGTCCACACCCGAGTCACGCAGCGACAGCGCGTGGGCATGACCCTGGCTGCCGTAGCCGATGACCGCGACCTTGCGGCCCTGGATGATGGACAGGTCGGCGTCGGTGTCATAGAACAGCTCGGCCATGTTGATCCCCTCGCTCGTAGCCGCCCGTATCCAACCGCGGGGAGAAACACCCGCCGGCCGAGCGACAGCCGAAACACTATCTCATTCAATGCTGTCACATGTATTGCACTGTGCGGGTTCAGTAAGTAGGCGACGCATCCTCGAAGGAGCGCCGGAGAACGCGCTGAAGTGCAACTTCAGGGGCCCACGGGCGTGCCGACGACCCCGAACACACGGTGTTTCCCCCCGCGTCGCGTTGGCGAGCAGGTGAGGGCGAGGCCAATGTCCCGCGTCCGGGCCCGGAGCGGGCGTCGTCGGGGTGGGAGCCGGGCGCCCAGCCCCCTGTTCTGCCAGGTGTCCTCCACCGGCAGCGCTGCCTCGGCGTCACCGTCGTCCGACAGCAGATGCCCTGTCGCGACGAGCCGCTCTCGCGAGTCCTGCACCGCCAGGTGCACCGAGTGGGGTCGGGACAGCAGCGGCCCCAGGCAGGTGTCGGGGTCGCCCATGGCCCGGTGGTAGCGGTGCCACCGGGCGGCGGCGGAGCACCGGCGGTGCAGAGCGGCCAGACGGGGCTCGTCGTCCTGGTCGACGCGTACGATCCGCAGTCCCTGCCGCATGTCCCTCTCCCTCGCCCTCGGCACACCGCCGGTCGGCTTCGGCCCAGTCATCAGACCGGGAGACACGGGCCGTTGTGACGTGTGCCGGTTCCGGGGGCGCTGCCGCCTCTCCGCGGGGCTGTCACATACGCCTGCATCCATCGGTCTTCTCTGCGAGAGCGGGTCGGGCCCGCGGGACCGCCCGGGACGCGCGGCTCTCACGCGTCCGCCCTCAGCGACTTCGAGAAAGGCGGTTCCATGCCGATCGGCTCATTCACCGTTCTGGACGCCGGCCCCTTCGACGGGGTGGACCCCGACGACTACGTCAGGGCGGCCATGCAGTGGCACTTCGCTCCCGAGACGGGGTCCCGGTACTGGCTGGAACGGGTCGACCGGCTCGGTTTCGACCCCCGCCACGACGTCAAGGGCGTGGCGGACCTGGCGCTCTTTCCCGATTTGACGGACGAGCTGCGCGATGTGCAGGTGTCCGATCTCGTCCCCCGCGGCTACGGTCCGCAGGCCCGACCGCTGCACGTGTTCGAGAGCGGCGGCACGACCGGGGCACCCAAGCGGGTCGTGCAGATGAACGACTGGGCGCGGCACGGCAGCGATCAGCTGGCCCGCCGGCTCCGGGACCACGCACTGCCCGTCGGCGCGCTGTGGCTGACCGTGGCGCCGACCGGCCCGCACCTCGTGGGTGACGTGCTGCAACGGGCCGCGGCAAGTCTCGGCAGCCCCGGGCTGGGGGTCGACATGGACCCCCGATGGGTGAAGAAGCTCGTCGCCGCGGGCCGTCGCGACGAGGTGGACGCCTACACCGACCATCTCGTGGACCAGTGCCGGCGCATCCTGCTCGGCCAGGACATCGGTGTCATAGCCGCCACCACCCCGATGCTGGAGCGCTTCGCCCGGGACAGCGACCTCATGGAGGTCATCAACGGCAAAGCCCGGGCGATCATCTGGGGCGGCACCCACATGGATCCCGACACCCGGGACCTGTTGCGGACCGAGGTTTTTCCCGACGTCCCACTGATCGGCATGTACGGCAACACCATGATGCTCACCGCGCTTCTGGAGCGGGTCGGTCTCACGGCGTCGGAGCCGTGTGTGTTCGACCCCGTCTCGCCGTACGTCTTCCTGCGCATCGTGGATCCCGACACCGGGCAACAGGTGGCGGAGGGCGAGCGGGGCCAGGTGGTGGTGAGCCACGTCAGCAGGTCCATGCTGATCCCCAACAACAGGGAGCGGGACACCGCGTTGCGGGTCCGCCCGGCTGACGGCCACGCCGGGGACGCCGTCGCCGACGTCGCGCCGGTTCCCGCGGTCGAGGGTGAGACGGTCATCGAGGGTGTCTACTGATGGCCCCCGTACCGACCACCGAACCGCTGCACCTCGACGCCCTGGGCCCGCGGGGCACCTACCGCACACGTGTGCCGAGCACGGTGACCGACGTGGCCGGTGCACCGATCGCAGGGCTGAGTCTGGTTCCCCCTCTGTACGTGGCTCGGGCGATCGACGCCCTGCGCCACGCGCCGCCGATCGCCGCGGCCGACCTGGAGACCGTGTTCGCCACCGCCGGGGAGGCCTTCGTCGCGGGCACCGTGGGGGGCTTGAGCATCCGGGAATACGAACGTCACGTCAGCCGGACCTCGGGCACGCCGCTCGCCGTGGTGCGCGCCGCCACCCGGGGCACGGCGTACTTCGTACGGCACGCCGCCTCGTCCGCCGACCGTGGAAGGCCGCGCGGCGCCGCCCGCGACCTCAGCGACCCCGTCCTGCATGAGACGCACACGGTGTGGGCCCGTCAGGGCGAAGTGTTCGCCGTCAACGCATCCGGCAACCATCCCGGCGTACACCGTGTCTGGCTGGAGGCACTGGCGCTGGGTTACCGCGTCGCCGTGCGCCCGTCCCGGCGCGAGCCCTTTACCCCCCACCGGCTCGTCGCGGCACTGCGTCAGGCGGGAATCCGGGACGACCAGCTCATGCTGCTGCCCACCGACCACGCGACCGCCGACACGCTCGTCCACGGCGTGGACCGGGCCGTGGTCTACGGCGGCGACGACGTGGTGACCAAGTACGCGCACGACGCGAGGATCCTGCCGCAGGGGCCGGGACGGTCGAAGATCCTCGTCACCGCGGACACCGACTGGCGTGACCATCTGGACGCCCTCGTCGCGTCCGTCGCCGGCGAGAGCGGCACCGCGTGCGTCAACGCCACCGCCATCCTCATCGAGGGCGACCCGGCCCCGCTCGCCGAAGCCCTCGCGGCACGTCTGGCCGTCCTGCCCAGCCTTCCCCCGCAAGACGAGAGGGCCCGTCTGCCGGTGTGTCCGCAGGAGCGGGCGCGAGCCCTCAGCGCGTATCTGAAAACGGTGGCGGCCGGGACGCACGCCTGGCTCGGCGGCGACGGGATCGCCGACGACCTCGGAGACGGCAGCGCCGTACTGCGCCCCGCCGTGCACCAGACCGCGAGCGCCCGAGCCCCTCAACTGCGCACCGAACTGCCCTTCCCCTGTGTGTGGATCGCCCCCTGGACCCGCGCGGACGGCATGGCGCCGCTGCGCGACACGCTGGTGCTGTCGGCACTGACCCGGGACCGGGACCTGTGGGAGGCCCTGGTCGCGGAACCCAGCATCGCCAACGTGTATTTCGGCGATGAGCCGACCCACTGGATGTCGCCGGGCGTCCCCCACGACAGCTATCTCTCCGACTTCCTGATGCGGAGCAAGGCGGTGTACGAGGGCCCGTCCTGAACGGCGCTCGCCTCCTCGGCGCGGGCCTACCGTGAGCGGCGCCCGCCCCCTCGGCAGGGCGACGACCGTCGCTCCGACCGTCCGGCGCGGTGGTCTGCGGTCACTCGGCGCATGACCGCGGGCCACCGCGCCTTCGCCGTGCCGGGCGCGCGCCCGTTTTTTCTCCCCCGCGCTCAGTGGGGCAGGACCAGCATCACGGCCGTCCCGAGCGCCATCGCCCCTTCACCCACGTGCCGTGACGGCGTCGCCGCCGCGGCACGGCGCGCCGCGCTCACGGCCGAGCGCAGCGAGGGCATGGGGCGGGTCAGCGACCACGGCGCATACGCCAGCAGACAGGACGCCAGCGACAGCGTGATCACGGAGCCGCCGAGGGGGACACCAGCGCCCAGAGCTCCGGGCCCGGTGGAGTGCGCAGCCGACCCGAGGTGTGCGTGCGCCGGTCCGGTCCCGGTGTGCGGCACGCGCAGCATCCAGACCATCGCGGCCATACCGACCGCGTGCGGCAGCCGGTGGGTCATCGCCGCCCTCCTCCCGGCCTCCCGTCGGCCGACCGGCAGGAGAGACCACACCGCGCCGGCGGTGAAGACACCGCCGGCGACGGCAGCGGGCCCCGCGCGGACGTCGATCCAGGGCATCGCCGCCATGGACACGGCCATGGCGGCGGCCAGCAGCCGGTCCACCCGGACACCGAACCCGGTCCTGGGTGACCCGACGCCCCGCGCCAGCCCATGCAGGAGCACCGCCACGAACAGCAGCGTCAGCAGGCAGTGCACCAGGACGACGGGCGTGCCCATGCCGGGTCCGTGCCCGGTCAGGCGGTGGGGCGCGGTGCCCGCAGGTCGGCGCGCCCCGCCAGTTCCTTCTCGTCGACCAGTTCCAGCATGGGCTTGCCCGGAGCACACATCATGGTCACCACGAACCGGGTCCGCGCGTCGGAAAGCGCGTTGCCGTCCTGGTAGTGGATGGCGTCTCCGCCGGGCTCCCAGAAAGTGCCGCCCGCCTCCACCACGCGCTCGGGCTCGCCCTCGAGCTCGAAACGGACCGCGCCCTCGACGACGTAGCCGAAGGCGGGCCGGAGTGCCGGTGCGGGGGCGTGCCCGGGTCGCCCGGCTCCCACTCGACGAGAATGGTCATCGCCGACGCCCTCTCCGGGACGGTGATCGGTGCGGCGTCCTGGAGCACCTTCGCCGCCGTCATCCAGCCGGCGGTCCCCTCCTGGTCGCCGTGCCCGCGGTGGCCGTGGGCGGAGTGGTCGTGTGCTGACATGTTGTCCGACACTGTGTTGCACCTTCAGTGGGCGTGAACATCGTTCGTCACTGGTGACCGGAGGCCGGGCGCAGGTGTGACAACCGGCCTCCACACAGTCCTTTCACCCGTCGACCGCGGTCTTCCGGAGCATGGGGCGGGCAGCGATCCGGGGGCAAATCTGGCGGATCGGGCACAACGATTGCCACCGTGTGACCGGGGATCGCGAAAGAGATAGCGTGAGCAGATGCGGCCCGCAACACGTGCCTTTCCCCCTCGCGTAGCATGTAGGGCGCAAAGCCAGAAGGGACGACCCATGCGCGCTGGCGCCCACCCCGACACGTTCGACCGCGGTCTCGACGACTTCCTCTCGGCCAGACCCCTGTTGTTCGGCATCGCGTACCGCATCCTCGGCAGTGCCGTCGAGGCCGAGGACGTCGTCCAGGACGCCTGGCTGCGATGGCACAACACCGACCGCGCGCAGATCCATGAACCAGCCGCCTTCCTGACCACGGTCACCACCCGGCTCGCGATCAACCTGGCCCAGTCCGCGCGGGTACGCCGGGAGTCCTACGTCGGGCCTTGGCTCCCCGAGCCGGTCGACACCACCCAGGACCCGCACCTGGGGGCGGAACGCGCCGAGGCGGTCGAGCTGGCGGTGCTGTTGCTGATGGAGAAGCTCAACCCGATCGAACGCGCCGCCTACGTGCTGCGGGAGGCGTTCGAGTACCCCTACCAGCGGGTCGCCGACATCCTGGAGACCAGCGACGCGAACGCTCGGCAGCTGGTCAGCCGGGCGCGCAAGCGCCTGGGCGCCGAGCGCAAGGAGCGCGTCAGCCCCGCGGCCCACCGGCGTCTGCTCGAAGGCTTCCTCTCTGCCGCACGCACGGGAGATCTCTCCACCCTGGAGGACCTGCTGACCTCGGACGTCGTCAGTTATTCGGACGGCGGCGGCATCCGCGGCGCGTCCAGGATCCCCGTCATCGGCCGCGATCACGTCTCGCGTTACCTGGCCGCCTTCGCCCCGCGGTTCTGGCCGGACGTCGAGACCCGGTTCGTCGAGGCCAACGGCCGGCCCGCCGTGCTCGTCGCACGGGACAACGCACCGGTGGCCCTGTTGTGCGTGGACGCGTCCGAGGCCGGCATCGAGCGCATCATGTGGGTGATGAACCCGGTCAAGCTGAACCCCTACGTCCTGTCCCTGGGGGCCTGACCCGCACCCCTGCACGCCGTCCCTGAGTGGCTGACCCGCCGGTCCGCCGCACGCCCGGGCCAGGCCCGCCGCACCGGGCCCGGGCGGTTCACCACGGGAACCACAGGTCGGCGTCGACGGCCTCCTCCTTGCGGGCGGCGAATCCGGACAGGTCGTTCTTGACCGCGTGCTGCGGGGGCAGGGCCGCGACCACGGGATGGTCGGCCCGCGCGGCCCGCCCGGTGCCCGCCCCCGGCGCGTCGCGGAAGTACTCGGCGTTCACGGACCGGTACTGCGCCCACAGCGCCGGCAGGTCGTCCTCGTGGAAGACGGCCTCGACCGGGCAGACCGGCTCGCAGGCGTGGCAGTCGACGCACTCCCAGGGATTGATGTACAGCGTCCGCTCGCCCTCGTAGATGCAGTCGACCGGGCACTCGATCACACACGCCCGGTCCTTGACGTCGACGCACGGCTCGGCGATGACGTAGGTCATCGTCCCCACCTCCCCTTCGCCGGCCGGCGGTTGCGGACCGCACGGCCTTCGTGCGCCCAGCCGGTGTGCGGTATGACCGGCCCGGCCGCCGGGGTGTGACACCGACAGGCGGGCCCGGGCCGGGGCGGCGGTGTCACAAACCGTCACTCCACCTGGTCGTAGCAGGTGCCACCCCAAGCGATGGGAGCAATCGTGGTTGCCACCGAACGGCGTCTTTCCACCACAGTGCTGGTGATCGGCACCGGCGGAGCGGGCCTGCGCGCGGCCATCGAGCTGGCCGAGGCCGGCGGCGATGTCCTCGCAGTCGGCAAGCGCCCCAAGGAGGACACCCACACCTCTCTCGCCGCTGGCGGGATCAATGCGGCCCTGGCCACGATGGACCCCGAGGACACCTGGCAGCAGCACGCCGCCGACACCCTCAAGGAGAGCCACCTCCTCGGCGACCCCCGCACCGCCGAGATCGTCACCCGGGGAGCCGCCCTCGGCATCGACGACCTGGAGCGCTACGGCATGGCCTTCGCCCGGGAGGAGGACGGCCGGATCTCCCAGCGCTTCTTCGGCGCCCACAAGTTCCGCCGCACCGCCTTCGCGGGCGACTACACGGGCCTGGAGATCCAGCGCACGCTCATCCGGCGCGCGAACCAGCTGGACATACCGGTGCTCGACAACGTCTACATCACCCGTCTCCTGGTCCACGACGGCGCCGTCTTCGGCGCCTACGGCTTCGGCCTTGCCGACGGCAGGCGCTACCTCGTGCACGCGGACGCCGTCATCCTCGCGGCCGGCGGCCACACCCGGATCTGGCGGCGCACCTCCTCACGGCGCGACGAGAACACCGGCGACTCCTTCCGGCTGGCCGCGGAGGCCGGAGCCCGGCTGCGCGACCCGGAACTCGTCCAGTTCCACCCCTCCGGCATCATCGAGCCGGAGAACGCGGCCGGGACCCTGGTGAGCGAGGCAGCCCGCGGCGAAGGCGGCATCCTGCGCAACGCGCTCGGCGAGCGGTACATGAACCGCTACGACCCCGTACGCATGGAGCTGTCCACACGCGACCGGGTCGCCCTCGCCTCCTACACCGAGATCAAGGAAGGCCGCGGCACGCCCAACGGCGGGGTGTGGCTCGACGTCTCCCACCTGCCCCGGCAGACCATCATGAACCGGCTTCCCCGCGTCTACCAGACACTGCTGGACTTGTAGATGCTGGACATCACCCGGGATCCCATCGAGGTCGCGCCCACCGCGCACTACTCGATGGGCGGTGTGTGGGTCCGCCCCGAGGACCACAGCACGGACCTGCGGGGCCTGTACGCCATCGGTGAGGCCTCCAGCGGACTGCACGGCGCCAACCGGCTCGGCGGCAACAGCCTCATCGAGCTGCTGGTGTACGGCCGCATCACCGGACAGGCGGCCGCCGCCTACTCGGAGTCCCTGACCGCGCAGCCGCGCTCGGCCGCCGCGGTGGCACAGGCGCGTGCGGAGGTCGACGACCTGCTCGCCGCGGACGGACCCGAGAACGTGCGCGCCCTGCAGCGCGCGATCCGCAACACCATGACCGAGCACGCGGGCGTGGTCCGTGACGAGGAAGGGCTGCGCACCGGGCTGGCGGAGCTGGACGCCATCGAGAAGCGCATGGAGAACGTCGGCGTCCATCCGGACATCGCGGGCTTCCAGGACCTCGCCCACGCCTTCGACCTCAAGTCGTCGGCACTGGCGGCGAGGGCCACGCTGGAAGGGGCGCTGGAGCGGCGCGAGACACGCGGATGCCACAACCGCAGCGACTACCCCGACATGGATCCCGCGCTGCAGGTGAACCTTGTCTGGTCTCCGACCGACGGCATCACCCGCGAGCACATCAGCCCTGTCCCCGACGAGATCGCGGCCCTGATAGAGGATGTCTCGGCGGACGGAAAGCTCGTCGAATAGGAATCACCCTGCCCGGGAGAAGATTTCCGGAGTTTCGAGAAAGGTGTCACAGCGCCGATCAATTCCCGGTCCTACCTCGTGCAAGCGCCAGATGAGAATGAGTGAAAGGAACGTCCCCATGAAGGTCGTAGTGATCGGCGGCACCGGACTGATCGGCTCGAAGGTCGTCAGCAAGCTCAACGAACACGGCCACGAGGCGGTGGCGGCCGCCCCGAACACCGGCGTCAACACGCTGACGGGCGAGGGCCTGGCCGAGGTGCTGGAGGGCGCGGCCGTCGTGATCGACGTCTCCAACTCGCCCTCCTTCGCGGACGACGCCGTCATGGAGTTCTTCCGTACCTCCACCACCAACCTCCTCAAGGCTGAGGCGAACGCCGGTGTCACCCACCACGTCGCCCTGTCGGTGGTGGGTACGGAACGGCTCCAGGAGAGCGGCTACTTCCGTGCCAAGCAGGCGCAGGAGGAACTGATCAAGGCCTCCGGGATCCCGTGGTCGATCGTGCACGCCACACAGTTCTTCGAGTTCATGAAGGGCATCGCCGAGTCGGCGACCGAGGGTGACACCGTCAAGCTGGCCCCGGTGAAGATCCAGCCCGTCTATTCGGACGACGTCGCCGCCACTGTGGGCCGCACCGCCGTGGGCACGCCGGTCAACGGTGTGGTCGAGGTGGCCGGTCCCGACACCTTCCAGCTGGACGAGCTGATCCGCAAGGGCCTGGCCGCCAGGAACGATGCGCGTACGGTCGTCGCCGACGTGCACGCCCCGTACTTCGGCGCCGAGTTGCAGGAGACCACGCTCCTTCCCGGCCCGGACGCCCGCATCGGCGAGACCCGTTTCGTCGACTGGCTCGCCCAGCAGCAGTAGGCGCGTCTTCCCTGGCCTGTCGTTCCACGCCCCGTGGAACGACAGGCCTGTTTTTTGTACGGCGCCGTAGATCAGCCGGCGCGCAAGGCCGGTTCCGCATCCACGCCGATGAAAAGTGCTCCAAAAAGCACTGTCACAGCGTCCTTGGTCCCTCGGTCGTTGAGGGGGACACGATCGCCGGGTCTGTGAGCGCCTTGTGGCCGCATTCCGACAACCCGGGCCCCGGAGGAATGGAGTCAGAGGGACATGTATCCAGAGGCATCCCCCACAGAGGCACCTCCCGCGGACAGGAACCTCGCCGAGGCCGTCACCACCTTCGTGGAACTGCGGCCCCGGCTCTTCGGTATCGCCTACCGCGTCCTGGGCAGCGCAACGGAAGCCGAGGACGTCGTGCAGGAGGCGTGGCTGCGCTGGCAGCGGACCGACCGTTCGGCGGTGGTCAGCCCTGCGGCGTTCCTGTCGAGCACGACGACGAGGCTGGCCATCAACGTGGTGCAGTCCGCCCGCGTGCGCCGCGAGACCTACATCGGCCCCTGGCTGCCCGAGCCCATCGACACCAGCATCGACCCGGTGGCCGGCGCTGAACGCGCCGAGGCCCTGGAACTCGCCCTGCTCCTCGTCCTGCAGAAGCTCACACCCACCGAACGGGCCGCCTACGTGCTGAGGGAGGCCTTCGAGTACGGCTACTCGGAGATCGCGGAGATACTGCGCCTCACCCCGGTCAACGCCAGGAAGATCGTGAGCAGGGCGCGCAAGCACCTCACGGACGACGAGCGGGACAGTGTCGACATCCAGGAGCACCGCAGACTGCTCGATGCTTTCGTCGCGGCCGCCCAGGAAGGGGACGTGGCCTCGCTGGAAGCGCTCCTGACGCCCGACGTGGTCAGTCTGTCCGACGGAAACGGGCTGCGCGGCGCTGCCCGCGTACCCGTGATCGGTCGTGCCCGGGTGGCGAACCTGTCGACCGCCTCGTCACGCTTCTGGCCGACGGTCGAGATCGCACCCGTGCAGGCCAACGGGCGCGCCGGGGTTCTGCTGTACCGGGACGGCCGGCCCGCCACCTTCATGACCATCGCCGCCACACGGCGGGGGATCCACCGGGTTCTGTGGGTGTTCACCCCCGACAAGATCGCCGCCTTCCTCGGATCCCGCGCCCACTGTGCGCCCCTGCCCTCGCGTCCGGTGGACGCCGTGGCACGTGAGCTCACCCGGGAAGGGAACGGTTCCAGCTACGCAGCTTGTCGGGGTTGAGAACCGCCCAGACCTGAACGACCGGCGAGTCCGCGATGTCGAGGGTCAGCACCGCGGCGACCTGATCGTCGCACCGGGCGACGAGGCCGGTGCGCCCGCCCCCGTCCGTACCCGGCTGGTCGACCGGCCTGATCAAGACAGAAACTGCGGCATGATTTCACAACACACCGATGATGTGCCACTTAGTGTCACGTCTTCGTCGGTGCAGAGACGCCCGACGGGTCCGCCATCCGCAGCTGGGCGGGGGGCGGATGCGGCAGGGCCGCGCGGTCACGGGCCCGCAGTCCGTCGAACGCGATCTCCAGGAAGCGTTCCCACGCCCGCGGTTCACGGTCCAGCAGCGGCTGGGCGGTCTGGTGGATGCCGCCGAGGAGCAGCACGATGTCGGTTCCGGTGATGTCACCGCGGACGGCTTCTTGTTCTCTGGCCCGGGCGGTGAGGTCCTCGACCGTGTCGCAGAGCCGGTCGATCGCCTCGCGTACGTTCGCGTGCTGCAGCGAGGGCCGGCCGATGACGTCGCAGAACGCGCGGTCGGCGGCGAGCAGGCCGATCCCGTGTCCCATGAAGTCCTTCAGCGCACGGCCGGCGTCATCGGCGCGCAGGAGCCGGTCTGCCGTCTCGAGCAGCCGGTCGAGCAGCTGCATCATGATCGCCGCGAGAAGGTCGTCCTTCGTCGGGAAGTGCCGGAACACCGTGCCCTTGGCGACGCCGGCCCGCTGGGCGATCGTGTGCATCGACACATCCACCCCGCATTCGGCGAAGGCCTCGGTGGCCGCTCGCAGGAGCAGCCGTCGATTGCGCACGCTGTCGGCCCTGGCCTGCACTGCCGCTGTTCTCCCGGTCATGACACCTCCCTCTGCGTGTCACAACATTAACACTGAACATGACTCGCGGGTCATATTCAGTGTTACGCTGGCACAACGTGACCCCTCGGGTCATCTTCTCGGGCCGCCCTGTCCTGTCCTCGCACACGACACGGCCTGCCCGTCTCACCCCACTACCCCTTTCGGAGTTGACATGAGTTCCGTTCTCGACCCCAAGGTCGTCCTTGTCACCGGCGCCTCGTCCGGCATCGGCAGGGCGACCGCACTGGCGCTGTCGAAGGCGGGGGCCGCCGTGGCCGTCGGTGGCCGCAGGACCGACCGGCTCGACGCACTGGCGCAGGAAGCGCCCGGGGAGATCCTCGTCCTGGACATGGATGTCAGCGACCCCGAGTCGGTGCGCAAGGCCGTCGACCGGACCGTCGAACGCTTCGGCACCCTCGACATCGTCGTGAACAACGCCGGTATCATGCTCACCGGCCCCGTCCTTGACGCCGATCCCGCGGAATGGACCCGCATGGTGGAGACCAACCTGCTGGGCTCCATGTACACGGTGCACGCCGCGCTGCCCCACCTGCTGCGCTCCCGCGGCGCGGTGGTCCAGATCTCCTCCACCTCGGGCCGTATCTCCTCGGCCGGCGCCGCGGTCTACTCCGCCACCAAGTTCGGCGTCAACGCCTTCGCCGAGGCGCTGCGCCAAGAGGTGACCGAGCAGGGGGTCCGCGTCGTCGTCGTGGAGCCGGGCTTCGTCTCGACCGAGTTGGCCGACCACATCACGGACCCCACCAGGCGTGCCGCGGTCAAGACCATGGCCGAGTCGATGCGGACCCTTCAGCCGGAAGACATCGCGGCCGCGGTGGTCTACGCCGTCACACAGCCCGACCACGTCGCGGTCAACGAGATCCTCGTACGCCCCACCGACCAGTCCCGCTGATCACCCCTGATCACCCGCGGGGCGGCAACCACCGCCCCGCACCCCCTGTTTGCAGCCGAGTACGGGTACACCGGCCGTCACAGTCGGGCGCCCCGCACGGTCTGAGCTTCGGGAGGCACAAGTCGTGCCTCTGCCCGTACCTCGGCTGAGAGGCAAGCATGAACACGCGCATCGTTACCGTGGCCGAAGGAAAGCAGCTCGCGCGCTCCGTGGCGATCGGTACACACCGCCTGACAGCCGACGAACCGGAGCCCGTCGGCACCGACACCGGCCCCACCCCGGGCGAACTCCTCCTGGCCGCGCTCGGAGCGTGCACGTCCATGGCGGTGCGGGCCTACGCTCAGCGCCACGAATGGCCGCTGGACCGGGTGGACGTCGCGGTCCGCTTCGACGCACAGGGGCAGGTGGTCAAGAACATCGGGCTCGTCGGGGAGTTGACCCCCGCGCAGCGGGACCAGCTCCTGACAGTCGCGGGACGCTGTCCTATCCATCGGCTGCTGACCAAGGACGTCACGATCATCACGGTGCCCACCCTGCTCGCGGAGCCCGCACCGCTGCCGTGACGCGTCAGGCCCACACAAGAACGCGGGGTGGGGGGGGGGGGGGGGGGGGCGGGCCCCCCCCCCCCCCCCACCCCGCGTCCGTCAGGCGCGGGCCTCCGGCGCTCAGGCGGTCGCCTGCGCCGCCTCGTTGATCAGACGGGTCACGTCACCGGGGCGCGAGACGCTGACCGCGTGGGAGGCGGAGACCTTCATGACGGAGGCCCCGGCCCGCTCGGCCATGTAGGTCTGCACCTGCGGGGGGATGTTCCGGTCCTCGTCCGCCACCAGCACCCAGGAGGGAATGTCCCGCCACGCGGGCGCGGACGCGCCCTCCGCCAGCGCGGCACCGGCCACCGGCCGCTGTGTCGCGGCCATGACGGCCGTGGTCTCCTCGGGGATGTCAGTGGCGAACTGATCGTGGAACTTGGCCTGTTCGATGTACAGGTCCATGACCTGCCTGCCGTCGGGCAGCGTCACCGGCACGGGCCGGAGCGTGTCGCCGAGGGTGCTGCCGGGGAACTTGCCCGACAGGGTGGCGGCGCTCTCGCCCTCCTCCGGCAGGAACGCCGCGACGAAGACGAGCGCCTTGACCTCGGGCAGTCCCTTGGCCGCGTTGCTGATGACGGACCCGCCGTAGGAATAGCCGACAAGGACGACGGGACCCTCGACGGACGTCACGATCTGCCGGACGTAGTCGGCGTCGGTGGTCAGTCCGCGCAGCGGATTAGCGACGGCGATCACCGGATAGTCGTGCCCGAGCAGCTTGTCGACGACGCCGTTCCAGCTGGAGGCGTCCGCGAACGCGCCGTGTACGAGGACGATGGTGGGCTTGTGTGCACTCATGAAAAACGGCCTTTCGACGTGCCGGGGGAATGTGGTCGGGTGTGCGGTGTCAGTCGGTTCCGAGAGCCTTGCGCAGCACGTGGATGGCCTGCTCGATCGCGGCGGTCGACGCCTGGGTGCGGCGGACCGTGTTCAGCATCATGAAGTCGTGCAGGGAGGCGTTGTAGCGGATGCTGGTCGTCGGCACACCGGCCTGGATGAGCTTGCGGGCGTAGGCCTCGCCCTCGTCGCGCAGCACGTCGTTCTCGTCGACGACGACGAGCGCCGGCGGCAGGTCCCGGAGGTCTTCCAGCGTCGCCCGCAACGGCGAGGCGGTGATCTGGGCGCGCTCGGCGGGGTCGGTGGTGCAGGCGTCCCAGAACCATTCCATGGCCTTGGCCGTCAGATGCGGGCCGTGCGCGAAGGTCCGGTAGCTCTCGGTGTCCTGGGCCGCGTCGGTGACGGGGTGGTACAGCGACTGGTGCACGAAGGCCACGTCGCCCCGCTGCTTGGCCATGTGGGTCAGCGCGGCGGTCATGTTGCCGCCGACTGAGTCACCGGCGACGGCCAGGCGGGAGGCGTCGAGCCCTTCGCCGGCGCCCTCGGTGGTGATCCACCGGGCGGTCGCGTAGGCCTGCTCGATGGCGACCGGGTACTTGGCCTCCGGGGAGCGGTCGTACTCGACGAAGACCAGGGCGACGTTCACCCCGACGGTCAGCTCGCGCACGAGCCGGTCGTGCGTGCCGGCGTTGCGGAGGATCCAGCCGCCGCCGTGCACGTAGAGGATGACGGGCAGGGGGCCAGAGCTGCCGACGGGCTTGAGGATGCGCACCCGCACGTCGCCGACCTCCGCCGGAACGGTGATCCACTTCTCGTCCACGTCGGGCTTCTCGATGAGCTGCGCCTGCACGTCGTCGAGCAGCTTGCGCGCGCCCTCCACACCGAGCTCGTACAGCAGCGGCGGCTTGGCGGTCGCGTCGGCGAAATCCTGCGCGGCGGGCTCGAGAGCGATGTCGCTCACGGTGTGTTCCTTCTCCGGCGGTCAAGGAGGACTTTTCGCACCATGGGACCAGGCCCGCAGTAGACGTGTGACACCAAAAGGTCCCGGGCCGTCGAGCGCGGCCCGGGACCGGACACCGGAGCAGGGGCTAGGACCGGAGTGCGCCGGGCTTCGGCAGCGGCTCGCCGTCCACGAAGAGGTCGACGTGCTCGTTGTAGAAGGCCGTCAGGCCCGCGATGCGGTTGGCGTGGATGGTCGGGAAGTCGTACGCCCAGGCGATGTCCTCGTGAGCGGCGGTGGCGCCGTCGAACGACCAGTAGCCGCTCGTCGTTCCCTTGTACGGGCAGCGGGTCACCGTGTCGGTCCGCCGCAGTCGGGCCCAGTCGACGTGCGCGCGGTCAAGGTAGTAGCGCGTCGGCAGGCCGGTCTCGAAGAGTTTGACGCACGCCGGCGCCTCCGCCAGGACCACGCCCTCCAGCTCCACGCGGACGCTGCTGGAGGAACGCACGGCGTCCACACGCGAGTACGGGCTCCTGGGGTGGACGAAGACGGGTTCGTCCTCCTCGAACCAGTAGTCGATGGCCGGCCACTCGAAGCGCACCGTGCCCTGGAGCGGCGCCGGGGCGTCCTTCCCCCACACCCAGGCGGCACCGGGGCGCGAGTCCCCGTCCACGGACAGAGTGTGCCGGTGCGCCGTGCCCGCACCGTGCTCCTCGGCGACCCCTTCGTCGTCGAGGACGCCGTCGACGAGGTCCCGCACCGGGATGCTGAACTGCGGATAGGCCTGCCACTCCCAGACGTACAGGGCGCGCCGCGTGTCGAAGACGGTTCGACCGCCGATCACGCCCCTGATACGGCGAGGCACCGGCTCCACGTGCCCGACGGGCACGAGGAAGCTCGGATGCAGAACACTTTCGGTTTCCATGGTCATCACCTAAGTCGGTCGGAGGTTCCGCGCCCGTTCGGACCGGACGCGGAGAGTGTGTGCGCCCGGGACGCCCGCATCCTCGGGCCGTCGCGGACCGCGGGGTTCGTCCGGCGTCGACGCGCACAGCGCTGAGCTGGGCTTGTTTCGCTGTCACAGCAGGTGGCGAAAGCCGGTCTGTGCGGGGAGACAGTCCCCCGTGGAGAGGAGATCACGCCGTGCACACGGGTACCCATTATGGCGCCAGCACTCTTGACACTAACAAAACAACCTTCTCATGCACACTGTGCACACTGTTTCCGAGGGCCGGACCCGGCGGCGGCCGGGCCCGGTAACGCGCCGGGCCACACCACCCGGTACCGCCAGCCGCGCCCGACCGGAATCGCGGCTCCCTCCCCCACCGCTCCTTCGTCGGAGGATTCGCATGTCAGCCCTGCCCCTGCTCGCCCCGCTGCGACGCGTCACGACCGACGTGCTCGAAGTCGCCTATTACGAGACGGGCTCCCCCGACGGTGACACCGTCGTCCTTCTGCACGGTTTCCCCTACGACATCCACAGTTACGTGGACGTGGCCCCCCTGCTGGCCGAAGGCGGATTCCGCGTCATCGTCCCCCACCTGCGAGGGCACGGCCCCACCAGATTCCTGTCCGACTCTCTTCCCCGTTCCGGCGAGCAGGCGGCCCTGGGGGCCGACGTCATCGCGCTCCTGGACGCCCTCGGCATCGAGCGGGCCTACCTCGCCGGCTACGACTGGGGCGGTCGCGCGGCCACGGCCGCCGCGGCGCTGTGGCCCGAACGGGTCCTCGGCCTGGTCTGCGTCAACGGCTACCTGATCCAGGACATCGGCGCCGCCATAAACCCCATCTCCCCCGAACTGGAGGCAGGTTTCTGGTACTTCTACTACTTCCTCACCGAGCGCGGTCGCACCGGACTGGCCGCCGATCCACGGGGCGTCGCCCGGGTCATCTGGAAACGCAACTCCCCCGTGTGGGCCTTCGGCGAAGCCGAACTGGAGCGGGCCGCTGAGGCCTTCACCAATCCGGACTACGTCGACGTCGTCATCCACTCCCACCGGCACCGGCTCGGCCTGGCACCGGGCGCGGACGCGTACGCCGATCTGGAAGCCCGCCTCGCGGGCCTTCCTCCGATCACCGTCCCCACGGTCACCCTGGACGGCACCGCCGACGGCAACTTCCCGGCGACCGACGGGTCATCGACCGCTCACCACTTCACCGGCCCCTGCCTGCACCTCCAGGTCGCGGACGCCGGCCACAACCTGCCGCAGGAACGCCCCGAGGCATTCGCCGCGGCGGTACGGGACGTACGGGCCCTGCGACGGGGACACCCCCGCCACGACTGCCTCACCCACTGACACCCGAACGCGCGGCACCGCGGCCCATCGCCGCGCCGACGTCACATCGGACCGTGCCCACCGGTCACATCGCGTGCGGGCGGGCACGCGGCCGCCCGACTGCCTCAGGAAAGGAAAACCACCATGTCGTACCCCTACCCGGAGCAGAAGTACTTCGGAGACGACGGCGAGGTCAGCGCCGTGTTCCGGCCTGCCGACACCCCACCCGACCTCGGCGAGAGCGGGCCGGGCAAGGACGCCACCCACTATCTGGCCACCACCGCGACCACCCGCGGCGAGTTCGGGCTGTACCGCGTCGAGATGAGGCCGCGGGCCGGTGGCCCGAAGACGCACTTCCACAAGCGGATCTCGGAGTCGTTCTACATCCTGGACGGCACCGTGCGCATCTTCGACGGTGTGCGCTGGGTGGACGCCCGCAAGGGCGACTTCCTGCACGTGCCGCAAGGCGGACTGCACGCCTTCCGCAACGACTCCGACGCACCGGCGGACATGCTCCTGCTGTTCACACCGGGCGCGCCGCGCGAGGAGTACTTCGAGCAGGTGTCGCAGCTGGCGCACGCCTCGGAGGAGGAGCGCTCCGCGTTCTTCGACCGGCACGACTCCTACTTCGTGGAGTAGGTCCATCCCTCCGGTGTCCCGCGGCACCCGCGTCCGCCCCGCGGTCGTGGTCGCGGGACACCCGCCGTCGGGACGACCCGGGTTCGGGTAACGGGCAGCTTGTCACAACAACACCTTTCGTCCGGTCAACAAGGCAGGGTGCGCGGGCGTATCCGCCCTCGCCGCCGCCCTCTCCGCACGTCCTGGCCGTCACGCCCGACCGTCCCGCCCCGGCAAAGGAGACCGCATGAAAGTCGTCGTTGCAGGCACCACGGGACGGATCAGCTCGAGATCGGTCACCCGTCTACGGGACCATGGGGCGCAGGTGGTGCCCCTCTCCCGCGCCCTGGGCGTCAACGTCGGTGACGCACACGCTCTGCGCCGAGCACTGCGCGGTGCGCAGATCCTGGTGGACGTCACCGACGCGCCCTCGCGACAGCAGGACGTCAGCACGGCGTTCTTCGGCGGCACCACCCGCAGCCTCCTGATGGCCGCCAGGGAGGCCGGCATCGAGCACTACGTGGCCCTGTCCGCCGTGGGCGCCGACCGCGTCGCCTCGGGTTACCTCCGGGCCAAGGCGGCAGTGGAGGACCTCGTCCGCCGCTCCGCACTGCCGTATTCCCTGGTGCGCGCCACCCCGTTTTTCGAGTCCGTGGCAAGCGCCGTCTGCGCGGGCGTGCACGCGGACGGGGCGCACGTAGCCCTGCTGCTGCGGCCGGTCACGGCCGACGACGTCGCCGCCGCCTCGCCCACGTCGCCGTCGCGGTGCCGCTGTTCGGCGTCCTGGAGGCCGCCGGACCCGAGGAGCGACCGTTCGAGGACCTCGCCGCCGACGTGCTCGCCGCCCAGGACCGCGTGACTCCCGTGATCGGCGGCGCACATCGGTGTCCGCGAACTGGTCCACCTCTCGCTCTCCTACGACCACCGGCTGGTGGACGGCGCGGACGCCGCCCGCTACCTGACCACCGTGAAGAAGATCGTCGAGGCCGCGGCGTTCGAGGACATACGCTGAAGCGACGGCGGTGGTCACGGATACGCCGGACACGACCGCCGACGGTCCGGCAACACACGCCGGCCGGCCCCGCCGCAGCTCCACCACGGCCCGACACGAGGCCACTGCCCCGAGCCTCATCCACGAGGTGACCAGCGGCGCAGATGAGTTGTGTGGCCGAAGACCAGATGTATACGCTCGCAGCCGGGGGTGTTCATGAAAGGCAAGAATCCGGGCTTCCTGCACGGTCGGCAGAGCGAGCGAGCGGTGCTGGACCGGCATCTGGCCAAGGTCCGCGACGGCCACAGCGCGGTCCTCGTGCTGCGCGGTGAGGCCGGTATCGGCAAGTCCGCCCTGCTGGAGTACGTGGCCGAGACCGCCAAGGACTGCACCGTGGTGAGCGCGGCGGGAGTCGAGGCCGAGATGGAGCTGGCCTTCGGGGGTCTGCACCAGCTCTGCGCGCCTTTCCTGGATCGCCTCGGGCACCTCCCCGATCCGCAGCGGACGGCCCTACAGACCGCCTTCGGGCTCAGCGCGGGCACTCCCCCGGACCGGTTCCTCGTGGGGCTGGCGGTTCTCAGCCTGCTCGCCGACGTCGCTGAGGAGACGCCGCTGATCTGCCTCGTCGACGACGTGCAGTGGCTCGACCGCGTCTCGGCCCAGATCGTCGGGTTCGTCGCCCGGCGTCTGATGGCGGAGCGCGTGGGGCTGATCTTCGCCGTCCGCGAGGCGGACGGGGAACGCGCCCTGCAAGGGCTGCCCGAGCTCACCCTCGGGGGGCTGAGCGAGCCCGAAGCCCGCGCCCTGCTGACCTCGGTGCTTCCCAGCCGGTTCGACGAGCCGGTCCGCAGCAGAATTCTCGCCGAGGCGCGCGGCAATCCGCTGGCCCTGCTGGAACTGCCCCACAGCACCTCCGCGGCCGAACTCGCGGGCGGCTACGCCTCACCGTCGATGGGGCCGCTCATCGGCAGGCTCGAGCACAACTTCAGCCTGCGCGTCGAGGAACTGCCCCCGCAGACGCGGCGGCTGCTGCTGCTCGCGGCGGCCGAGCCCGTCGGCGATGTCTCACTGCTCCGCCGCGCCGCCGACATCCTCGGCGTGTCCATGAGCGAGGCCTCCCCCGCGGTGGCCGCGAACCTCCTGGAAGTGCGCACACGGGTCCAGTTCCGGCACCCGTTGGTGCGCTCGGCCGTCTACCGCGCGGCGGGACCGGCCGAGCGCCGGGAGGCGCACCGGGCACTGGCCGAGGCCACGGACGCGCGGTCCGACCCCGACCGCCGCGCCTGGCACCTGGCCCACGCCGCGGCGGAGCCCGACGAGGCCGTGGCGGACGAACTGGCCCGCTCGGCCGACCGCGCGCAGGCGCGTGGCGGCATCGCCGCGTCTGCGGCCTTCCTGGAACGAGCCGCCGAGCTGACGCCTGATCCCTCCCGCCGCCGCAGCAGAGCGCTGGCAGCGGCCCGGGCCAAGTACCTCGCCGGAGCGTTCGACGCCGCGCTCGAGCTGCTGAACGTGGCCGAGATGGGCGCGCTCGACGATCTGCAACACGCCCAGGCCAGCCTGCTGCGTGGGCAGATCACCTTCGGATCCCGCAGTGCCGGTGCCACCGTGCCGCTGCTGCTCACGGCGGCCCGGGAGTTCGAGCCGCTCGACGCCGGCATCGCGCGCGAGACCTACCGGGACGCGTTCTACGCGGCCCTCACCGCGGGCCGTGTGTCCAGCGGCCCCGGCCTCGAGGAGGTCGCCCGGGCCGCACGCACCGCGCCCCCGACGGCTCACCCCGGACCCACCGACCTCTTCCTCGACGGCCTGGCCTTGACCACCACGGACGGCTACGCGGCGGGCGCCCCGATTCTGCGCCGCGCACTGAACACGCTGCGCTGCGGCGGCTTCACGGTGGAACAGTCGCTGGGCTGGCTCCCGTTCGCCTGCCGCATGGCCCACAACGTGTGGGACTTCGACAGCTGGAGCACCCTGTCGGCCAAGCTCGTCCGTCTGGCACGGGAGACCGGAACGCTGTCCGTGCTGCCCTCGGCGCTCCTGCTGCGGCTGTCGAACCGGGTCTTCGCCGGTGATTTGGACGACGCGGACTCGCTCGCCGCGGAAGCGGTGACAATCGGCGAGGCCACCGGCAGCCACTTCCTCGCGCACTACGGGGCGTTGGTGATCGAACCCTGGCGCGGCCGCGAGACCGAGACGCTGCGGGCGATCGGGACGATCACCGGCGACCGGACCCTCAGCGGCGAGGGAAAGGCGCTCACGGCTCCCCAGTGGGCGCTGGCCGTGCTGTACAACGGCCTCGGGCGGTACGAGGAGGCCTGCGCCGCCGCCGCCAAGGGCTGCGAGTACCCGCAGGAGCTGGGGCTCGCCCTCTCCTCCCTGGTCGAGCTGGTGGAGGCGGCGGCCCGCAGCGGGCAGCGGGACCTCGCCGTCGAGGCCGCCGGTCGCCTCGCGACCATCTGCCAGGCCAGTGGCACGGCCTGGGCGACGGGCACTTCCGCGGCGGGGCGTGCCCTGATCAGTGAGGGGGACACGGCCGACGCCCTGTACCGGGAGGCGATCGCCCGGCTGGAGAGCACCCCGGTGCGAACGGCGCTCGCACGCACCCGGCTGCTGTACGGCGAATGGCTGAGCCGCGAGAACCGCCGCGCCGAGGCCCGGGACCAGCTGGCCCGCGCCCACGAGATCCTCGACCGGGCCGGCGCGGAGGCCTTCGCCGAGCGCGCCCGCCGGGAGCTGGAGGCCGCCGGGGAGACGGTGCGCAGGCGCGACACCGGCACCGACGAGGCGCTCACGCCTCAGGAGGCCCAGATCGCCCGGCTGGCCGGCGAAGGGCTGACCAACGTCGAGATCGGCGCGCAGCTGTTCCTCAGCCCGCACACCGTCGAGTGGCATTTGCGGAAGGTGTTCACGAAGCTCGGGATCCGGTCCCGCAAACAACTGGGCGCCGTGCTGCCGGGCGGGGCGGCGACCCCCGCCTGACCCCTGGGGGCGGCGCCGTCGGCGGGGGTGCGATCCGCGCGCCGCGCCGCGCCCCGTCGGGAGCCCGCGCGGGCCGCACAGGCGGCCTCCCCGCCTCGCGGTGCGCCCACGAACTCCTCCGACCATGGCCCGTGGCTCCGGGCCGTCCGGGGCAGGTCCTGTCGAGGTCCGGTCCCGGCCAGGGGCCCCAGGGGCGTGGGGGCCGGGGGCAGGCCCCGGGGGCGTCCGGGCCAGGGGGTGGCGGGCCCCGGGGCCTGCGGGCCAGGGGGTGGGAGGCCCTGGCCACGTGGCGACCACGGTACGACCACGGGGTGCCCCACGGTCTATCAGGGGCTCGGCAGTGCCCTTGTCGGCGCGAAGTTGGTGTCGGTGGCGAGAGAAGCCGCCGATCCCCAGCCAACAGAGGAGCCGACGTGGACACATCTGTGATCGCAACCCGGCAGAGTCCGCAGTCGGTGATGGTGACCATCACTGCCGCGCCCGTGGAACTCAATGACGCGGTCTTCGTGTTCGACCGCGTCCGGCCAGGACTGCTCAAGATCGCCAACCGGATCCTCCGAGATCGCGGCGAAGCCGAGGACGTCATCCAGGAGGCGTGGCTGCGCTGGCAGGGCACGGACCGCACCGTCGTCGCCGACCCCGGTGCGCTGCTCCGCACGACGACCGCCCGGCTCGCCATCAACGTGCTGCAGTCGGCACGCAGACGCCGCGAGTCCAGTGCCACCTCCTGGCTGCCGGAGTCCACGGACACCGGGATGACACCGGAGGCCCTGGTCGAACGCCAGGACTCGGTGGAGCATGCCGTCCTGCTGCTTCTGCAGACCCTGTCCCCCAACCAGCGCGCGGCGTACGTGCTGCGCGAGGCGTTCGGCTATTCCTACGACCAGATCGGTGACCTGCTCCGCCTGTCCGTGGCGAACGCACGGCAGCAGGTCTCCCGCGCGCAGGTCAGACTGAACAACCGGCGGCACCGGCAGCACGTGGACGCGGCCACCCATCGGCGGCTCGTTCAGGCGATCTTCACCGCCGCCCGCACAGGAGACCTCGACCGCCTGGAGCACGTGCTGACCGGCCAGGACGCGCCGTACTCCGGCGAGGGGACGGCCGCACGCGACGGCGCGCCTTCTTACCGGGCCACCGCATGACCGGCACGTCGCACGGGGACGTGGTGCGCGAGGTGCGCACCGGCCCTGCCGACGATCGCACGCAGTCCTGCGCGACCGACCGGTGGGACGCCCTCGACTGCCTCCACCGCCGGGCCCAGGGGACGGTGGAGCGGCGGCTGCGCGAGGAGAACGGGTTCGGGTTGAGCGAAGTTCAGGCCCTGCGTTACGTGGGAAGGAGCTCCGCCGCGGAGGCCGGCGCCGAACCCATGCGGCTCGGGGATGTGGCCAACGGGCTCGGCGTGAGTCAGTCCGCCACGAGCAGGCTGATGGCACGCCTGCGCCGACAGGACCTGATCATCTTGAGCGCCGTCGACCACGACCGGCGCGGCGGCAAGGTGCCGCGGACCCCGGCGGGGCACGCCGCGCTGCGCCGTACCGCGTCCCGCTACGAACAGGTCGCCCGGGACGCGGTCCGCGATCTCGGCTCCCAGGACGCGGATCCCCTCCTGTGGCATTTCCTCATCGGCGAGAGCGACGCCCGCACGGTCATCCGTTGAGGAAGTCACGCACGGCCGCCGTGAACCTCTCGGGACGCTCGATGTGCCCGAGATGGCCGGTCTCCTCCAGGATCACCAGCCGGACGTCGGGAAGGAGCTGGTGCATCATGTGCGCCCAGCGCGGCCCGCAGATGAAGTCGTCCCCGCCGACCAGGACCAGGGTCGGGACGGTGAGCCGGGGCAGTTCCTCGCGGACGTCGAACGGGGGCTCCGCCCCCCAGGCCGGTGCCGCGAACATCCGCAGGGATGCCCGCCCCGCGGCGAACTCCTCCTCGCGGCCCCAGTAGTCGTGGAAGTAGGCGGGCGAGATGGTGCGCAGCACCTTCGTCGCGCCCTCGTCGCCGGACCGGTCGAGTCGCGTGGTGAGACCCTCGACGTAGGTGGCCACTTCCGGCCGCTCGTCGGCGTGCCGCTGGACGAAGCTCTCCATGTTGGCCACGGCGGCCGCCCAGAACTCCTCTCCCGTCATCGGTGAGGTGTCGTACAGGACGAGGGACGCCAGGCGCTCGGGGTGGTCGAGGGCGTGGCGCTGCGCGACGAAGCCGCCATGGGAGTGGCCCAGCAGGGCCACCTTGGCGAGGCCCAGGTGCTCGATCACCGCGTGCAGGAAGTGAGTGCAGGTGGCGAGGGTGTAGTCGCGTGGGTCGGCCAGCCGGCCGGACTCGCCCGTGCGGACCGGCTCAAGGTAGTCGACGGTCATGCTGCGCTCCAGGTCGGGCATGCGCAGGTACTCCCAGCCGATGCCCGGCCCTCCGGAGTGTGCGACGCACACCGGCTGTATTTCGCACCGTTGTTCTCCGCCATGGAATGTCACAGGACCGCCCTTCGGACGGTCAGATGTATGAGAGGCATCCGCGACGAGTAAGGAGGCGCTGCCATGAGTTGGCGCGAGAGAGCGGCCTGCCGGGATGTCGACCCCGACCTGTTCTTCCCCATCGGCACCGCGGGTCTGACGCTGGTCCAGATCGACGAGGCGAAGGCCGTGTGCGCCCGGTGCCCCGTGCGGGAGCGGTGTCTGCAGTGGGCCCTGGACGTCAAGCAGGTCGAGGGCATCTGGGGCGGCACGACGGAGAGCGAGCGCCGCGCGACGCGACGACTCTCGGCACGTAAGGACATCGAGCGGATCGGTGCGAAGGCATCCTGACCCGGACACCTCCGGCATGATCGTTACTTACAACGTCATGTCATACCTTCACTACTTCCTCGGTCCCTTCTGATGAGGGCAATGAAACCCGGTGCGGCAGCTCGTCGCCATGCACCGTTTTGCTGCGCAGACCCGGCCGCAAGGCGCTCACGGTGATGTGTCGACGGTGGTAACGACATGAGCGACGCAATCGAACCGGTCACTGCGGCGGGCAGCCGCAGTGGTGGCAAAATCGCCGACTGGGCGAGACCACGGATGGGCATCGGGCCCACCACCACGACCGGCACACGCAGGGCCCGTCCGGAGCACTGGTCGTTCCTGCTGGGCGAGATCTGTCTCTACAGCTTCGTCGTCCTGCTCATCACCGGCATGTAGCTGACGTACTACTTCCACTCGTCGTCGAACGAGGCCGTCCACGACGGCAGTTACGCTCCGCTGCGCGGCCAGTTGGTGTCCGAGGCGTTCGACTCGACGAAGCACATCTCCTTCGACGTACGCGGCGGCCTGCTCATCCGTCAGGCCCACCACTGGGCAGCACCGATCTTCGTCGCCGCCCTGCCGGCCCACGTGATGCGCGTGTTCTTCACCGGCGCTTTCCGCAAGCCGCGCGAGCTGAACTGGGTGGACGGTTTCGCCCCGCTCGTCCTCGGCATGTTCGGTGGTCTGACCGGCTACGACCTCCCTGGCGACCTCCTGTCGGGAACCGGGCGCGCCGTGGTGAACGGGACACTCCTGTCGGTACCGATCGTCGGCACCTACCCGTCGATGTTCCTGATCGGCGGCGAGTTCCCCGGGCACGACCTGGTGCCCCGCTTCCACATGATCCACGTCCTGGTCATTCCGGCGCTGATGCTGGCGCTCGTCGCCTTCCACGCCTTCCTCGGGCACCGGCACCGACACACCCGGTACCCGGGACCCGGCCGTACGGAGCGAAACGTGGTCGGCCCGCCGGTGCAGGTGCACGTGGTCAAGGCGGGTGGCTGTTTCTGCCTGGTCGCCGGGGTCGTCTTCACCATCGCCGCGATCGCCCAGATCAACCCCGTCTGGGAGTTCGGCCCCTATCGCGCCGATCAGGTCTCCGCAGGATCCCAGCCCGACTGGTACATGGGCATCGCCGACGGGCTGCTGCGTGTCATGCCCGGGTGGGAGGTGAACTTCTGGGGCCACACCCTGGCCCTGGACAATCTGATCCCTCTCCTCGCCGGCCTCGGCTTCTTCCTCGTCATGGGCGCCTACCCGTTCATCGAGGCCTGGGTCACCGACGACGACCGCGAACACCACCTGCTGGAACGGCCACGCAACCGCCCCGTGCGCACGGCGTTCGGCGTGGCATGGCTCGGGGTCTACCTGGTGGCTCTGCTCGGAGCCGCGAACGACATCATCGCCGTGACCTTCCATACGTCGGTCAACACGGTCACCTGAACGGTCCGCATCGCCCTGTTCGTGGTACCGGTCGTTCTCTTCCTCGTGACCAGGCGCATCGCCCTGGGTCTGCAACGCCGCGATCGCGACAAGGTCCTGCACGGCCGCGAGACAGGCATCATAAAGCGCCTGCCGCACGGCGAGTACGTAGAGGTGCACCAGCCCCTCGACCCCTACGAACTCCATGCCCTCACGGCGCACGAGCAGTACCGGCCCCTCGACCCGGGACAACGCGACGGAGACGGCCACGCGAGCGGCAGGGTGCGGCAGTTGCGCGCGCGGCTCAGCCGCGGCTTCTACGGCGAGGGGACACAGATCCGCAAGCCCACCGTCCAGGAGTACAGGGAAATCACCGGCGAACATCACTTCATCAGCAAAAACGACTGAAAGGCACAAAATGTCACACCTGTGACACGCACACGGTCTTGAAGGTGACAGCACACCGTTTCCCGAAAGGTCCTCTCATGAACCGCAGTTCCACCTACCAGCGGGTCCGCACCCCACTTTCCCTCCTGGCCACCGCCTCCGTCGCCACCGCCCCTCATCGCCACGGCGGTCGCCCCCGCCCACGCGGACAGGACCACGTCCGCACCGGACAGCGAGAAGAAGCCCACGGTGGTGCTCGTGCACGGCGCGTTCGCCGATTCCACCAGCTGGAACGGCGTCATCAGGAGGCTGAGGCACGAGGGCTACCCCGTCGTCGCCGCGGCCAACCCTCTGCGCGGGCTGAACAACGACGCCTCCTACCTCAAAGAGGTCCCGGCCGGCATCGACGGCCCGGTGGTCCTGGCCGGACACTCCTATGGCGGATCGGTGATCAGCGACGCCGACAACGTCAAGGCCCTGGTGTTCGTCGCCGCCTTTCTCCCCGAAAAGGGAGAGAGCGCCGTCGAGTTGTCGGGCAAGTACCCGGCAACACCCTCGGCGACGCTCTGCGCTCCGTGCCGGTCACTCTCCCGGACGGCTCCCGCGATGCGGACCTGACGATCGAACCGAGCAAGTTCCACCAGCAGTTCGCCGCTGACGTCCCCCGCAACACCACGGACCTCATGTCCGTCACGCAGCGCCCGATCACCAATGCCGCCCTGGCGGACGACGCCTCCGAGCCCGGCTGGAAGAACATCCCGTCCTGGCCGTGGTCGCCACCCAGGACCGCAACATCCCGGCGCAGGTCCAGATCTTCATGGCACAGCGCGCACACGCCCACATCACGCGCGTACGGGCATCGCACGCCGTGAGTGTCTCCCACCCCGCCGACGTCGCCGGGGTGATCGAGGCAGCCGCTCGGACCGTGCGCTGACCCACCGGTGCCGCGGGTCAGGGGGCGTGCAGGCTCCGCCCCCTGACCCGCACACATGGTGGCCCCCTGGACCGTCGGTCCAGGGGGCCACCATGTGTGCGGGGGTCAGCCGCGATCTTCCGGAGCGACGTAGTCGAAGGTCGGGCCCGCGGTCAGGCCCTCGCCGTCGGGCATCGACATCAGGCTCTGTGCCTGCCCCTTGAGCGCGTACATCGTGCCCACCGACACCCCGAGCATCGCGGGATTGCCGTTGAACGCCTGCTCCAGGAGCTGCAGCAGCTTGCCGTACGCGATGTTGAACGCCTCCTGCGCCGTGCGGATCGCACTGCCCTCCGGATGGTCCGCCAGCCGCGGGTTGGGCCGCATCGGGCGCACCCCGGCGGGGTCGACGGTGAGCGTCTCGCCGGTGGGCCCTGTCTCCGGTGTGTCCCCCGGCTGGTAGCGCCGGCCCTGTGCGAGCTCCTGGAAGCGGTAGTAGTGCGAGACCGCCTTGGTCTGCGGGTGGAACATGTCCATGTCCCCGTCCCACACGTCGGCGCGTGCCGCGCCCTCACCCTGCTCCACGATCTCCTCCAGGGCGGAGAGCGCCGAGGCGAGATCGGTGACCGGGCTCAGCCGCCCGCCGGTGTGCCCGAAGGGTCCTGCGGCCACCTGGCGGGCGGAATCACCGGTGAAGACCTGTTCCTCGCCTAGCTCGGCGCACAGGTGCCGCAGACCCTTCTCGATCGCGTCGTAGAACTGGCCGATCGTCGTGTAGGCGTCGCCCTCGGCCGGTGCGCCCGGGTGGGCGGGTTGTTCGAGGCGGAGGAACATGGTGACCGCCTCCTGACCGAACGGCAGCAGGGACAGCTGCATGGAGGGGTCGGCGTGCGGCATGGGCCGCGGATGCGGCGACAGTATCTGCGGGGTGTCGACGCGAGGTTGCCCGCCGACCGCGTTCAGGAGGTTCGCCACCAGCGCGAGGTGGATCATCTCCTCGACGAACACGCTGCTGACCACTTCGACGGCGTGGGCGTTCCGCTCGGGGTCGAGCGAGTAGAGGGCTGTGAGGTAGGGCGGCAGCGTGGCGTGTTCCAGCTCGATGGCCCACTGCAGGTGTTCTCGCAGGTCCTCCATCGTCGTGATGGAGCGGAACCGGGTCCGGCCGGTGGGGTCTTGATGATTCATGGAGGGTCTCACCTGGGTTTCGTGCGTACGGTTCGGCCGCGGCTGCGGACCGACCTCTGGTCACCGGCATCGCTGCCGGCGGGGACCGCGCGGGGCGGTCGGTGTTGTAGCGCGGGGTTGGTCATGCGGCATACGAGCGGGAGAGGCGGACGGCGGAGAAGCCGATGGTGCTGTGTGCCGGGTCGATGGTGTAGACACCTGTCAGCGCTGTGTACGGGACGACGGTCGACATATGTGGGTCCTTGCGGTCGCTGGTCACGACGATCAGTCGTTGCGAGACGTCGCCGTGTGCCTGCCGGTGGTGGAGCGGACCGCGGCCGAGGAGGGCCGGGCAGCAGAAGGACAGACAATGGAGGGCCCGCGCGTGTGACACTGGGACGGCCGCCGGTACGGCGTTCTGTGTGTCACAGCGTGTCGAGGGGTCAACGCGTCGCCGTTACGCACGTCGCACGGTCAGCACCGCGGGATCGCCCGCGTCGGGCACCGGGGTGAATCCGTGCTGGGCCAGCTCAGCGGCGATGTCGTCCCGGGAAGCCAGCCACATCCAGAAGGTCTCGGTGTGCTCGCGCAGGACACCGGTCACGTCCCGCACCCGGTTGTCAAAACGGGTCCGGAGGCGGCCGGCGTCGGCCGACAGCACCATGCGCCCGCCGTACTCGTGCCGTCCTGGTGTCCGGGCGGGCATGGGGTGGACGGTGCGCACCCCATGCCCGCGGGAGGCGTGTCGCCGGGGGAAGCTGCAGCAGGAAGACGCTGCCGGGACAGAGCTCTTCTGTTCTGGGGCGAGCGCGACCCGGCCTGCCAGATCGAGTTCGGCGACGAACTCGGCGCCGCCCTGCGCGCCACCCGCGTCCTCCATCTCGACTGCAACCATTGGACGGTGCTGGAGCGGCCCGCGGAGGTGGCCGCCGCCCTCGAGGCGCACTGGGCGCAGGGCACCGGACGCTAGCCCGCGCCGGCGGCAACGAGGGGCGCGGAGCTGCGGACCGCCTCGGCCACGGTCGTGGAACAGGGACGTCGTCCGCGCCCTCGTCGCGCTGCTCCGCTCTGCCCTCGCAGGCCCGCACGCTGCCTCCGCGGCGCGGGCCGGTGTCACAAGCTGCGGATTCTCACGGTCTCTCCGCACGAGGGCACACCAGTGTCCGGTGCGCGCGCGGAGACGGGAACATCATGTCGCGGGAAAACGGGTTCGTGATCGTCGGGGGCGGTCTCGCCGCGGGCAAGGCCGCCGAGGAACTCCGGCAACAGGGCTACGACGGCCCGCTCGTCCTCATCGGGGACGAAGCGGAGCGCCCCTACATCCGACCGCCGCTGTCCAAGGGGTACCTGCTCGGCAAGGAGGACCGCGACTCCATATTCGTGCATTCCGAGAACTGGTACCGCGAGCACGACGTCGACCTGATGACGGGAACGCGCGTGACGGCCGTCGACGCACATACCCGCCAGGTCGAACTCACCGGCGGACGCCAGATGTCCTATACCAAGCTGCTCCTGGCGACCGGATCGTCCCCCGCCGGCTGACGGTGCCCGGGGCGGACCTGGACAACGTGCTGTACCTGCGCCGCGTGGGAGACAGCGAGCGGCTCAAGGCCGCCTTCACCCCCGGGGCCCGGATCGTGGTCGTTGGCGGCGGCTGGATCGGTCTGGAGACCGCCGCGGCGGCCCGGACGGCCGGGGCGCTGGTGACCGTCCTGGAGCACTCCGAGCTGCCGTTGCTGAAGGTGCTCGGCCGGGAGGCGGCCGAGGTCTTCGCCGACCTGCACCGGGATCACGGGGTCGTCCTGCGGCCCCACGCCGCCGTCGAGCGCATCACCGGTGACGGCGCCCGCGCCGACGGCGTCCAGCTCGCCGACGGAACCCGACTGCCTGCCGACGCCGTGGTGGTGGGCATCGGCATCACCCCCGACGTCCAGCTCGCCGAGGCGGCGGGACTGGAGGTGCGCAACGGCATCGTCACCGACGAGCGTCTGCGTACCTCGGCCCAGGACGTGCACGCCGCAGGGGACGTCGCCAACGCCTACCATCCCCTCCCTCCTGGCACCGGACGCCACGGTGTTCTTCGACGGAGGCGGCAAGGTCAGAACCCTGACCCGGCCCGTCCACGGCGCACGGCGCGTCACCCGCAGCCTGCTGACCCTCCTAGCTGGCCGCCCCCGAACCACACTGCACTGCCGGTCCGTCAACGGCCGCACCCGAATAGTGGTGCGCTACGGCGACGAGGTCGCCGCGGTCATCAGCCTGGACGTCGCGGGCGACCGCACCGTGCAGATCTGGGCGGTCCTCAACCCTGGCAAGCTCCGCCACTGGAACCGGGCGGCCACGCAGGAGAAATGAGGACAACGCGTGGGCCAGGACTTCGATTCGCGTGCCGCCGGTGTCCCACTGGCCGCGGAAGTGGCCGTGCTCGAGGCGCGGATCCGCATCCTTCAAGAAGCTCTTGACGACGTCGGCACCCGCATCCAACGATCGGCGGATCGGCTGCGCCACCTTCGCGAGCAGTCCCGACGGGAACCCGGCCGAACTCTTGAGGAACACCCGCCGACCACGGCCGATTCCGCCCTATCCGACCCGGAGTCCGGTCACCCACGACCCGACCGGTCCGCACCGTGTCCACACCGCTGAGGTGCCGCTCACGAAAGGGTGAAAGGACAGTGGTAGTCACCTGACTCGACGGGACTTCGCATCACCACCTTGCATCTTCCGGGTCCAAACCTCGTACGCTGTGACATACGATGCACTCACACACATCCCCGGGTCCGAGCCGAGCGGCACCGCAGCTGACTTCAGCGAGGCGCGGCACGGAGGGTTGAGGATGAGAGGAAGACATGGTCTCGGCAACTCGCGCAGCGCATGAGATTGAGGTCACTGCGGAGAGCCTCCAGGAGGACCTCGCCCGCCTGGAGATTCAGAAGCAGGCACTGGAGAGGGAACTGGCCGCCGTGGCCGCCCACCTCGACTCCGTCCAGCGCGCCCTGAGCGCCCTGACGGTCCTCATGGCCGAGCCATCCGGACGCCGCGCCGCCGAGCAGCCCGAACAGGCGGAGGCCGACACTCCGGTCGTCGCGCCCGCCGCCCGCACGGCGCGAAAGCAGTCCGCGCCGCGACAGGCGGAGCCCACGCAGAAGGAGAAGCCGGCGGCCTCCTCGCATGCGGAGGCCGACGAACCGCGCAGCTACGGCGCGCTCACCGAACAGATCCTGGAGTACTTCGCGGGCGTCGGTGATGCGGAGGTCCGCGCGCGCGACGTGGCCGCGGCGCTCGGCCGCGACACCGACTCCGGGAGCATCAATGCGGTGCGCAGCACGCTCGACCGTCTGGTCGGCACCTCCCGCGTACGCCGGGCCGGCCGCGGTCTCTACCGCGCCCAGAAGTCCTGACCGGAGCCCTCTCGGCGCCGTGCACTGAAAGTCACAAAGATGCCACGGGCACCTGCTCGCGGGGGATCGCACAGGCACCCGAGGCACGCACCCGCTGACGGACGGTCCGCGGGTGGGCGAGCGCTCCCATACCGGCGACTAAGCGTGTCACACGGTGCCGGATTCGCTGTGAAGAGTGTATAGCAATCCACATCGTCTTTGAATCAAACGCGCCGCTCCCGGGTGCACTCCTCCCCGAGGCCTAGGATCACGCCTGGCCCTTTAACCTTCGCAGCTGCCCCTCCCCACCTGCGCTTTCCGGCAACGCGCCTTTCTGAAAGGGATGTTACGATCTCTCCGCACAGCTCAGCCACAACACACGTGTGACGGAAGCAGTTACCCCTTCCGTGGCCACTGCAACAAACATGGCCCTATAGTCATCCGCGCATCGAGTTGTCGCCCAGGCCTTCCCCCCACGAGCAACCATGCCGCCGGCGCACCTTGATGCCCATGTTTCTTCCTCTGCGGAGCATCACCTTGCGCAGAAGAAAGAGGGCCGTTGGCGTACCCGTCGGCATCGCCGTGAGCGCGCTGGTCGCGGGCTCCCTGCTCACCCTGCCCGGCCACGCACTCGCCGACGACCCGAGCGCGACCGCGGACTCTCGCCGACAGGCGCTGCCGGCCCTGCCGAGGAGTTCGACATCCCGTCGAGCGTGCTGCTCGCCCTCTCCCACCATGAGTCGGCCGGGGAGGGCCACGGCGCCCTACCGAGCACCGACGGCGGTTACGGACCGATGAACCTCACGGACGTCACCCCCACCATGCCGGCGGGCGGTGCCGCGGGCGCGGCGGGCCGCGCCGACCTCGACGCCCTCGCCGCGGACCCCGCCCTGCACACCCTGCGCCAGGCGGGCGAGCCGACCGGACTCTCCGTCAAATCCCTGCGCGAGGGCGACACCGCGAACATCCGCGGGGTGCCGCCCTGCTCGCCTCGTACGAAAAGGAGTTGGTCCGGGCGACCCCCGCGGACCCCTCCCAGTGGTACGGGGCCGTGGCCCGGTACAGCCAGGCCAAGCAGAAGCAGGCGGCCGCCTCCTTCGCCGACCGTGTCTTCCGCACGATCCGCAGCGGCGCCTCGGCGACGCCCCAGGACGGCCAGCGCGTACGTCCGTCCGCCGGACCTTCCGTCGATCCCGCCCGCAAGCAGATCAACTCCCTGCGCCTGAAGGCCTCGTCGACGGCGGCCGCCACCGAATGCCCGACGACCGTCGACTGCACCTTGGTGGTCGGATCACCGGTCGGCCGTCAGGTCGCCGACCGGCAGACCAACGGCATCCGCATCGACACGATCGTCATCCACGACCTGGAGTCCACCTACGACGCCGGCGTGGCGGGCCTGGCCAACCCCACGAACCCCGCCGCGACCCACTACTTGATGTCCTCTTCCGGCGCGGTCACCCAGATGGTGCCCACCAAGGACATCGCCTTCCACGCGGGCAACTACTCGACTGATTTGCACTCGATCGGCATCGAGCGCGAGGGGGACGCCGCGCACGGCGCCGCCTGGTACACGCAGGCGCAGGTACCAGGCCACGGCGGACTTGGTGCCGAGTACCCGGCCGGCCTGGGCGCCTCCACACAGGCACCGCTGAGCATGTACGCCATTCCGACCGGACAGGCATACGTGGCCACGTGGGAAGCGGCCGCCGCCGACGACTACTTCCCCTCCAGCGGAGCGGTGGTCATCGGAGGCAAGAAGATGTACACAATCCAGTACAACCACCGTGTCGCCCTCGTCTACGCGAACGACGTCACCGCAACCACGGCCGTCCATCATTGGGAGAATGACGGCAACTGAACTACATGTCACGGTAGTTGAATGATTTCAAGAGGGCTCTCACGCGAAGTGCCGTCGGGCACACCGTATGAGGGCCCTCGCCTCGTCCGTCCAGCAGCACCGCGCTCCGGGCGGTCATCTGCGAAGGCGGCGACGCGACAGCACCGATCAAGCCCACCCGTCGCACGGACGCCTCGCCTTCCCGGGACAACCCAGTGGGGTCCTTCAGCATTGCCTCGCTGAATGCCGCAGAACGACAACGCACAGACCATGTCGAACCGAGCGCGTACATCGGCACCCGCCGACCCGTCACACGCGCGGGGCGTCGTCGGTCAGTAGGGACATGAGTCATTCCCTCACGTCGAAGACCAGCACCGACGAGCCTGTCACTGTCATCAAGAGCTACACCGTGCCGACGGACCAAGCCGACCGCTTCACCGTCGTGTACCAGGAGAACGCCCGAATCATGGCGGCCCAGCCCGGCTTTCTCCGCTCCCGCCTGCACCGTCCCCTCGGCGAAGGCCCGGAGACCCGCTTCCTCCACATCGCGGAGTGGACGTCGGGGACCGCCCTCGACAGAGCCACCGACAATCCCGAGTGGCATGCCTCGCTGCAGCGCATGTTCGCCGACCCCGACCTTCACATCACCTCGGAACCGGCGAGCTACCGCGTCGTCGTCGAACTCCACCCATCCTGACAACGCGTCACCCGGCACGCCAGTCCCAAGGGGGACCCGCAGGGCGCCCGTTCAGCCGGCCACCGCGTGTCGGTGTGCTGGACGTCGGTCGCCCTCGCCGACCTGGCCCCGTCCAGCTCACGCCGGGGTGGGCCTCCTGTAGGACCACAGCCCCCTCGCCCTCCGCCCCTGCCAGACGGGCTCGGCAACGGCGGCCGGAGGGCGACCGGCCTGCCCGGTGCGCACCGAGTGCCTGGTCTATGCCCTAGATCACCGGATCGAGCACGGCATCTAGGGCCAATGCCGTGACTCTGCTGGTGATGTTGGTAAGTCGCTGACGGCCGGGTGTGTGCGGTGCTCGGCTGGGTGTGCGCGGGGTGGCGTCGTCGTGGAGGTGGTCGCGGTGTCGCTGCGGCCGGAGAGTCACCAGCGGATCCCGGCGCGGACGGTGCAAACAGCGCGGGCGGCGTGCCCGAAGGGCACCCCGGCCATGCTGTGGTGTGCAACTGATGATCATTGATTACGCCTGGGTCGCGGTCTTCTGCTTGAGGCGTTCGTAGGGGGTCTGGCCGCCGAGGCCGCCGTGCGGGCGATGGTAGTCGTAGTAGTCCTCCCACTCGCGCAGCTTGCCGTTGAAGACCTCGGCGTCGTCGATGATGACGCCGTCGAGGAGCCGGTAGAACTCTTCGGCGTCGATGTGGAGCGTTCGACCTTGCTGTCAATCCCTCGCAGCGTGGAGACGATCTATGCGGCCAGTCCCTCGGCGAGGGTGGCCCTGTACTCGCGTTCGTAGTCGATCGGGCTCTTGAACCCGCATACGCTGTGTAGCCGCCTGGTTTTGTGGAAGTCGGTGATCCAGGTGGCAATCTTGATGCGGGCCTCGGAGCGGGTGCGGAAGGTGTGCCGGTGGACGACGAGGTCGGGCTCCTTGGCGGTGAAGTCCCGGCGGACGAAGTCCGGGGCCGCGGGCCGCTTGCCCGGCCTGGTCAGTGACCGGCGCCGGCGGACCTTCCGTCCGTCCGGCCCGAGCTCGGCCATCAGCTTCGCGACGGTGTTCACCGATACCCGCCAGCCCCGGCGCACCGGCTCGACGAACACCTTCGGCGAGCCGTAAGCGCCCCCGGAGCGGCGGAAGATCTCCTCGATCTCCGCCACCAGGTGCTGCCGGCGCATCTCCCGCTCGGTCGGCGGCCGGTCGCACCATGTGCAGTACCACGACTCCGACACCCCCAGGGCCCGGCAGGCGACGCGGTGCGGAATCTTCTGTTCGGCCTTGCAGCTGCTGACCACCCTGACCGCCACGGCCGGGTCCGTGTCAGCCACTTCACCCACAAGGCCACGAATCGCCTGCACACATCGCGCCCTACCTTTCTTCTCGGGTCTGAGCCGGTCACTCGTAAGATCGGCGGACCCGGGGACCCGGGGTATGGCTGACATCACGCTGTGCCACTTGGATGGTTTATGGAGCTTGGCCGCCCGGGGTCCTGCGACGACTCGACCGCCAATTGGGAACTGCGACTTGATCGCTTCGTAGGGCAACGCCGGCGAGGTCGTCTGCGGAAACCGTGTACGACGAGCTCACGGAGGATACGTGCCGGAGATCTGGGCCGGACTGGACATCGGCAAGACGCATCACCACTGCGTGGTGATCAACGCGGACGGCACCCGCCTGCTGTCCCGCCGGGTTTCCAACGACGAGGCCGAGCTGCTGCAGCTCATCGGCGACATCCTGGAGATATCCCGTGACGTGCTGTGGGCCGTCGACCTCAACCACGGCGGTGCCGCGCTGCTGATCGGCCTGCTGGTCAACCACGGTCAGCCCGTCGCTTACCTCACCGGTCTGGCCGTTCACCACGCCTCGGGCACCTACCGCGGCGAAGGCAAGACCGACGCCAAGGACGCCTTCGTGATCGCCGACCAGGCCCGCGTCCGCCGTGACCTCGGTCTGCTCCGGCCCGGCGATGAGATCGCCGTCGACCTGCGCACCCTCACCACCCGCCGCCTCGACGTGGTCTTCGACCGCACCCGGCAGATCAACCGGCTCCGCGCACAACTGGTCGAGATCTTCCCAGCGTTGGAGCGGGCTCTGGATCTGACGAACAAGGGTCCGATCACCCTGCTCACCGGCTACCAGACCCCGGCCGCCATCCGCCGCGCCGGCGCCAAACGGCTCGAAAACTGGCTGAAGAACCGCAAGGTCCACAGTGCCGCTGCTCTCGCGAAGACCGTGGTGGAGGCCGCCCAGGCCCAGCACACCGCGCTGCCCGGCGAGACGCTGGCCGCAGCCATGGTGCTCCGGCTGGCGAAGGGGGTGATGGCCCTCGACGAGGAGATCGCCGAACTCGATGCTTTGATCGAGGCCCGGTTTCGCGAACACCCGCATGCCGCGGTGATCCGCAGCCTGCCCGGTATGGGCCCCAGGCTCGGCGCCGAGTTCATCGCCGCGACCGGCGGCGAGATGGACGCCTTCGGCACCGCTGACCGGCTGGCCGGCTTCGCCGGCCTGGCCCCCAGACCCCGTGACTCCGGTCGCGTCAGCGGCAATCTGCACCGGCCTCGGCGCTACCACCGCGGGCTACTGCGAGCCATGTACCTGTCGGCCATGGTCAGCCTCAAGTGCTGCCCCGCGTCCAAGGCGTACTACGACCGCAAGCGCAACGAGGGCAAGAGCCACAAACAAGCCCTGCTGGCCCTCGCGCGCCGCCGCGTCAACGTCCTGTGGGCGATGATCCGTGACGGAGAGTGCTACCAGCCTGCACAACCCGCTGCCGCGTCGGCTTGACAACAAGATTGGGAAGCTCCATCTCCAGCTCGCGGATGCGCTTGTCCTTCTCCCTGGCCTCGGCCCGCAGCCGCTCCGGCTCCGCCCGTTCACTCTCCCGCAGCCGGCCACCGGACGGCTCGGCCATCGGCCGGTCCGACGACGGCGACCCGTTGCGCCGGGCCCGCGAGACCCGGCTGTGCAGCGTCCCGGGATGGATGCCCAGATCCTCGGCCACCTCCGGAATCGGTTTCCCGGTCTCCGTCACGATCCGTACCGCCCCGTCACGGAACTCGGCGTCGTAGACGCGTTTCCTGGAGGCCATGACCCCCAACCATCCCTCCGGTCACGGTCTCCACCGTACGAGGGGAGGTGCACCGGCGCCGAAGTCAAGATCGGTCAGATCGGTTCGGCGGCGCCCGCCGGGCCGGTCGTCCTGGGGCTGCCGACGCCCCGGTCCGACCGGCGCGCGTGAACGGCTCCGGGCGGGGCCAGGGACGACGGCATCTCGGGTCAAGGCGGTGATCCGAGATGGCCGGCCCGATTCGGACGGGGATCGTCTCCTTTACGACAGGTGCGGTGCGGGAGTCATGCGTCGTGGAGTTCCGCCTGGACGCGGCGGGAGGGGCGGAAGGTGTAGAGGTCGAGGATGTCGGGCGGGTCGGCGAGGCCGGGACCGCCGTCCTTGATCCAGGTGGTGATGTCGGTGGTGGCGTCGGGGTCGTTGACGAGGCCGAGCCAGACGGGGCGGCCGCCGTTCTTGCGGCCTTCGGCGGAGGGCTGGACGACGATGACGTTGGCGCGTTCGCAGGCGTCGAGGCAGTCGGTGACGCGTACGGTCGCCGCGCCGTCGAGAGCCTGGCGGAGATCGCGGAGCTGTGCGGTGTGGTCGAGGCCGGGGACCTTGGGTGTGCCGCAGCAGCAGCCACGGCAGACGGTGACGGTGGGCCGTACGGCTCCGGGGACGGGGGCGGCACGGCGGGTGCGTTTGCTCATGCGGTGTCCTTGGTGAGTCGGGGCCAGGCGGCCTCTCGGAGCAGGCGCAGGCCGTTGAGGCCGACGATGACGGTGGAGCCCTCGTGGCCGGCGACACCGAGGGGCAGGGGCAGGGTGCCGATCAGGTCCCAGGCGACCAGGACGGCAATGAACGCCCCGGCGATGACCAGGTTCTGGATGACGAACCGGCGTGCGGTACGGGAGAGCCGAACGATCGAGGGGATGGTGACGAGCTCGTCGCGGACGACCACTGCGTCGGCGGTCTCCAGGGCGAGGTCGGAGCCGGCCTTGCCCATCGCGATACCGGAGTGCGCGGCGGCCAGCGCGGGGGCGTCGTTGACGCCGTCACCCACGACCAGGACCTTGCGTCCCTGGGCTTCCCACTCCTTGACGGCCCTCACCTTGTCCTGGGGCAGCAGCCCGGCACGGACCTCGGTGATGCCTACCTCGGCGGCCAGGTGCCTTGCGGCGCGTTCGTTGTCGCCGGTCAGCAGGATGGGGGTGCGGCCGGTCAGGCAAGTGAGGGCGGCGACGGTGGCTGCCGCTTCCGGCCGCAGCCGGTCCGCGATGCCCAGCACGCCCACCGGCGCATGGTCGCGCAGGACGACAACCGCGGTCCGGCCTGCCTCCTCCAGCTCGGCCACCACCGCCCGGTGCGGCTGGTGATCGGGACCGGCCGACAGCCGCACCGGGGCGCCGACCGTGACGGTGTGGCCGTCGACGGTGGCGGTGACACCCTGGCCGGGGGCGGAGGTGAACTCTTCGGCATCGGTCAGGAGCAGGCCGCGTCTGCGGGCGGCGGTGACCACGGCCCGGGCGAGCGGGTGCTCGCTGGGGTGCTCGGCGGACGCCGCCAGCGCGAGGAGTGAATCCTCGTCCAGGCCGCTGCCGGGCAGGGGGCGCAGGTCGGTGACATGGGGGGTGCCTTCGGTGAGGGTGCCGGTCTTGTCCAGGGCAACGGTGTCGATCTGGCCGAGGCGCTCCATGACGACGGCGGATTTGGCGAGTACGCCGCGGCGGCCGGCGTTGGCGATGGCGGACAGCAGCGGCGGCATGGTGGAGAGCACCACCGCGCAGGGCGAGGCCACGATCATGAACGTCATGGCCCGCAGCAGCGCCGACTGCAGGCTGTCGCTGAAGGCGAGCGGGATCGCGAAGACGGCGAGGGTCGCGAGGACCATGCCGATCGAGTAGCGCTGCTCGATCTTCTCGATGAACAGCTGTGTGGGGGCCTTGGTCTCGGAGGCTTCCTCGACCATCTTCACGATGCGGGCGATCACCGAGTCCGACGGGTCGCGCTCGACGCGTACCCGCAGGGCGCCGGTGCCGTTGACGGTGCCGGCGAACACCTCGTCCCCCGCCTGCTTGGCCACCGGGAGCGGCTCGCCGGTGATGGTGGCCTGGTCCACGTCACTGGCCCCGTCGAGGACCTGGCCGTCCGCGCCGACCCGCTCGCCCGGCCGAACCCGGATCGTGTCCCCGACCGACAGCTGTTCGGTGTCCACCGTCTCCTCGGTGCCGTCCGGCCGGAGCCGGGTCGCGGTGGCGGGGGCGAGGTCGAGCAGGCCGCGCACGGAGTCGGCGGTGCGTGCGGTGGCGACGGCTTCCAGGGCGCCGGAGGTGGCGAAGATGACGATCAGCAGCGCACCGTCGAGGACCTGGCCGATCGCGGCGGCCCCGAGGGCGGCGACGACCATCAGCAGGTCCACGTCCAGCGTCTTGTCCTTCAGGGCCTTCAAGCCCTCCCAGCCCGGCTCCCACCCGCCGGTGACATACGTGACGGCGAACAGGGTGCCCCACAGCCACGCCGGGCCGTCCAGCAGGTGGACCGGCAGGGCGAGCAGGAACAGCACCAGCGACGCCAGCGCCCACCGGGCCTCCGGCAGCGCCAGGAGACGGGTGCGGCGCCGGGGCGGAACCGGCCGCCGGGCGCCGGCGGGCGGTGCGGACCGCTGCCGGTCCAGGACAGAAGACATGACAGAACAACCCTTCACGGGCGGAACAACTGCGACACCTTCACCGTACAGGAACATCTGAACAGGTCTTCAAGTGTCACCGGTATGATGGAGCGTATGGGCCACGGACGCGACACCATCACCAGCAGTGCCAGCACCCGCGAACGCCTCGACGCCGTCGGCACCGCCGATGTCGCCGCCACCCTCCAGGCCCTCGCCACACCCTCCCGGCTCTACATCCTGGCCCGCCTCCAGGAAGGCCCCTGCGCGGTCGGAGACCTTGCCGAAGCCGTCGGCATGGAAGCCTCCGCCTGCTCCCACCAACTCCGGCTCCTGCGCAACCTCGGCCTCGTCACCGGCGAGCGGCAGGGCCGCTCCATCGTCTACTCGCTCTACGACAACCACGTCGCCGAACTCCTCGACCAGGCCCTCTACCACGTCGAGCACCTGCGCCTGGGTCTGCACGACACCCCGGCCGGCGCCGGGCGCTGAAACGCGGCAGCACCGGCGACCTGCGGCATTCCGTACGAGACGGCCCGATGCGAGTCCAAATGACACACCACCTGACCGGCACCGGGCCTCACCGAGGAACCGATGACGCACGTCCGGGCATGGGCCATCGGGTTCGGCGCTGCGGTCCCGTCAGCGGTTGAGGATTTCCTCGACCTTGTCGGCCACGCGCTCGGACTGAATGTCACGGCCATTGGCAACACGGCGTACGACGGCGCCGACCGGCACATCAGCGGGCTGCTGGAGACCTCCCGGGTCAAGTTCCGCGCCCGGCTGTCCAGCCGCCCCTTCCCGGCCCCGGCCCCGGCCCCGGCCCTGAAGAGCTCAGCACACTTGGCGGCCGACTCGCCCCCGCCGCTGTCGCACAGGACCGGACCGGAAGGATCAACGCACGCCACACCCCCGTCGGTCGGGGTGCGAATCCGGCCCTGCCCAACTCCTTTCCTGGGCACGTGCTTTCGGCCAGTTACAGCGGGCCGGAGTGGAATGCACCGGCTCCTACGGAGCCGACCTCACCCGCCATCTGCACCATGAGGGCATCACGGTCACCAAGGTCAACCAGCCCGACAAAGCGGCCCGCCGCCGGTACGGCAAGTCCGACGCGATCGATGCGGTGGCCGCGGCCCGGGGCCGTGCTCTCCGGCCGGGCCACGGACGCCACCAAGACGACCGACGGCCCCGTCGAGACGATCCGACTGTTCAAGATGGCCAAGAACTCCGCCGTCAAGCTCCGGTCCATGGCCATCAACCAGCTCAAGGCCGTTCTCGTGACGGCGGCCCCGGCGCTTCGGGAGTCCCTGGCCAGGCTGAGCGGCCCCGAACTCATCCCCCGGTGTTCGCAGCTGACGCCCGCACCCGGCACGGAACCGCAAGCCGCATCCCGCCACACGCTGCGGTTGTCGGCCAGGCGGGTCCAGCACCCTCACCGAGGAGATCAACGACCTCACGGCCCGAATCGGTACTGCGATCGGCGCTTGCGCGCCCGACCTGCTGGGCCTCTACGGCGTCGGTCCCGCTACTGCTGCCGCCTTGCTGACAGCAGCCGGCGACAATCCCGACCGTCTGGCCAGCGAGGCATCGTTTGCGGCTCTGTGCGGTGCCGGCCCCGTGGAGGCCTCGTCCGGAAAGACTCTGCGACGCAGACTCCACCGGAGCGGCGACCGCCAGGCCAGTTCAGCGCTCTACACCATCGTCATCGCCCGCTCGTTGACATCCATAGGGGCATCAAACGCGCGGTCCGCTACGAAGCGAGTCCTTGTCGCCGGCATCAACGAGTGGCTCTGACCAGCCCCATCACGATGCCGCCGCGTAACAGTGGATGACCACCGACTGAGAGGGGCTCCATCGTTGCTCAACCGTGGCCATGAGCTCCCACCCCAGTCGCTCGTACAGGGCTGCCGCGGCAGCATCGGACGCCACGACGTCGAGCACCGGATGCAGGCCACGGCGTCGTGCTTCCTCCACGACCTGGCCGATCAGCAGGGAGCCGATCCCATGCCCCCTCGCCTGCGGAGCAACGAACAGCCGACTGACCACCGCGGTCAGATCCTTGCTCGTCCCGCTCCGCTCGCTCCACAAGCCGGGGGCCAGATCCCCTTCGCCGCTGCGGGACAAGCTGACATGGCCAACGAGACGTCCGCCGAGTTCCGCGACCCAGGCCCCCAACACAGAAGCCTGCGACAGCCAATCATCAGGCTGATCAGGCCAATTCACCGGGTAACCGTCACGGTGATGGACTTCCGCGAGTACCCGCACACAGTTCTCGACATCGCCATCAGTCCTCCGCCGGACACAGGGCCCTGGCCTCTCCACATCAGCCCCGAAGCTCTCGATGTTCACTCCGGCATGGAAACACAAGCCCCATACCTACACCCAGTCATTTTCGGCAGACGCCCTAGGCGTGCCCTAGGCGGGCGGTGCGTGGGCGATGAGCTGAGCCGACGCGATCTTGCGGAAGTCCGCCACCAGGCGGGTGCGATCGTCGGCGCGGGTGGCGAGTACGACGTGCACGGGCTCGACGCCTTCGAACGGGACCGTCGCCCGTCGTCAGATCGGGGCGTAGTGAGCTCCAGGCCAGGGAGGGGAGTCGGGGCCGCCCGCTCGTGCGGCGTCATGGCCGTGCCAGCCCTTGATGACCTCGGCGGGCCCTTTAGGCGATGCGCTGTGCGAGCACTTGCTGTCAGGCGACCCACCCCGGTCCGGTTCACCGGCCGGGCAGGTCGCCGAGTCAGAGCGATGCGATGAAGGGGGGATCACGCCGTGTCCTGGCCCATGTGGTGGGGCGCGAGCCGGTTCACGGCGGAATCCTCACGCGGATGGCGCGGTCAGCCCGTTGCCGAGCAGTTCACGGGCGTGACGGTTGGGTGACCGGTCACGGTCTGAGTGCACCGTCGATGAAGGAACCAGCTCGACCAGTCCCTGCCCGGACTCTGCTGCCAGCGGTGGACGATGGCGCCCGCGCCGTTGACTCCGAAGAGTTCGAGCGTCCCGTCCGGGTCGGCCTCGGCCGCGACCTGGCGGAGTTCGCCGTCGAACTGGTTCCGGTCCGACCAGGTTCCACCCGGGGTCCACTGCCACGCGATTCGGGTCGGCCGACGCATGACCAGCGCCGGCATGCGTCGGCGGAGCCGAGGAAGTGTGGCTTCAGGTCACGTCGAACCGGTCGAGGTCCATGACTTTTGCCCAGGCTGCTGCGAAGTCGTGGACGAACTTCTCCTTGGCATCGTCGGCCGCGTATACCTCGGCGAGGGCCCGCAGTTCGGGATTGGAGCCGAAGATCAGGTCGGCGCGGGTGGCGGTCCACCTGGTCTGTCCGGTGGCCGCGTCAGAGCCCTCGAAGGCGGTGGTGTCGCCGGCAGTCAGTGGCTTCCATGTGATGGCCTGGTCGAGCAGGTTGACGAAGAAGTCGTTGGTCAGGGTGCCTCGCCGGGTGGTGAGGACGCCGGCGGATGGCGATTGATGGTGGTTGGCTCCCAGCACACGCAGTCCCCCGACGAGGACTGTCATCTCGCTCGCGCTGAGCTTGAGCAGGTTGGCCCTGTCGACCAGGAGGTACTCGGCGGTCAGCCGGTTGCTCTTGCCGAGGTAGTTGCGGAAGCCGTCTGCGGACGGTTCGAGCGGGGCGAAGGCCTCGATGTCGGTCTGCTCTTGAAGGGCGTCGGCGCGCCCCGGGGTGAACGGTACCTGGACCTCGATGCCGCCGTCCTTGGCAGCCTTCTCGATCGCGGCACCGCCGGCGAGCACGATCAGGTCGGCCAGCGAGACCTGCTTGCCGCCACTGTGCGCGACGTTGAAGGAACGCTGGATGCCCTCCAGTGCGCGCAGCACGCGCGCCAGCTGGTCCGGCTCATTGGCCTCCCAGCCGCTTTGTGGTTCCAGGCGGATGCGGGCGCCATTGGCACCGCCGCGCTTGTCGCTGCCCCGGAACGACGCGGCCGAGGACCAGGCGGTGGAGACCAGCTCGGACACCGACAGGCCGGAGGCGAGGACCTGCTCCTTGAGAGCAGCGATGTCTGTGTCGTCGACCAGCGGATGGTCCACGGCGGGTAGCGGGTCCTGCCAGATCAGCATCTCGCTGGGGACCTCGGGTCCGAGGTAACGGACGATCGGACCCATGTCGCGGTGGGTCAGCTTGAACCACGCGCGGGCGAAGGCGTCCGCGAACTCCTCGGGGTTGTCCTTGAACCGCCGGCAGATGGGTTCGTAGATCGGGTCGAAGCGCAGTGCCAAGTCCGTGGTCAGCATGTTCGGTGCGTGGCGCTTGGTGGGGTCGTGCGCATCCGGCACGGTGCCGGCGCCGGCACCGTCCTTCGGTCGCCACTGGTTGGCGCCGGCCGGGCTCTGGGTGAGCTCCCACTCGTAGCCGAAGAGGATCTCGAAGAAGGAGTTGTCCCAGGTCGTCGGCGTGTCGGTCCAGGTGACCTCGATGCCACTGGTGATCGTGTCGTCGCCGCTGCCCGTTCCCAGGGAGTTCTTCCAGCCCAGGCCCATCTGCTCGATGGGCGCAGCCTCAGGTGCGGGGCCGACGTGGTCCGAATGCCCGGCGCCGTGGGTCTTGCCGAAGGTGTGGCCGCCGGCGATGAGGGCGACGGTCTCCTCGTCGTTCATCGCCATCCGGCGGAACGTCTCGCGGATGTCGCGGGCCGCGGCGATCGGGTCCGGGTTGCCGTTGGGGCCCTCCGGATTGACGTAGATCAGGCCCATCTGCGTGGCACCGAGGGGCTGCTCCAGCTTGCGGTCGCCGGTGTAGCGCTCGTCGCCGAGCCAGGTGGTCTCCGGGCCCCAGTAGACGTCTTCGTCGGACTCCCAGGCGTCTTCACGGCCGCCGCCGAAGCCGAAGGTGTGAAAACCCATGGTCTCCAGGGCCACGTTGCCGGAGAGGATCATCAGGTCGGCCCAGGACAGGTTCTTGCCGTACTTCTGCTTGACCGGCCACAGCAGGCGGCGGGCCTTGTCCAGGCTGGCGTTGTCCGGCCAGCTGTTGATCGGAGCGAAGCGTTGCTGGCCCGCGCCCGCGCCGCCGCGGCCGTCGCTGATGCGGTAGGTGCCGGCGCTGTGCCAGGCCATGCGGATGATGAGCGGGCCGTAGTGCCCGAAGTCGGCCGGCCACCAGTCCTGCGAAGTGGTGAGCACCTCGGCGATGTCCCGCTTGACCGCGGGCAGGTCCAGGGAGCTGAAGGCCTTCGCGTAGTCGAAGTCCTCGCCGTAGGGGTTCGCGGAGGTGTTCTTGGAGAGCATCTTCAGGTTCAGCCGGTCCGGCCACCACTGACGATTTCCCCCGCCCTGAGCCGGGTAGGGCGCCTGGCCGTTCACGACAGGGCAGCGGGATGCTTCGTCGGTCTTGGGGTCGACGACTGTTGCTTCGTCATTCTCGGACATGAGAGCCCTTCCGGACGAGCAGGTCAAGGTCGGACAGCAATCACTCGGCCGCGAGCCGTGACGGCTCCACGACCCTCCTGGGAACAGCGCCGGTCCGGAGCACGTCCGTCCACTGGCAACTGCATGCCAGCCTGTTGCGCACAGGGCAAACCGGGCCGCCCCTTCGCAGACGGCACCGGGCAAGGTCATGTGCATCCCTTGCCTAGCCCTGTGCTACCGCATCACTGATCGCGGTGACGGCCGGGTACGACCGCACACACAAAAACTAGACCCATGCGCAAATCAAAACAAACTGGACAATTTTTGGTGTTCTGGAGCGGCGCCCGGAGCATCCTGCTGCCGTCGCCGATATCGACGCCGGGAGGAAGTCCGGGGCACGGCATCGGCCCGCCTACGGGGATGCGCGCACACCGCCTCACGGATCGGGCGGGGGGCTCGGGGCGCACCGGGGCGGGCTGCGCTCTCCCCCGCGGGAACGTGTGCGGCGCCGGCTGCCTACAGCGGGGCGATCCACGCCGCCTCGGACCGTGTGAGCCGGAACGACAGGAGGCTGACGGCTCCGAGCAGCGCGCCGACGAAGATCGCCGCGGTGGACAGCAGCCGCCGCCCGGCCCTGCCCCCGTTACCGCCGGCGACCTTGCTGCGAGAGGCCATGCCAGTGGCGTTCTGATGATGACCCAATGCCACGCTGAGCAGGGCGATCAGTATGTACCGGGAGGCCGCCGCATGTGCGGGGCCGGTGTTCAGTGCGAGAGCGCAGGCCCCGACAATCAGGACGGTCTCCAGAATCAGCGCTCGGTGCAGCACGCGCCCACGATGGACACGGGAGCGATGGGCGATGCGCCCGCCGAGGAACGCGCCGAGGGCGAGGGCAGCAAGGGCGACGAGCGAGGCCACCAGCGAGTACCCGGCAGCGCCGGCAAGGGCGAATCCGGAGAAGACGATGTTCCCCGTCATGTTGGCGACGAAGACATGTCCCAGGACGAGGCAGCTGTAGGCATCAAGACCCGTCACCACGGTCATTGCCGGCATCATCGACGGCAGCGGACCATGCCGGTCCTGCCGGTCGGGGACCACGGTGCTCCACGCTTGCCGCAGCGTGTCATTTCTCGTGTCGATCACCGTTGTCCTGCCCGTCCCGCTCGCGTCAGGTCTTCCTGTCCCCGAGACCATGGAGGGGAGCTCTCCAACCTCTCCAGCATGTGGATACGAGCGCAGCGATCGGTATGTGCGATTGAAGCTGGGGCAGTGATGCCGCCGACGGCCAGTTCGGGGCGGTCCCCGCCGAGACCACGTACGGCTGACGCGATGCGTCCTTGCCGTCGGTGCGGAACCCGCACACACTCGGGCAAACCGTCACCCGAAGCGGACAGAAGCGCCACGATGCCCTGGCGCCACGCGCTTCGAAGCGTCGGCCCGATTCCGCTCCGATCCGGCTGTAGGCGCCCTCGATCTGGTGGCCGGGGCGCGCGGAGTCCACTTAGAGGTCCTGACAGAAGTTTTTGATCATGTGTCTGTCGGTTCGGTTGCTCGTTGGTGTAGCCGTGGGGGAAGCACCGGCCGAGGCCGTGGATCTTCTCGGATGAACTGTGGTCGTCGATCGAGCCGTTGCTGCCCGAGCCAGGCCCGAAGCTGGTCGCGGGCCGACCTCGGGTGCCGGACCGGCAAGCGCTGTGCGGGATCCTGTTCGTACTGCACACCGGGATCCAGTGGGAGTACCTGCCGCAGGAGCTGGGCTTCGGCCCGGGCATGACCTGCCGGCGGCGCCTGACCGCCTGGAACCAAGCCCGTGTGTGGGACACGCGTTCTCGGTCCGCTGGGCTGCGGGAAAGCCTCGTGCGGGCTCCTCGTCCGGGGTGGCGCCGGCGGCGTCGATCTCGGCGACGACGTGGAGGGCCCGGTCGTGGTCGGCTGGAGCCGGGTGCACTCGGTCTTGCGTGTGGTGCCGAGCCGGCCGAGGAGGATCGCGGTGCGTTGAGCGTGCCGCGCCAAGGGTGATGGGTTGCCTGCGGGCAGCGGGCGGAGCCACACATCCCGACCAGCGGAGGGTCTGCCGTCGGGGACCGACGAGCTTGAGGCGGCGCGTCCGGCAAGGGTCGGTGAACCAGCGGTAGTTTGCCGAGACGAGGTGAAGCACCTTGGCGCATTCACCGGGCGAAGCACCGGTAGACCGTCGGCCAGGCCGCCCCGGACACCAGGGGCAGTTGTCCACGGCATCAGCTCAGCTCACCTATGGTGACCTGCCGAAAGAGGTTGCGACACAGCCTCTGGAGACCGCGGCGGGGTTATATGCCCGCGGTAGTGGCCGACGAAGCGGTACGTGGGGCTGCGCTCCGCTCGGCCAAGTCGAGAGCCCGTTGTGCCAGCCACTGGTCGTGTACGGCACTCGGGGAACGCAGCAGGGAGCGTTGGAGCAATGCCTCGCTCCGTTCCAGGCGCTTGCGTACCGCCGATGCCGAGACGGACAGCGCGGCAGCCGTCGGAACGATACGTCCATCGAGGCGAAGCCAGGTGGTGAGCGTCTGCGGGATCGAGACCGGGACACCCGGCGCTCGTACGGGACGGAACTGTCGTTGGGCCCACATCACGACGTGGGGCAGCGCAAGGAGTCCGTCCAAGGAGGGCGCCCTTCCCCCGGCATCTGACGTGCGGTGCTCCGGGCCGGAGGGGATGCCCGCGCCGATCACGCGAAGTGCGAGAGCCAGTGCAGCCTGGTCGGGCAGCCGCTCCAGGTCAAGACCCATCAACCTCTGCACAAGCGTGAGACGCGCCGCCAGGGTGTTGCGGTGGATCTTGAGATGGGTCGTCGCCTTGGAGGAGAAACTGAGCCATGACGCGACGGTGGCCAGCAGCTCCGCGCTGTCCGGGTCCTGCGGACGCCGCGCACGGTAGGCACGCAGCGGCGCGAGGAAGACCGCCGCCCAGGCTTCCGCGGCCGGCCCGATGGTGAGCGCCAGGTCGGGGTGGCCCGCGAACGACGCACGCCGCTCAGCACTGTGACGTGCAGCGGCCAAGGCGTGGAAGGCCTGCGCGTAGCCGATGGCGGTGTCTCGTAAGGGCACCGGGTCGCTCACCCCGATGCAGCAGGTCTCCGCCACCGAGCGGGGCCAGACCGGCTCGACGGCCATACCAGCGTGAGTCCCGCAGTCGGCCGGCGCAAGTACCACCAGATGGTTTGCGTACACAGGACACGGCACAACCCACGCGCCGTCGGCCGCCTTGGCCCACGTGTCCGCGACCGCCCTGCGTTTCGTGTGCGGTCCCTCGACGACGTAGATCCGCGTCACGTCGGGCAGCGCGGGCCGCAGTGCCCCCGCGACCAGGCGTGCGGTGGTCACCTGACCGTTCATCAGGAGGTGCACGACGGCCTCCCGGATCCGCGCGTCGGCGTCCCGGAGCCGACGCTGCTGCTGCCGGGTGCGCTCCAGTTGCCAGCACAGGCTGAGGCCGGATGCGGCATCCGCGAGCAGGAGCAGCAGGCCGGGTGGCATCGGCCGTGCCACCACGGCCGCGAGAAAGGGCGCGCGGACGCCTGGTGGGCCGTCGAGAGGAAGGACGACGCAGGTGAGGTCTTGCTCGTCGAGGGTCACGGACCTGAGCCCTCGCACGGAGGCCTCCCGGATCCCGTGCAGTACGAGATCGTGCTCGGCCCTGCCGAGGGGCTGCGGGGGCGGGGAGGCGGGGTCGCCCGAGCGGTTCGCCAGGAGGACGGCGGCCCCGGTACGGCCGGCCAGCCAGCGGAGCAGCAACGCGCTGCCACCCGTTCGAGCCGCGCGCTGCATGTCCAGCACGTCGTCGGCCCGCCGAGCCTGTCCCGGTGCCGCCGTGGCCGTACGCGGATCATGACCGTGCATGTCACTCCCCCGAGAGACTGCCGAATCCGTTCGGCCGGAGCGTATCCCGGGCTCTGCCAGGCGGACAAAGGGGCTCGCTGTGCGGTCCGGCACCAGAGGGACCGCCTCACTGTGCAACGGCGTCCTTCGCGCCGCCTTCATCCGCCGTAGTCTCTGCCGTGCCCTTCCGACGCCGGGCCCGGCTGTGCGCGGGGGTGATCCGGCCGGGAGTACCAGGAGTAGCGCCGCATGCGTGCACAGGCGAAACGACCGCTCGCCGAATTCTGTCCGATACAGGGGGAAACGTGGGGAAGACCGTCAAACTCAGTGCCGTGGCGGCGATGGTAGCGCTGGTCATGGTCGACGTGGGCATGGGGACGGCCCACGCGAGCCCGGGGAACTGGCAGCTTCACACGCCGTACGCGAGCAACATGTGTCTGGACGCTGCCTACGCGCCCGGCGACCCGCACCAGGATCCGTCGAAGGACGGTGACAAGGTGCAGATGTGGGTCTGCAACGGTCAGGCGCAGCAGGGGTGGATCTTCCACCCTGTCCGTACCCCCAGTGGCGTACCCGCGTTCACCATCACCAACCAGCGCAGCGGCCTGTGTCTGGACATGGACATCAGTGGTGGCACTTACGACAACATCCCCGACGACTACAAGGGACACCGGGTCCAGCTGTGGCACTGCATCACCCAGAACGGACAGCCCGAGGCGAACCAGGTCTGGTACCAGCTCTCCGGTGACTACGACGGGTGGGCACGACTCCAGAGCGGATCCGACTCCGGAGGCAGTTTCGATTTCATGGACGCCAAGAACTACGGCGGCACCGACCCGTCGCAGAACGGGGACCCCGTCCTGGTCTGGGACTACTACTCCCCGACCCTGCCGGACGGGCGGCACGGGGACGCGCCCCAGAACTGGAACTGGACCTGACCGTCACCCGCAGGACAGTGGCTGTGCCGGCTGCCCTGGGCCGTGCCGTGCACGATGACCTGCGCGCCGGCCCTGGCCTCGGCGCGCGGGCCTCCTGGTGCCACGGTTGCCTGCCGCTGCGCTCCTCCAGGCCCAGCCGATGCAGGTAGCCGGCGCCGCCGTCCTCGCTGTGTGCCGCCGTCGAGCGTGACCACACCTGGCACCTCGCGGCTCAGCTGCAACGACGCCTCCTACAGCTACTGGGTCTCTCCCTGCACCCGCTCCCCTCCCCCGGGCCTGACCCGGACCGGGGGCCCTTCGTCAGCCAAGGAGCACGACCGTGCCCTCTTTCGTACCTCTGATCGGAACAACCCGGCTGGCGCTTGCCGCCGCGGTCGTACTGCCGATGACCTGCCTCGGGGTTGTGGCATCATCCCCGTCGGCCCACGCCTGCGGCTACAGCGCCATGGTCGGCTCGCACACGCTGACCGACAGCAGGGACGGTTGGACGCTGGGAACGATCACCCTCTACTACGACTCGTGTCAACGGTCCACCTGGGCGGAGTTGGACGTCGACTACAACAGCATGGACTGCCACTTCCCGTCGGGCCCGGGTTGGTGGCTCGCGGTCGACCTCGTCGACCAGAACGGGCACGTCGTCTCACACGGTGACTCCAACGGATTCAAGCGCTGGTACGGCGTCGTGAGTGCGTCCCAGGCCATCGACAGCTACCCGGCGCCCAAGTCCTTCCAGGCTCGGGGCTGGGTACGTACCGCCTACTCCGACGGCAGCCAGGAGAACAGCGTGTTCTTCGACTCCGACTGGCACCAGTACTCGACCGGAGGCGACCCGGGAGGCGGGTGGGATGCCGCCCTCGACAGCCAGAGCATCTGCTAGAGATCTTTGACGGTACGGGTCACACCGAGTCGTGACGGCTGCCTGAACCGCCACGCGCCGCCTCCTTGAGCCCACCACGCAGTTCAGGCGCCTTCCCGTTGGTGTGTGAGCAGACGATCCGCACCGACGTACCGAGGAACGTCACCGAGATCACGCACAGGACCCGGGGGGACCCGAGCGTGCCCCGGCCCACCGGACCACCGCGCCCAGGGCCGGGGCCCGTGGCAACTGTGCTCGTCCTGCCGGTTGTCCGGGGCGGGTCAGTTTCCACAGCCGATCGGCAGCGGTCCTCTGAAACCATTCACCAGCGGCAGCGACACAAACCAGTCGGCTACCACCTCGCCGCCCCAGTCGCCCTCCACAAGGGCGCCGTACTCGGAGCCGCGCTGTCTTGTTCCACTCCCGCGCCGGCAGCCCGGTCAGGCATGCGCGAGACCCTCACCCGCCGGGCCAGTCCGAAGAACAGGTCGTGGAACCGGGCCGCTCAGAGGTCCTGACAAAGGCGTTGGACGTGGCGGTGGGTGGCGAGGCCAAGGACTCGCGGTCGACCGGGCTGGGACCGCTTTGGGGCCCCTTCGGGCCGCCCGCACGTGGGAGGAGTCGATCACCGCCCGCGACCAGTCCGGTTTCTTCGCCGACCGCAGCTTTTTCAGCAGCACCAGGTGCAGTCCCACGCGCCGGCTTCGTTCCATGCGGCCAGGCGCCGCCGGCAGGTCATGCCCGGGCCGAAGCCCAGCTCCTGCGGCAGATACTCGCACTGGATCCCGGTGTGCAGTACGAACAGGATCCCGCACAGCGTTTGCCGGTCCGGCACCCGAGGTCGGCCCGCGACCAGCTTCGGGCCTGGCTCGGGCAGCAACGGCTCGATCGACGACCAGAGTTCATCCGAGATGATCCACGGCCTCGGCCGGTGCTTCCCCCACGGCTACACCAACGAGCAACCGAACCGACAGACACATGATCAAAAACTTCTGTCAGGACCTCTAGCCTTGACTGATGCGGCCGATCTGGCGGCCTGCTCGATCTTCGCGCAGTAGGCTGCACGGGCTTCCTCGTCGATCCGCTGCTCGTGTTCGGCGCGCAGCCCGGTCCGGCCGTCGAGGCCCTCGCGCAGGATATCGGCGTGCCCGGCATGCCGGACGGACTCACTGAGGACATGAACCATGACGGCGAACAGGTTCGTGTTGGGACAAGGCTCCGGCCACCACGGCACGTGGCCGGGGGCGTCGAGGGGAAGCTCGTTGATCGTCGCGTCCGAGTGTTCCCACGTGCGCTGATAGAACCCGATGATCTGATCGCGGGTCTCGTCCTCGGTCGCCCACTGATCGCTGCCGTCGTGGTCCTGCCACCGGGGCAGCGGTTCCGGGGAAGGGCGGTCGAAGACCTCGCCGAAGTACCTGGCCTCGACGCTGGCCACGTGTTTGACCAGGCCGAGGAGGTTGGTCCCGGTCGCGGTCAAAGGTCGACGGGCGTCGTATTCGGACAAGCCGTCGAGTTTCCAGAGCAGCGTCTTGCGGTCCCGCCGCAGTCTCCCGTGCAGGTTGTCTTTCGCGAACTCATCGATCATGCGGCATGAGCCTGCCATGGGCTGCTCGTGGCCTCAAGATTCCGTACGTGGTCTCAACGACCGGCAGGGCCGGGGCCTGGCCACGGCCACCGCCCTGAGCTGCCGCAAGAGGCTCGCGAAACTTGCCACGTGAGACGCCCTTTTAACCCCTGAATTCTCGTGAGGGGGTCATACGACCGCCGCTTTCCGGGATCGTCCGTTCCCTGGCACCGCGGGATGGCCCGGTGAACAGCGAAGTGGGCAGGTCCAGATGCGGAAGCTGCATCTTTCATACTGGGGCCCGAACGAGCACACTGGCGTGCGACACGTTGGCTGATCCTGCTCTGGAGTCCCGCTTGTTCGCGCTGAGCGCCGTCGTTACATCGCTTCTGCTGCTGGAAGTCGTGCCATCTGCGCTTGCGGCCCTGACCAGGTTTGGGCCCGGCGTGGAGCGCCTGGACAAACTGACCCGGCTCGGCCTCCGAGAGGGGAAGGTGGCATGGTTGGTGCCCGCCGCCGGCGTCCTGCACACCCTGGCCACCGTAGCCCTGCTGGTTGGCATCTGGCACCCGAAATGGGGGCTCGTCGGCGCGGCGGCCGAGGCAGTGTTCTTCGGCTGGGTCCTGGCCCGCCAACTGCGCTTCGGCGACCGCGGCATGGCTCTCTTCGCCTACAGCCTGTTCGCGTCCTGGTCAGTCCTGGTGCTGCTGGCAGCCGCGGTCCGACTGTGAACTTGTGCCGTTCCACCAGGCATTGACGAGTGCCGAGCGCCCCGACGTTGCTCCGGCCTGGATCTCCCGGCCAAAGGTCCAGGACCTGCTCGAACGCATCGGCCGCGACGAACGCCTGTTACCCACGACATCCTCGACGACCTTCCTTCGGGCAAGGTGCTCGCGCACCTTCGCAGCGTCCTCGTCGCCACGGGTGCCCTGACGCCGCGTGACGAACGGCTCGCCGCCCAGGGACTCGCCCTGGACACCTCCATGCAAGCCGACCTGGAACGTCGGATGACCGATCCCGCCTTCACCTACAGTGACGAGACCGGCCACTTCGTCCGCTGGTCCGTACAGCTCCGCCATGCCCATGGCCTCACCTTCGGCACCGTCCGCTGGACGGGCCCGCAGGGCACCATCGACAGCGAAAAGCGCTGGGGCGACGCACGACGCCTCCTCAACGACGACACCCTGCCCACCGCGGACCGCGTCGCCGGACTGCTGCTGATCCTCTACGCACAGAAGATCTCCACCATCAGCCGGCTCACCGTCGACGACGTCAACATCACCGGCGAGACCGCTGCGATCACCTTCGGGACCTCGCCGGTCGTCCTCCCCATGCCGCTGTCCACCCTGGTCCGCGAACTCCTCGCGAACCGACGAGGCAAGGCCAAGATCGGCACCCCGGATGATGGCCCCTGGCTCTTACCCGGAGGCCAGCCAGGTCGCCCGCTCAGGGGCAGCCAGATCGGCCTGCGGCTCCACAAGATCGGCATTCGCCCCCAACAGGGTCGCTCCACTGTCCTGTTCACCCTCGCCGCAGAACTCCCCGCCGACGTCAGTGGCCTGACGAGTTCGACGTGACACTTGTGGAAGGCCAGTCCAGGACAGTCAGTTCAGGCCATTGCTCTCGCCACCGCTCTGCCTTCGCCTCATAGACCGCCCGAGGGGCAAGCACCGGGTTTGGCCGAACGACGAGGTTGAACACGTCCGACAGGCCGTGCGGTGCATACACGCGCCACTGACCGTCCGCCTCCACTCGTACTCCGAGACAGCACGTCGTGGCGGCGAAACTGTCGATCGCCGCCTCGGTGGAGTCATACGGCGGACACGCGACCCCGAACTTTTCCTCGTACCAGAGGTGGACCCGTGCCTCGTTACGGATCTCTACCTCTACAGGCAAGTCGGCGAAAATCTCTCGCCCGGCCTTGATCACCGCGTCTTCGGCTTCCCAGGACAGATCACCGGCGTCGAAGTAGAAGAGGTCGTAGTCCTTGATGCCGTTGGTCGGCGGGCTGTCCGTGACGACGTTCCACACGGTCTGGAACAGACACCCGGCCGTCACATACCACCCGGGGAGATCCAACGTCGCAGCCCGCGCCAACACCTCCGTCAACATGCCGTTACGGGACAGAACTACACGAAGGGACTCGAGTTGCTGATCGAGAGGGAGTCGACTGATCATCAGACCTGCCTACCACGGCTCGTGCGCAGGAGGGGCCCGGCAGTTGCGCGGCCGGCGGCACGGGCGCCTCGGGATCGGGCAGTTCCAGCAGTGTCTTGCGGGTGATCCGGATCTCCTCGGCAGCCGTGTCGAGCCCGTCCAACAGTGCTGTCAGCTCCGCGATCTTCTCCCGGGCCGCTTCGGCCTGCGCGGCGATCTCCCGCTGCCGCTCCTCCAGCCGCACCAGCAGTGCCCCCAGGGTCAGTTCCCCGCCGGTCATGCGCCGCGCCGGGCAGAGCTGGAAGTGCCGGTCAGCATCCGACATCCGGTCGCTTATCGCTCAGCACACCCTGGACGAGGCCGAGGCGGACCGATGCTCGTGGTCGCGCACCAACTTGCGGTGCAGCATCAAGATCCCGTTCGTCTGCTCCACGATCCACCGCTTGGGCTGGGGGGCGAACCCGGCGTCGGCCGGGTTGCGCTCGACGACTTCGTCCTCGATGCCCACCTGCTGCCCGTGATCCACGACGGTTTTCTTGAACCCCTGGTCCACCAGGGCCTTCTGCACGGCGCCGGTGCTGGCTGCGACCTTGTCGAGCAGGGCGGTGCCGAAGGCGCTGTCGTGGACGGAGGCGGCGAGCACCACCACCGCGATCACCAGGCCCAGGACGCCGACGGCCAGTCCCCGCATACGACCTGGCACCTTCTTGTTCGCGTCCCGTCCGGTTGTGCCGGCCGGGACTCCGGCGGCGGCGTGCAGGCTCTGGGTGTCGAGCGCTACCAGGCTGGGGTCGGCTGATCGGCCCTTCTTCTCGCGGACCTGCCAGCGCAGCAGGTCGTGGATGGTCTGGTCGGTTCCGTCGTCGCGCCACTTGTAGAAGTAGTACTTCACCGCGTCGGCGGGCGGCAGGTCGTGCGGGAGGTAGTCCCACTGACAGCCTGTGCGGGACTGGTGGAGCAGGGCGTTGACGATCTCCCGCATGTCGTAGTTGCCCTGGTGGCCACTGACAGAGAGATGCCGGGCTTTCCAAGAGGTGACCACGGGCTCGATCAGGGCCCAGCGCCCGTCGGACAAGTCGCTCTTGTAGGACTGGCGGTCGCTCACGGGCGACACTCCAGCACTCCCGAGTCTCCCAAACAGCGGAGATGCGGCTGTGCCACACCTTCCGGTGACGTCAGATGCGACATCACGTCACCTACCACCCTCTCAGGTGGAGTTTGCTGGTGAACCCGCCTCGCGAGCGGCCCAGACCCTCACCTCCACCAGGCGGGCGACGAGACTCTGCCGCGGTGTCTCGTCCTGGCGTTCCACCCTTTCGGCCTCTTTTGATCCCGGGGCCGGAGACGAGTAGCGCGCTCATCCCGCGCCGGGCGCGAGGGCCTCTACGGTCGTCCGGCCGGCGGGATGGCGTGCACGCCATACAAGGAAGACAGACGTGGCTACCAGGCACCACACGGCGAGCACCATGTACGGCTCGACGTGCTGGTTGTGCGGGAAATAGATGGCGTTGCGCTGGGCATTCACCGATGCCCCCGGAGGTAGGAACCGCCCCAGAAAGCCCAGGACCGGCGGAAGCAGCGGCCACGCGACCGCGCCCCCGGACGAGGGGTTGCCGAGGATGACCAGCAGCAGCCATGTCGGGAGCAACGCCCAGCGGCCCAGGAAGGTGTGGAACGCGGTGAAGATCATGCCCGCCGTGACCATGGTGAATGTGCAGATCCCCCATGACTGGGCGAACGGCAGACGCACCACGCCGAGCACCCAGTCGGCCATGATGCAGATCCACAGGCCGCCCAGCACGGAATAGCCGATGGTGACGGCGATCCGTTCAACCGGCCGTAGCGTCTGAGCATGCACCCCGAGCTGGATGGCACCGACGAAACCGAGAATGGTCGACCCCAGCGCGATGTAGAAGAGAGCGAGCCCCTGAGGGTCGGTGGCCGGAAGCGGTTTGACGTCCCTGACCTGGACGGGAATGCTGAGCGCCCGGCCCACCTCCGGGGCGCTCTGGCCGAGGACCCGGGCGACCGACGCGCCCGCCGCGCTCGCCACATCGACCTCCACCCCAGCCGGTCGGCGCTGCAGGATCGCGAACTCCCGCTGGGCGTCGACCGCGGCGAGCGCCCTGTCGTATTCCGGGTACGGGTGGAGGACCAGCGACGTACCTAGCGTGGCCTCCAGGGATTTGATGAACCGGTCGCCCGCGACCGACTTTCCCGTCACCGCGACGGGGATGCGATGCGGTACGGGATTGGCCATGGCCCAGCAGTAGGCGCCGACGAAGAGCCCGGCCAAGGCCGCGATGATCAGCGAGATCACCGCCGCCGGCACGAAACGCGACGACGTCAACCGCGACCATCCGCCCTGCCGAGGCGGCCGAGGCGCCGCCGCAGACCACCGCTCGCCCATAGCCGTGATCGTATGAGGGGTGCGCGACGACAGTCGGCTGCCGCGCCGGACTCCCACCGGCATGCCGCAATTCCAGAAGGCAGACGAGCGCCGGGCCGCCCCTGGTGTGGGGCGCGGCGGTGCACGGCGAGGCCGGCACGCGGAAGACGACCCAGGTGACTCCTCCTCCGGCTGAAGCCGGGGGCTTCTCGTTACGCCGGGTTGGCGTTGCGACGGACCAGCCCGGCCCGTAGAACGTTGGTGGCTCCCACTGTGTCGGCGTGCGCGGTGTGGCCGCACGAGAGGCAGTGGAACTTTTCCTGTGCGGGCCGGTTCTCCTTCGCGGTGTGCCCGCATTCGGGGCAGGTGCGGGAGGTGTTGCGGGGGTCCACGGCGATCACTTCCCGTCCGGCGCTTTCAGCCTTGGCGTGCAGGATCGTCAGGAACACCCCCCATCCGGCATCGTGGATCGACTTGTTGAGCCCGGCTTTCGCGGCGGCCCCGTTGGGCAGGAACGCGCCTGCCCGGCCGGGGTCGGGCCTGGGTGCGGGGGCCTTGTTCATGTTGCGGATCTTGAGGTCTTCGTGCGCGATGAAGTCGTGTGCGCGGACCAGACCCAGAGCGGTCTTGTGTGCGTGGTCGAGCCGCTGGCGCCGGACCTTGCCGTGGAGCTGGGCGACCTTCTCCACCGCGCGCCGGTGGCCGGCGGTGCGGTCTTTGGCCTTGCGGCGCGGGAAGCGGGACAGGGCCTGCTGCGCCGCCTGGAGTTTCGCGGCCGTACGACGGCCGTGGCGCGGGTTGGGCACGAAG